>CAZWHE010000073.1:0-18531 GCA_964633825.1 uncultured Phycisphaerales bacterium | reverse complement strand
AGGGGGACACAAAGGGTCGTCAAAGGAGAAAAGTAATGACACGAGTCGGAGTGATCGGTATCGGACACGGTGTTTTCGGCCGGCGGAGTGACGCCACCGTACAGGAGCTCGCTTTCGAAGCTTTCCGCCAGGCCGTCGAGGACGCCGGGATCAGCCGCGAGGAGATCGATGCTTCGGTCATTGGATCGGTTCCCGAGTATCACAAGCAGAGATCGCTTCCCGGAGTCGTTCAGGAGTACCTCGGCCTCAATCCGAAACCGACGTGGCTGACCGAGGTGGCCTGCGCCTCGGGATCGGCCGCAATGCGGACCGCCTGGATGTCGATCAAGGCCGGCGTTCACGACGTGGTCGCCGTCATCGGCTGCCAGAAGATGACCGAGCTCTCCACCCCGGAAATCCTGGCTCTCATGGGCCGCGTGGGCGAGGTGCAGTGGGAATCGGTCTTCGGCACAACGTTCCCGGCCTATTACGCCATGTTCGCCCAGCGCCACATGCACGAGTTCGGCACAACGCGGGAGCAGCTTCTCGGCGTGGCCGTCAAGAACCACTACTACGGCGCGCGAAACAAGAAAGCCCTCTTCCAGAAAGAGATCACCATGGAGAAGGCCCTCGCGTCGGAGGACGTGTCCGCGCCCTTCAAGGTCTACGACTGCTGCGCCAACGCCGACGGCGCGGCCTGCGTGATCCTGGCCTCGGAAGAGCGCGCCAAGGCCGCCGGCAAGCCGGTCTGGCTCGACGGCGTGGGCTGCGCCACGGCGAGCATGTCGGTCCTCCGCCGGCCCAACCTCGTGGGTCTCCCCTCGGCCGTCGACGCCTCGGCCGAAGCCTACGAAATGGCCGGCGTCACGGCCGGCGACGTGAAGGTGGCCCAGGTGCACGACTGCTTCACCGTGGCCGAGATCATGGCCTACGAGGATCTCGGGTTCTGCAAGAAGGGGGAAGGCGGACCCTACATCAGCGAGAAGCTCCCCTACGTAAACGGCGGGGGCGTGGCCGTCAACGTGGACGGCGGGCTCAAAGCCAAGGGGCACCCCATCGGCGCCACCGGCGTTTCCCAGGCCTATGAGGTCATCAGCCAGCTCAGGGGCGATTGCGGCGAGCGCCAGGTGCCCGACGCGGACGTGGGGCTGACGCACAACGTGGGCGGCATCGGACAGTACTGCTTCGTCAATGTTTACAGGAGGGATTGATCGATGTTTCAATGGTTTGGAAAAGTCAACTTCTCGCCCTACACCAAGGTCACCGACTTCGCCCAGCACCTCAAGGACGGGAGGCTCATGGGATCGAAGTGCAAGAAATGCGGCAGCGTCTCCTTCCCTCCGCGGGCCGACTGCGCCGAATGCATGAGCGGCGATTTCGAGTTCACCGAGTACAGCGGAAAGGGCACGCTCCACACGTGGACGCGCATCGACGCGGCCCCCACCGGGTTCGACGACGTGATTCCCTACTGGATCGGCGTGGTCGATCTCGAAGAGGGAGGCCGGCTCCTCGCCTGGTTCGGCGACTCGATCGACGAAGACGGGATCACCATCGGAATGGACGTTCAGGTCACGCCCCAGATCTTCGACGAAACCGAGGAAATCAAGGTCTATTACTCCCTCGAAAAACCGGGCACGACCTGGAGCAAAGGCGACTCGGCGCGGTAAGGGAAGAGCCCTTGGTAAGGGAAGAGCCCTTGGAAAGGGAAGAGCCCTTGGAAAGGGAAGAGCCCTTGGAAAGGCGATAGCCCTTGGAACTGACACCCCTCGATATTTCCGCCTTCGTTATTTTCATCGCCTTCGTCATCGGGGTCTCCCTTTACGCCTCCCGGAAGGAAGACACATCGGAAGACTACTTCCTCGCCGGCCGAAGGCTGAGCTGGTGGCTGATCGGGTTCTCGCTGATCGCATCCAACATCTCGACTGAACACTTCGTCGGCATGGCGGGCAAGGGATACTCCCTCGGTCTCGCCATCGCCAGCTACGAATGGATGGCCGCCGTCACCCTCGTCGTGGTGGCCGTTTTTTTCCTGCCCCGGTTCCTCAGGTCCGGCATCTACACGATCCCCGAGTTTCTCGAGTACCGCTACAACGCGGCGGCGCGCGGAATCATGGCGGTTTTCATGATGATCGCCTACGTATTCGTCGCCATTGCCGCCGTCCTCTACGCCGGAGCGGTGCCCCTGGAAACGATCTTCGGCATCGACATGACCCTCGGGATCTGGCTGATCGGAATCCTGGCCGGCGCATACACGATCTACGGAGGGCTCAAGGCCGTCGTCTGGTCCGACCTGATCCAGGGCGCGGCTCTCCTGCTCGGCGGGATCTTCGTCACCCTGCTGGGATTCCGGCTGCTGGGCGGGGGCGATCTCTTCGCCGGCATGGAAAGTTTTTTCGAAAACTCGGGGGACAAGCTCCACACCGTCCTGCCCTGGAACGATTCCGAAATGCCCTGGGTCGCCATTTTCATCGGCGGGCTCTGGATCCCCAACATCTTTTACTGGGGACTGAACCAGTTCATCACCCAGCGCACGCTCGGGGCCAGAAGCCTCGCCGAGGGGCAGCGGGGCATCCTCTTCGCCGCTGGCATGAAACTCCTCATCCCGTTCATCGTCGTCTTTCCCGGGATCATGGCCCTGCAGCTCTTCGGCAACGAGATCCCCAAAGCCGACGCCGCCTATCCTTACATCATCAAGGAGATCCTGCCCGCCGGACTCCGGGGCGTCATGTTCGCCGCCCTCTTCGGCGCCGTGATGAGCTCCCTCGACTCGATGCTCAACTCGGCGTCCACCATCTTCACCATCGACCTCTACAAACGCCACTTCCGCAAGGACGCATCGAGCCGGTCGCTGGTCAGGTTCGGAAGGATCATGACGGGTCTGTTCGTGATCATTGGATGTCTCTGGGCCCCGCGCATCAAGGACGTGGGCGGCGAACAGGTTTTCGACTATATCCAGAAGTTCTGGGGATTCTTTTCGCCCGGCATCGTGGCCGCGTTTGTCTACGGAATCCTCGTCAAGCGGGCCCCGCCGGCGGCCGCCATCGGCGCCATGATCCTGGGAATTCCGGTCTATGGGCTCTGCCTCCTCCTCATGCCGGACGTGGCCTTTCTGCACCACATGGCCATCACCTTCGTCGTGCTCGTCGCCTGGATGACGGCCGTGACCCTGATAAAACCCCTTCCCGCGCCGGTCGTACTGCCCAGATCGTCGCGCATTGACCTGACGCCCAGCCCCTCGGTCAAGATCTGGGGGTTCGTGGTTGTCGCGGCCACCGCGGCGCTGTACATCCTGTTCTTCTGACAGGCGAAGCCGCTCGACAGGCCGGCGGCGGACCGGCCGATCGCGGCTGCTTTCTCCCGGATTTTAAGGCGCCACGGTTCGAGACGTGACGTTCGAAATCATGGGCGTCCCGCCGCCGTTGGGAACGGCGTAGGATTGAAAGTAGAAAGTCTTCCCTACCAGGCCGGGATTGTTGGGGATTGTCAGCGTCACAACGGTTGTTTCTTCGGAAGGAATCGTTCCGCTGTTCAGCAAGGTGAGCGGGGGATCGAGATACCAGATTCCGCCCTGGTAAGGTGTTCCGGGTCCGAGGTTGGGCGAGGCATATACTTTATACGAAGCACCCCCGTCCCATGAGATCCTGATCGTGAAGTCGCTGTTCACGACGAAATCGCCGAGCACGGTCAGCACGGGCTGGGCGGTGAAGCACTCCGCACGGAAGTCGTCGATAGCGGCCTCGACGATCGACTGGTTGGGATAGATCGCTCCCGCGTCTTCCGCCACGAAGCGGACCCGCATGGAGTCTGTGGGCGTGATCACGTCTTCCACGTTAATGAGGACTTCTTCCCAGAAATTGTATTGCCCGCCCGCCGTTTTCTCGAACTCCATCCACGTCGAGCCCCCGTCGTTTGAGATCTCCACGAGAAACTCGTCATCGATGCCGCCCCGGCCGAAAGCATTGGCCCACCAGCGGCTGTACCCGATCCTGGGCATGATGCCGCCGGTGAGATCGAAGAGCGGGCTCACGAGGGTCGTCTTGCCGTCGTCCACATCGTTGTCACCGGGATCGGCGCCCGGAGGCGAGTTCCCGGTGACGAAACAATCCGTTCCCGCGGCGGTGTGGTCGTCCTCGGGCTGCATCGGCTTTCCCGAAAGCCACGTTCCGTTGGGATCGGCGCGCTCCCAGATCCCGGCTGTGGCCGTGTCGCCCGGTGCGCCGGCCTGCCACCCTTCATCGGCTTCCATGTCGTCGAACACAACGACGCGGGGAACGCCGACGATGAAGCTTTCTTTCCCCTCGAGGCGCGCCCCGTCGAAGAGGAGCTCGAGCACGATGTCGAAAACATCGCCGTGGCCGGCCCCGGGCAGGATCTCCAGAACAAAGGGCTGTGCGGCGTTGTCGACGGTCGTCCGCGACGGGATCGCCGACAACTGGACCGAACCGGTGAGAATGTTCACGTCCGGCGACGTTGTCGAGATGTTGAGCGTCACAGGCGTGCCGCAGTCGGCAAGCCCCTTGTTCGTAATATCCACGACGACATCGATTGTTTCACCCGGCTCGGGATGGCCGTTTCCGTTCCCGACCACCTCGCTGAACGCCGTGTCCTCCCATTCGAGGAAGGAACCGGAGATGGCGAAGAAATACTGGAGACTGGGGAGGTTTTTTTGTGCGATCGGCACGATCCGGTCCGTGGACGGCCAGAACCCGTCGGTGACCCGCCCCATCTCGGGGCTGAACGTGAGGATGCCTTGATCGCCGTAATCCCAGTCGACGCTCCCGCCGTTGACGAGATAGAGAAGCTCCCACGATGTTCCGATGTCGTACCCATCGGGAGCCATTTCATCGGCAACGGCCCTGAAGAGAGCGTCATCGGGCGTGAGGATATAGTCGTAACACCAGGGAATGATCCACATGTTGCCGTAGCAGTGGATGGACAATCTCTCCACGGCGCCCCGGCTGGAGATGAAGCTGCCCATGGCCTGGTCTTCCGGCTCGGACATGGCCGACGGTCCGCGGTACGTTTCGCTCGAAGGGCTGCCCGAGCTCCCCATGTTGTCGTACCCCCACTTGTAGCTCCAGTTGCGGTTCAGATCGACGCCGCGGCTGTAAAAATTGTTATAGCGGCGGTTCTTGCGCCACATGCCGCCGCCGTTCGGATTGGTCTGCTCGTTATAGACATAGCCGTCGGGGTTCTGGACGGGCACAATCCACATCTCCCTCTCCTCGACGAGAAACTTCGCCATGGGATCGGTCGGGTAGTTCTCGAGGACCCAGTCCATAAAGTAGAGGGTGGACATCATCCCCTGCGGTTCACGGGCATGGGTCAGCGAGTCGATGATGGCTTCGGGCTCGGGCTCGTCGATGTCGGGATTGTCCGAAATCTTGACCGCCCAGAGGTCCCGGTTCTGGCGGCTCTTGCCGATGCTCGATCTGGCTGTGATCAGTGTGGGGTAATTGGTGCGGAACTCGTCCAGCTTGGCCTCCACCTCGGAATAGGTGAAGAAACCGCCCATGCTCCCGTAGCCGAGATCGCGGGAAAGACTCGGATCGAAAGTGAAACGGCTCTGGTAAAAAGCGATCACGTCATCGTACACAACGGTGAAGGAGATCCCCTTATTCCGAAGGCGGAGCATATCGACCAGGTCCGCCACGATGTGAATGCCCTCGCCGCTGCGGCCCACATACGCGATATCCATGTCGAGCGCGCGGAGGGTCTGCATCAGGCCGGGCGTGGGCGTTTCATCGACGCTGATCAGCGCCGGCCGCTCCCGCGCGGGCGGGGACTGCGCCTGCAGCGGGGAGGAAACCGCCAGAACAAGAAACAAGGCGGGGAAGAGGAAAGGGATGATCCTGGAGAATTTCATGGCAACCTCCGGAAAACGTCTGTTTCACACTGAACGTGACGGCTCATGATGAATTGATCGGGATCAGGCTTATCGGTCTTTGACATCAATGCAGCGGCGGCCCGGGGCCGTGTCGCGCATACCGACCGTTTCGAGCGGAAATATTATAGCATATTTTTATGTATATCTTTTTAATCTTTTCAACCGATTTCATGGAGAGAGAATTATGTCTGACAGACGGAAGCGATCCGAGCTGCTGGCGACAGAAGACTGGTGGGCCGTCTGGTTCGGGTTCATCATGATCGCTTTTGCGATCTGGGGCGGAGCGGGCAAGGCGCCCAAGCTCGGAACCTGGGTTTCCAATCCGCTCAACGAGTTCTACAAGCTCGAGAGCGAAGCGCCTCTCGAATCCTATCCCGGCGACCTCGAGCTTCCCGGAACACTCGCTAAGCACCTGAGCTACAGCGAGGGCGAGGGGATGGTCCGCTTCAAAGGCGAGATGGCTCCGGCTGTGCGCGATCGCCTCCTCGGCCTGAGCGACGACCCCGCCTGGAATCGCGCCGTCAACACCCTCTACGAAAAAGAGCCCGTTAAAAAGGACAATCTCTTTTTCAAACTCCTGATCCTCTTCGTGTCTCTGGGGCTGCTCACGGCCGTGGGCATCCGGGTCATGGGCGGCAATCCCTGGAAATACCTGTGCGGATTTTTTGTGATTTTCGGACTCACCGTGCTCGCCTACACCCTGGCCAACCATCACGTCATCAAGGCTTACGGTTTGAGCTACGCCCTCTGGGGCCTTCTCGTGGGGCTTCTCATTTCCAACACGGTCGGCACGCCGAAGTGGCTCCTTGCCGGGGCGAAAACCGAGATGTTCATCAAGACCGGGCTCGTGCTCCTCGGCGCCGAGGTCCTCTTCAACAAGATCCTCAAGCTGGGCGGACCGGGCCTCTTCGTGGCCTGGCTGGTGACCCCCACTGTGATCATCTTCATGTACATCTTCGGCACGCGCTTTCTCAAGATGGCGCGCAAAACCCTCGTGATCATCGTGGCGGCGGCCACGTCGGTCTGCGGTGTCTCGGCCGCCATTGCCACCGCCGCGGCATGCAAGGCGAAAAAGGAGGAGCTCACCCTCGCCGTGGGAATGACTCTCATTTTTACCGTGCTGATGATGATCTTCATGCCCATCGCGATCAAAGCCGCCGGCATGGACACCAACGTGGGGGCGGCCTGGATGGGCGGGACCATCGACGCCACGGGCGCCGTGGTCGCGGCCGGTTCGATGCTCGGCGCTGAAGCGGAAAAAATCGCGGCCGTGGTGAAGATGATCCAGAACGTTCTGATCGGCCTCGTCGCTTTCTGCGTCGCCATCTTCTGGGTCACGCGCGTCGATCGCTCCAAGAACATCGATCCCACCGCCATGGAGATCTGGTACCGCTTCCCCAAGTTCGTCATCGGCTTCGTGGCGGCGTCGCTCATCTTCTCCTTCATCCTCGTGCCCGAGCTCGGCCTCAAATTCGTGGAGAAGGACATCATCAAGGCCGGCACCAAGACGATCCGCGGCTGGCTTTTCTGCATGGCCTTCGTCTCGATCGGGCTCGAGTCGAACTTCAGGGACCTTGCCGGGCAGCTCACGGGCGGCAAGCCGATCATTCTTTACATCGTCGGGCAGTCCTTCAACCTGGTGCTGACGCTTATCGCGGCCTGGCTGGCCTTCGGCGGCATCCTCTTCGGCGGGCCCTGAAAATGGTTTGTCCTGGAACTCGCAACAAGGGACGGCGGGGCGGCTGGGCGCGCCTGGCGGCGGCCGCTGTCCTGCTGTCCGTGCTCTACCTCATCCTGGCGAAGGGATGTGCGCCTCCGGGGGCCGCCGGTGAGGTGATACGCCGCAACCTGGGCAACAGCGTCGACGCGACTCCTCTCTTTTACACCGAAGTTGAAGAAGCCGGCGCGCACACCTACGATGAATTGTTTATCGAATAAGCCTCAATAAAGCCGTTCTATTGAATCGCCCACCCGGTTCTGGAACAATGCCGTGGCATGGTTTTGTCGGAAACGGCCGGGCCGGGACCGCCGGACACGAAACAAAGGGCGGGCACGAAAAAGCGCGCCGAGGAATGATCGTTTGAGAGGCATACAATATTTAAAGAGGAAGCGCCGCGTCAGGAGATGGGCCGCCCTCGCAAACATTCTCCGGCCCGGCGGCCACGGGGTGACCATTTTCTGTTATCACAGAATCGATGTCCAGTTCGATCATTTCGTATCCACCGTTCATCCCAAGCTGTTCGAAAGACAGCTTCGGTGGCTCAAAAACTGGTGCCGTTTCATCACTCTCGAGGAAGGCGTCGACATCCTGGCGTCGGGTTCCAAGCCCGCGCGAAAATGCGTGGTCGTCACTTTCGACGACGGCTACCGGGACAACTACACACAGGCTTTCCCGATCCTCAAGAAACTCGAGATCCCGGCAACGATCTTTCTCGCAACGGGCGTCATCGGCACGAACAAGCGGCTCTGGTACGACCGGCTCTCCTTCTATTTGGAACGGTCCGTTTCGATCGAGGAGAAAGAATTCTTTCGGGACATTCCGAAAAGCATCGCCCCGCTCTGGCACCGGTATATCAGAGGTTCGCCCAAGGAGAGAACGACCCTCACCCAGGAAATCGCCGGGGTGTTCAAAAGGTCGCCCCCGCAGGATCAAAACGCAGTACTCGGAAACCTGGCAGCGGCCTGCGATCCGGAAAGAATGGAAAAGACGCTCCCCAGGCTGATGCTCGATTGGGACGAAATCGAGGAGATGAATTCAAGCTGCATCTCATTCGGAGCCCACACGATTCACCACGCGATCTTGTCGAAAATTTCCGAAAACGAGCTCAAAAGACAGCTGACGGAGCCCCGCGAAATCATCAAGAGCCATCTCGGTGACGACGATCCCTTTCTCGCCTACCCGAACGGCATGGCCGAGGACTTCAACGATAGGGTGATCGAAGCGGTCAAGAACGCCGGTTACAAAGGCGCGGTGACGCTGATCAAGGGACGCAACGAAATAGGGCAGGACCCTTATCGCCTTTTCAGGAAGGGAGCGCCCCAGTCTCCCTACCTGTTTGTTTGATTTTTTTAGTATCTTCGCAATGTCGCACGATTGCAGAATTCTGCACATGGTCGCCTCCGGCAAGACGGGGGGAGAGGAGCGGTACGTGGCCTCTCTCTGCAGAAAGTTCAACAGCTTCACGGACAATTATCAGCTCCGGGTCTGCTTTTCCATGGGGGGCGGAGAGGTGGCGGACAGAATCGAAAGGGAGGGAACCAAAGTTTTCCTTCTGGGGCTTCACAGCGGCTATGACCTCCTCAGGGCGTTCAAGCTCCGGTCCATCATCAAGCAAGAAAGGATCGACATCATTCACTCCCACGGGCCCCTCCCCATTTCGAACCTGATCGCCCGGTTCTCGGGCGTTCCCGTGCAGGTCATGACCGACCACGGCCCGACCCTCGGTTCGCAGGTCAAGAGAAAATGGCGCAGAACGCTTTTCCTCCGCCTCTTCAGGAACCTGATCGACGGATACATCGCCATCTCGCGCAACATCCTCGACACGCTCAAGGCCCGGGAAATGATATCGGAAGAGAAGATCTCGCTGATCTACAACGGCGTCGACGTGGACGCGCTCCGGGGCGCGGCGCGCACACCCGCCGGCGGGCCCTTCCCCGGGCTCCCTTTCGACGCCGAAGCCCCCGTCATCGGCACGGTTTCGCGCCTGGTTACGGACAAGAGGCTCCATCTCTTCCTCGAAGCCTGCTCGAAAATCGCCCGAAAGAACGACAGGATCCGGTTCATCATCGCCGGCGAGGGCCCGCTGCGGGGCGATCTCGAAAAACGCTCGCTCGAGCTCGGCCTGAAGGACAAGGTTTTTTTCCTGGGCCGCCGCGACGACGTCCCCGATCTCCTCTCTGCAATGGACATCTACCTGTGCACGTCGATGGGAGAGGCCTTCTCCTTGGCGCTCCTCGAGGCGATGGCCCTTTCCCGCCCCATCGTGGCCTTTGACGTGGAGGGTGTTTGCGAAGCCGTCTTTCACGGGGAAACGGGTCTCCTCATCGAAAACGGAGACGTGGACGGCATGACGAATGCCTGTCTCTCCCTGCTCGAAGACGAAAACAAGAGAAAAAAGATGTGCGAGGCCGCTCTTCTCAAGGTCCGCGAACGCTTCAGCCTGGAAAAAAACATCCGCAGCCTGGACCGGCTATACCGCGATCTTCTGGCAAGGAAAAAGAAACACTGACATGCAGGAACTCAAGAACTGGAAGATACTGAGCGCCAACAAGTTCTACTACCTCTCGGGAGGAAGCGAAACCTATCTCTTCGCACTGGAAGACCTCCTGCGCTCGCGGGGCGCGGAGGTGGTCTCTTTCGCCATGAAAGACGAGAGAAACCGGCCCTCACCCCACAAGGAGTACTTCCTCGAAAAGAAGGAATACCTGAAAGGGTCCGTCTGGACAAAAATCGTCAACGGCATCTCCATGATCTATTCCCCCCACGCCAGGCGGAAGCTCTCGAAGCTGCTGGACGACCATCCCGTCCACATCGCCCATCTTCACAACACTTATTACCATCTCACTCCATCGATCTTCTACGAGCTGAAAAAACGGGGCATCCCCATCGTCTATACCGTTCACGACCTCAAGCCCTGCTGCCCCGTATACACGATGATGGCGGGCAACGATGTCTGCGAACGCTGCCGGGGCGGGAAGTACTATCATTGCCTCTTGGGGCGCTGCACCAAGGGATCCCTGCTCGGCAGTCTTCTCAACATGGTGGAGAGCTATGTTCACCGGCTTTTGCGCGTTTACGACATGGTCGATCTTTTCATCGCGCCGAGCCGTTTCTACCGATCCAAGATGATCGAGTTCGGCTTTGCCGAGGACAAGGTCGTTCACCTCGATTACACCATCGACGTCGACGCCGTGGCGCCTGTTTACGAAAACAAGGGATATGCCCTCTGCATGGGGCGTCTCGCGCCGGAGAAAGGGCTCTTTACCCTGCTCGAGGCGGCTGAAAAAGTACCGAACCAGACCCTGCACATCCTGGGAACGGGCCCATTGGAAGAGAGGATCAAGCGGTTTGTGGACGAACACAATCTCGATCACGTGAAGCTTCTGGGCTTCCAATCGGGCGAAGACCTGAACAACCAGATCAGGGGAGCCAAGGCCGTCGTTATTCCATCCGAATGGTACGAGAATTCCCCCCTCACGCTCTACGAGGCCTTTACCTATGGAAAGCCCGTGATTGCATCATCCATCGGGGGATTGCCCGAATATATCGAGGACAATGTCACGGGCCACACTTTTCCACCAAAAAACGTGGAGAAGCTCGCAGAAATTCTCGGCCGGAAACTTGACGACGAGAAAAACCTACAGAAAATGGGCCGAATCGCCCGACAGAAAGCTATCGAGTGGTTCCATCCCGATTACCATTTCGAGCAGATCTCCGGGATCTACAGAAAACTGGCTTCAGCCCGCGAGATGAAAGTTCCAGGATAATTACCGGAAAGGACGCGGCCTCTTGACACAGGACACTGCCCCCGACAACCCGCCGCCTGCCGATGCCGGGCCGAAAATCCCAAAGGCTCTCAAGAGGGGAAACGTCGAGACGATCGGATGGGGCGTCCGCGTCCAGTGGCTGGGGCAGATCTTCTTTCAGGCCGTCAGGTTCTGCAACGCCGTTCTCATCACGAACATCATCGGGGCCGGTAATTTCGGGAACTTCTTTTACGGGATCACAATGATCCGCTTCCTCAGCATCTTCTCCATGTTCGGAATCGACAGGGGGCTGACCCGGTTCGTCGCCCGATTCGAGACCCTCAAAGACCGGGGCCGCGTTCTGGGCGCCATCCGCGGGGGAAGCGGAGTGGTCTTTCTCGTCAGTCTCGTCTGCGCGGCCCTGATCATCGTGACGTGCCAGAATCTCCCCGATTGGGTGAGGTTCGGCAAGATCCAGATAACGGTCATGATCGTTCTGGCGATCTGCCTTCCCATGGATTCCCTCGCCGAGACATTCCTGGGAGCCCTGCGCGGAATGAAACTGGTTCAGTACAGCGTCTACATCAGACAGGTCATCATGCCCGTTGTCCGCCTGATCGTGACGGCCGGCCTGCTCTGGCTCGGATTCAGCCTGAACGGAGTGCTCGCCGCCTATCTCGTGACCAGCGCCGTCGCCGTGGTCTGCGCTTTCTATTTCCTGAAAAAGCACGTCAATTTCCTGCGCCCCAAAGAGAAACCGACGCCCTTCACGAAACCGCTCGTCAAGTACTCGGCCCCTCTGGCGGGCGCATCGATGCTGAACCTGATCGACAACCCCATCGGAACGATCTTCCTCTTTCAATTCTGCACCAACGTGGAAGTGGGCATCATGGGGGCCGTCAAGAGATTCACCTCCCTGCTCGGCCTCCCCGCCATGTCGTTCACGTCGATCTTCTCCCCCATCATCTCCGAGCTGCAGACACTGAACAAAACGGAACGGCTCAGCGAGCTCTACGCCATGGTGACGCGCTCCATACTGGCCATCACCCTGGCCGCCGCCCTGCCGGCCATTCTTTTCGTGGACCAGATCACGTCGATCTTCGGCAGCGACTTCACGGCCGGCCATTATTTCGCCATACTCAGCATCGCTTCATTCATCATCGACGCATCGGCGGGATCGGCCGGCGTCATGCTCGCCATGACCGGGCACAGCAGGGCGATTCTCTTCAACTCGGTCATCGTCGGCATAATCAATGTTGTGGCCGCTTACTTCTTCATCTCAAAGTACGGCCTCCTTGGAGCCGGGATCACACGCGTGATTTCGATTGTTGTGCTGACCGTCCTTCGCGTAGGGGCGGTGTTCTGGTTCCACAGGATGCATCACTTCTCGCTCAACTACTTCAAGGTGCTCCTCTCGGGCGCCATGGCCATGGGAGCCGCCTACGAAGCGATCAAGCTCTTGACGCCCGATTCGCCCTGGCTGAGCGTTGTGCTGGGAACCCCCGTTTTCTTCGCCGTTTATGTGGGCGCCCTTCTCCTCCTCGGAATCTCCAAAGAAGAGATCAAGCTGTACAAAAGCCTTATCGGCAGGAAATCGGGCCAACGCCCCGACTCTTCGGGCCGGGAAACCTCAAGGAAATCGCCATGAAAAGAGTCATGGTTCTGGGTATCGACGGAGGCAGTTTCGATCTCCTTCTCCCTCTGATGAAGAAGGGGGCCCTGCCCAATCTGTGGAAACTCTGCAGCGAAGGCGCGCGCGCCCCGCTCCTTTCAACGATTCCGCCGGTCACCCCCGCCGCTTGGGCCACACTGATGACGGGCACGAACTGCGGGCGCCACGGGATCTATTACTTCTTCCCCTGGGAGCTGTCCAAATACAGCCTCAACCCGAAAGGCAACTTCGTCTCTTCCGCACAGATCGACGGCGTTCCTTTCTGGAAGATCATGAACAAGGCGGGGAAAAAAACCATTCTTGTCAATCTTCCCCTCACCTATCCGCCCTTCCCGGTCGACGGGTGCGTCGTCTCCGGCTTCCCGGCCCCGGTCAAGCCCAAAGTCTTCACCCATCCGAAGGACCTGGCCGGCGAGCTCGGGGATTACAGAATCGATCTTCCCAAGCTCATCGAAAACGAAGAGTGGAACCTGGAGAGCTTCCTGAAAACCGAGGGACCCGAGAAATATCTCGACAGCGTTCTCGCGCTCCAGGAGAAGAGAACGGCGGCTTGCGAAATGCTTCTCCGCGACAAGGCCTGGGACTTTTTCATGGCCGTCTTCGTGGGCAACGACCGGCTCGCCCACTTTTTCTGGCCCGAGTCGGACCGGGACATGAACAATCCTTTGATCAGGTACCTCGAGAAGCTGGACTCCGATTTCGGCAGGCTCCTGAACCACGTCGATGCGGAAACCACCGTGGCCGTTATGTCCGACCACGGTTTCGGCCCGTCGCCCACGTGCAGCATCAATGTCCTCGACGTGCTCAGGGGATCGGGCCACTTCAAGCTCAGGACTTTCGCCACGCCCTACTATGCCGCCCGCATCATGATGAGAATGGCCCGGCTCATTCGCGACCCCGTGCCGCCCGACGCCGTTCACCGCATCATCGACTTCAAGCGCTCCCGCGTCTTTCCCGTGCCGATCTACAACAACATCTTCGGAATCGCCGTGAACACGGCGGGAGAAAAACTCTCCGGGTGCGTCGAGCCGGGCGATGAATACGAAAAGGTCAGGGATGAAGTCATCGATTTCGTCGAACACCTGAAGCGGCCCGGCACGGGCGAAGCCGTGGTCGAGAGCGTCCGCCGGCGGGAGGAAATCTACAAAGGCCCCCGCCTCGCAGAAGCCCCCGACCTGATCGTCGCTCTCAAGCCGGAATACACGGTCCACTTCGGCTGCAACCTGCGGCCCGCTTTCAGGGAGCGGCCGTACTTTCGCCCGGGAGAGCACAGGCGCGAAGGGATTCTGATTCTGAGCGGGCCCGGCATCAAGAACGGCGAGCTCCCCCAAAGCCCCGATATCGCCGATGTCACGCCGACCCTGCTCTACTCGCTGGGGGTTCCCATCCCCGAGCACTTGGACGGTTCGATCGTCCGGGACGCTTTCGAGCCCGGCTATTTGGACGAACATCCCCCCGCCTCAACGGTCTGGCGCGAAGAAAAAACAAGGAAGGACGAAGAAGGCTTCGACAAAGAAGCCTCCAAAGAGATCGCCGACCAGCTCAGAAACCTCGGTTATCTTTAATCTCTCACGCTTTTCCCGCCGAGACGGTAATTCATTGCAAAAGCGGTGTGAATCGGCAAGAGGTTGGAAAAGTAGTCGTCGATGAATTTTCCGACTTGGGAAATTTTCGTCTGCGGAACATAGACGATATCATACTGTCTCAGGATCATGTCCCTGCCGATGTTTCCAAATTCCAGAACCTCGTCCAGGTTCAGGATCTGACCCACGGGATGGCGCTCCTTGTCACGGGAAATGATCACGACCGTCGACCTCTCCGCCTCGGGTCTGAATCCTCCGGACAAGGCGATCGCCTGCATCACGGTTGTGGGGCCGCGCATATTGTGGAAGCCCGGTTTGTCAACCGAACCGACGATGTAAACGAGATTGCTCTGCATCGACTCGAGGGAAACGCAGGTCTCGATCTCGGGATAAATTCTCTTGTATCTCATCGTGACTTCTTCGTTCAGGTCATCGAGAGTCCGGCCGACCGCCAGGAGAGATTTGATGCGCGGGAAGTGAACACGGCCGTCGGGGTTGACGAGACAGTTCAGGTTCCTGGCCGAAAACTCTCCGAAAGCCTCTTTGAACTCCCGGAGCGCCTTGTCCATGCTCACCAGGGTGACGGTCACATTCGGGTCGAGGAATTCTTTCCCGTATCCTTCAACGAGAATGCCCTCGAGCTCCTCCAGAGTCAAGCCCGCGCCCGCATCGTCTACGACCTCGATCTTCCCGGCTACGGGGACGGATATAAAGCCGTCGCGGCGCACCTCTACGCTGCGGTTCAGGTCCGGGTGCTCATAGAAATCTACACGCAGGACATCCCCGATCTTGATTGTATACGGCCCGGAGGTCATTCCCGTCGTCATGTAACTGAAGTGTATTCTCAGTAAATCCCCGGGGCCGATCTCGTACTCGTAGAGCCCCTCGGTCTCCAATGCCCTGTCCTCGGGAAGCAGATCATTCTCCCCGTCGTAGACGACCCGCCCTGAAAACTCGGGGTTCGGCATCAAACATCCCCAAAGAACGAATGGAAGAATCCAGAATATATTCTTTCCAAGATTTTTCAGTCTCACTTCAATCCTCCTTGGAAAATAGGGGTCAGGCTTTACGGCAAGCCTTTCAAAAAAGTCCGGCGAGCGGGTATTCGATTCTTCCCGGACCCGGTGAAGAATCCCCGTTTTTTCATCCGGACGGTTTAATAATACACTTCCATATTCGGCTGTCTCGCCTTATTTCTTTCATACAACGATAAATAAATCCTCTTCCTCCGGCCGGGACATTCGCATATCGATCATCCTGTTCACGGCGATAACGGCTCCCATGAACAGCCACTGGAAATTGGCTAGAAAAGGTTTGTAAATGATCACATTGGCCTGCAGGAACTGAGCGAGCAGGCCGAAAACCAATCCGATTCCGATAAAAGCCAGCAAGGGCTCGGCATCCATGACTTTCCTTCTGAGAAACTTCAGCACGTACACGCAGACCGAAAAGAAGAGAACAAGATAGACAACCACCGTGGGGATGCCGTTTTCGGCCGCCATCAAAAAGAGAAAGCTGTGGCAGCTCTGAATCTTGTCCGTCTTTTGAAAACCCTTGACCGATCTGTCATAGGACTGTTCGTAATGGAGGTATTCACCCAACCCGACCCCTCTCAAAGGGTGTTTTTCGATCATCCTGTAGGCGACACCGATCATCTCCCCCCTTCTCTCGATCGACCCGCGGTCTTCGGCGAACAACCTTTCACGGATATTGGGAATTGAGAGGGCGGCCGAAGCCGCAATAACGAGCAGAAAAGTCATAACGACGGAAGCCTTGAGAAAGCTCTTCAGGTGATACCGGAGGAGAAGCAGCGCGAGGAGGATTGCGGGAAGCGCCAACGAAATCCACCCCCCCCTGGAGTATGTAAACACGACGCCGAGAACCCCGACGATCACCGCGGCAAGGGCGATCAATCTCAGCCACAGCATTTTCGTTCGCGACATGAAGACGGAGAAAGCCAGGAGCACGATCATGTTGAGAAACATGGCGAGCTCATTGGCCCCGCCCAATGTCCCGCCGACCCGTTCGAACTTCGTTTCTCCCTGAATGACGGTTTTGTATATCGTCGTTTCCGCTCCCCTCAAAAATGGGATATTCAGGGCGGCGCCTTTGACGAACTGGATCGCTTCAAACACCGTTTCGTAGAAGAGACAGCAGAAGAGGGCGAGTACGAACAGAACGATATCTTTCCTCGTTTTGATGAAGTTGTTGACCACAAAAAAGAAGAGCCAAACCCGCACCACGCCATAGAGGGAACAGAAAGCCAGAAATTTGCTTGGAACCTTTAAGCTCGAAAGAACGAGCAGGGCGAAAAGCACAAGCATGGGCAATAAAACATGGAGCGGGAAATGGAGACGCCGCTCTCTCTTCACAAGGGCTTCGAACAGGATATACGCCAGCAGAATGACAAGAGGAATGTCCTCGGCTGTGATGACAAACCCATGGATAAGCCGTATGTAATTGGGTTGTTGTACGATCAGGAAATTATGGATCCCCAGGGGAATCACCAGGATCAGGGAAACCCAAACCAGATCGATGACTTTCCGAAGAATCAGAAGCGTGAAGACGCCGATCCAGCCGAAGAGGATAAGGATAAACAACGTGTCATCATAGCTGGCACTGGCACAGTAACTGATGACAACGGCCAGAATCAGCAGAATGACAAGAATCCATTTGCCGACGCCTAATCTCCGGTTTCCCCTGTCTTTCCAGGAATCGAAAGCCACTCTTGGCTCCTCTATATACCGTTCGATCTCATCGCTGCGGGGACGGTTGCAAAACGGTCATTCCGCCGCCCTTTTTTTGGTTTCCAATTCCAAACGAGCCATGCGCTTGTCGATCATCTTGCTCACGGCGAGAACAGCCCCCATGAACAGCCACTGAAGGCTCGATAAAAAGGGCCTGTATACGATAACATTCGCCTGCATGAACTGGGCGAGCAGACTGAAAACCAGACCGATCCCGAAAAAGGCCAGGAACGGTTCGGCATCCATGATTTTCCGCTTCAAAAATTTAAATATGTGAGCGATCACCATAAAGAAGAAGACCAGATAGGCAATGACCATCGGGATGCCGTTTTCGGCCGCTATAAGAAACAGAAAGCTGTGGCAGGCCTGAACCTTCTCCGCCTGAAAGCCTGTAACGGAATCATCGTACAGCGGTTTGTGGCGGAGATATTCGCAATACCCGACTCCTCTCATCGGTTTGTCCTTGATCATCTTCGAGGCCATCTGGACCATTTCGCCCCTTCTCTCTATCGATCCACGGTCTTCGGCAAACAGCCTTTCGCGGATGTTCGGTACGGCCAGACCGACGGCCGCTGCGAAAGCGATCCCGAAAGTTAAGACAGCCAGAGCTCGGATGATGCTTTTCATGTAGTGCTGAAGCAGCAGGAGCGTGAGCGCGACGATCGGGACGGCGCAGGCGATCCATCCGCCCCGGGAATAGGTGAACACGATTCCGATTATGCCGCCGCAAACCGCTGCAAGGGTTACCAATTTCAGCCACCATATATTCACCTTCGAGAGCAACACCGAGTACGACAGGATTACGACCAGATTGAGGAACATGGCCAACTCATTGGCCCCGCCCAGTGTTCCGCCGACCCGCTCGAACTCTGTTTCTCCCTGGTAAACCGTCTTGTAGCCCTGTTCGCCCTGGCCGCCCATAAAAGACCATCCCCGGGTGCCGCCCTTGAAGAACTGAATCGCCTCAAAAAACGTTTCATAAAAGAGACAGACGACCAGGGCAAGCAGCATAAGAAACAAGTCCTTGTCCGTCCTGATATAGTTTATTGCGAGAAAAAAGAAGAGCCAGGTTCTCAACACGGCGTATAGGGTAATGACCTGCGCGGTCCTGCTGGAGATCTGCATGCTCGACAGGACCAGCAGCCCGAATATGATGAGCAGAGCCCATAAATAGGGCCTGGGGAAATAGATGCTTTT
>CAZWHE010000072.1:0-18632 GCA_964633825.1 uncultured Phycisphaerales bacterium | reverse complement strand
AGGCAAACCGGTGAACATCGTGGGCCAGGTCGTCTGGCTGCGAGAGACACTGCTCGGTCCCGAGGGGGAAAATCCTCTCGGCATCGACCGGATCTACCGCGGAATCGCCATCAATTTCAGGGGCGGGTTCTGCTATTTCCTCGTCCTCGACATGCCGGAATGGCTCGACCTGAACTACAAGGACCTGGTCCACATCAAGGGGATCTTCTTCAGGAACTATTCGTGGATCACGAGGAAAGGGCATCCCCAGTCCGCTCCGACGGTGATCGTCCGCGGCTTCGAAAAATATCCATCCCCCGAGGACACGGCCATCCCGGCTATCGCGGCTTTTATCTTCGGCATAACCATTCTCATGCTCCTGTTCTTTGTGTTCAACATTTTCCGGGACAGGAGGAGAAACGAAGAGTTCCGGGCCCGTTTCATCCAGAAAAAGAAAGCCCAACTGGCCCGCGTCATGAGCGGAGAAGGTCTTCCGAATCCGCCCGGCGCCGGCCGGGATGGCGCCGGCCGGGATGGCGCCGGCCGGGAACCGGACGGACCGCAGTAATTCCGTCTCGGGCTTCTTCCCTGCGCCTGTAAAATCAGTGAAACCGCTTAATTTTACTCTCTCCTTTCAAGTTCCCCCCATCCATCTGCCGAAAAGAATAACAGGCCGGAGCAACGATCCGGGGCCTCCGGGAGCGTTGGGCCGGAGAGGGCTATCTTAGTGGTCCGATTCGTAAATACGGTAACGTTTGCCGGAGCGGATTTGGCCCGAGCCAAGGAACGAGGAGGAATCGTATTAACGGAGAAATACGATGACGACGAGTGACACCGGATTCGGGCCAAATACGCCCGGCCCTTCGGGAAGCTTGCTTTACCGTCGCTCCCTGCGTTGCAACTCCTCCGAATATTTTATTAATATGCGTCGTCGTTGCGCCTTGATATCGACGGCAAATCAAGCTTCAAACGTCACCGTATTTACGAATAGGACCACTTAGACACGAACAGGCGGTTACAGATGAACCCCGAACAAACCATTGACAGGATCGTCAAAGAATCGTGCAGCCGGTGCTTCCCCGTAGAGCTCTGGGCCCATGAAAAATACGGTATGCTCAAGTATTCGGGCAATCTCCTCCCCGTGAAAGACGAAGGGGGACGGCCCATGGTCAGGGCGGCCGTCGACCTTCCCGAAAACAGCCTCATCCCCCCCCTGGAGGGAACCCGCCTCAAGGTCTTCTTCATCGATCCCGAGGGAGTCTACTCCTTCGAGAGCGTTGTTCTCGGCTGGAAAGCTTCCTGCGACAACCCGAGACACGGCCTCGTCAACATGGACTACCCCGATAAGGTCAACCTCGCCCAGAGAAGGAACTTCTTCCGCGTGCCCCTTCCCAGCGACTCCAACAAGAACGTGAACCTCACGGTCGAGGTTCACAACGAGCTCATGGTGATGAAGGGCAAGATCACCGACCTCAGCGGCGGCGGACTGGCGATCAGAACGGTCAAGGCGCCCGTCAATTACATTGAATCGGGGACGCGCGTCGAAGTGGACTTCATTCTCCCCGATACGGACGATGAAGTGAACCTGTCGGCCATGGTTGTGAGAACGGCTCAGGAAAAGGCCCACTATCTTTACGGCGTGAAATTCGTGGACCATTTCAAAACGACCGAAAGCCGGGCGGCCGTCAATTCGATATTGCAGTTCATTGCCAGAACGGAGCGCCTCATGCGCTCGCTTTGACCCTGCATCTGCCGGGCTATGGCCCGGACATCCGCCGGGCTACGGCCCGGACGGAGCGATAACGACTTCGCCGACTCCCCATTGAGCAAGCTTTTTCAGCACTCCCCTCGCCTTCCGGAAAGGAACCTCGGGAGCGATTTCCAGGTAGACGTTTTTAGCCGGGGGACCTGAAAAATCCTCGACCGCATCCCTGGAATCCCTTCCCCCTTTCCGCAGAACACCGTCTTGCCCGAGAACGAGGTTTACAGCGCCGGACGGCCTCTTTCCCTCTTCCTTATCATCGGGAAGACGGCAGCGGAAGGCGGAGCGCGCCATCCTTTCCCCGGCAGGGAATACCATGGTCTTGACGTCCTTCAGACCGAGGCGGAATTCACCCAGATCGAGATCGCCCTTGAGAAATCCCCCCCTGTGGCAAACGATCCAGGCCGTTGCCGCAGAGCCCCTGTCCGTCCTGATCCGGGCTTCGAGCAGGGTTTCATCCCTCTTCTCCCGCTTTTCACCCGTAAACTCCACCCGGGAGAGGCTGTCGAGGCGGACGCGGATGACGGCTTCGCCCCGGCGGACGAAGAAGTCGTCGTACTTGTTGAGAAAGAGGTCCTCACCGACCTCTTCTTCGTAGCAGTAGTGAAGGCCGGTCACATGGGTCATCGTTCCGCTCCTGTCGGTGACATCGGCTGTTCGAACCCCGGACGGAACGAGAAACGCGGTATAAAGAGCGGCAACAGCGCAAACAAGGATTTTCATTTCTATCTTCTCCGATTCTAACCGGGCGAGGCGGCTCCCTATCAGGGCGCTCCTTCCGTTTGGATCGACACGGCCGTCACCCCGCCGGCCCGGATTCCGTCAAGGACCTCGACCACCTTCCCGTGGGGGACGTTCCTGTGGGCGTTCACAAAAACACGAACCTTGTCGTTTTCGCTCCTCGCGGCCGCCACCCTCGCCGTGAGACCGCCTGCCGTGACCTGATCGAGATCGACGAAGATCGCGCCGTCGGCAGTCAGCGTCACGGCAAAATAGTTCTCCTTGTTGAGATCGGCCGTGGCTGCCCGCGGCAGATCGACGCGGATTCCCTTGTGAATCGTCATGGCCATCATCGAGAAAATGAAAACAACGAGGAGGAGAAAAACGACATCGATGAGAGGGATGATTTCCACCCGCGGTGCTTTCTTTCGGTGCCGCTTGAATCTCATGGGGTGCTCTCCGGCCCCCTGCCGGACCCGGTGAGTGTGACTTCGAGAAAAGTCGCCACTTCTTCGATTTCGTTGAGGCTGTTCTCCGTTCTGGCCCGAAAGAAGTTGTAGGGAATCAGGGTCACGATGGCGATGGCGAGCCCGGCGGCCGTGGTGATCAGCGCCTTGGAGATGCCGCTCATCACGGCCAGGGGATCGGTTGTTCCCGTCGAAGATCCCAGGATATCGAAGGACTCGATGATGCCGAGCACCGTGCCCAGTATTCCGAGAAGGGGAGCGAGAGTCACGATCGTGTCGAGAACGATCATGAACCGGTTCATCGACCTCTCTTCCTCGCGGTAGGCCATCTCCATCGTGCCCTGAAGACTGGACAACCCGTTGCCGAGCCCCAGGGCCACTGTTTTCAGAAGAAAGTCCCGCGAAGAGGCCGCCCGGCTCCGGGCCGTCTCCGTGTTTCCCTTGCGCAGGAGATCGAGCACCTCCATCACGAGCTTCCTGTTGCGAAGGAGCCTGAGACGGATCCAGAAGATGGCGCGCTCGATGATAAATGTGAGAGAAACGAAGGAACAAAAGAGGAGGGGTCCCATAAGCACCCCGCCCTCCCGGAAGAATTCAACGGCTTGGGAAAACATGCTGCGGCTCTCTCATCTTCCATCGGAAGCGGGCAGAATCCGGAAGCGGATCGGCTGCTCGAAAGAATAGGACACGGGCCGGCCGTTCTTCACGGCGCGCGGAAAGGAGATGCTCCTCACCTGTTCGTTCGCCTGGCGCAAGGCGCTCCTGTCGAGGACGGCGTGGCCCGACGAACGCAACAGCTCAACCCTCTCCATTCCACCGGCCCCGGATATGGTAAAGACCAGAACCGGTCTCCCTTCCAGCCCCCCTTCGAGGGCGAAACGGGGATAGACGAATCTCAACGAATCGACAAGCTTCGAGGCCCGGCGCGCCAGAGCGTCGTTGGGATCTTCGCCGCGCCCTTTCCTGACGAGCAGGCGCTCCTCGGGGCGGATCCGCTCGGAAAGAGAGGGCTCTGTCCGCTTGCGGGACTGCGAAAGCTTTTCCCGGACAGGCCGGACTGTCTCTTTTATAGGAACCGTCTTCTCCACTTTTTCCCTGAAAGGCCGGCTCACTGGCTCGCGGACCGGTTTCCGGCTGGGCAGAAGAGTCACCTCGAGACTCTCCCGGCTCACGGCGAGATCGATATCGGGCGTGTCCTTGATCGAAGCGGGCGCCAGACCGAAGAGCGCGGCGTGGCAGGCGACCGCCAGAGCGGCCGAGAGGGCCACTTCCAGACGCGTCGATATGGGTACCAGTATCTTCATCAGAACCTGTATGTCACTGTTGCCAATAAATTCGTTCCCGGCTCGTTCCATCTCGAATGAGCGCGGCGGTACTTCTTGTCCGTCAAGTTCTCGACAGCCACGGTGAGAGAGAGATCATCGGCGAGATCGATTCCGCCTCTCACGTCGTAAACAGTATATCCGGGCAGGTAACCGCCGTCCCTTATTTTTCCGCTCGCCGGATTCTGTGGATCGGCGAGGTAACCGCGGTCGCCGCGCCACCGGTCGGACGGAATCCGGTCGTACCGCCGCACCATGTCGGCGTTGATCTCGAACCATCCGTTGCGCTCCTTGTCGCTGTCTTTCCACCTCAGCGATAGGAGGGCGCGCGCCGGCTGGGTGTGGCGGAGCGGTTCCTTGTCCTCTCCTTTCCGGTAGTCGTTTCCCAGATTCCAGGCGAACCCGGCGGCCAGAACCCATTCCTCGGGAATGTCGCTCGACAGGAGGTCGAGCCGCGTCTCTGTTTCGAGCTCCACGCCGTAGACATTGGCCCTTCCCTCCTTGATGACGAATATGTCGTCTTCGCCCGGCTCCTGGAGACCGTTGCCGTTGCCGTCGAGGAAAGCCATGCCGTTCCATGTCCCGGCGCCCCAGGACTGCCAGTTCCTGATCGAAGAGTAGTAGGCGAAGCACGATGAAGCAAAGCGCTCGGACATCGTCTTGACCCCCACTTCGGCCGTGTGATTGACGATGGGGTCGAGAAACTCGTGGGGCGCGCGCCAAGCGGCGCCGTGATGGGTCAGGCCGAACTTGGGGGGAAAGAGCCTGAACCCACGGGTTAGGTTCCCCACGAGGTTGACCTCGCCGGTCAAGCGATGGACCAGGCCGATTCCGCCGGAGAGGACGCCGTGGTTGTCGGCGAACTGGTCGTTCATGGGATCGTACCCGGCCGGAAGCCTGGGATATTTTATGTAGTACTGATCCACGTCGGAGTGGAAGCGGAACCTGTCGTAGCGCAGGCTGGAGATGACCGTCCACCTGCTCGACAGGTCCCATTCGTCCTGGACGTACATGCCGAGATTGTTCCAGACCGAATCGGGAGCGACCTTGACGGTGAAGCCCGTGTCCATCTTCGTCCACATGAACTGCTCGTCATCGGGACAGACACCGTGGTCTTCGTGGTAGTGGAGACCGTAGGTCAGCCGGTGGCTCTCGCCGAGAAGGCTGATCGCCTGGATGTCGCCCGAGTAGGTCCGTGTCTGGGCGCGGCCCACGGCCCGGTCTTCCACGGGATCGGCTCCGGCAAAGTCCTTTCTCATGTCGAGCTTGTCCTGGGTGTAACCCTTTACCTCGAGAGAATTGATGAAGCGTGAGACATTGTCACCCCTCCAGGTGATTGTCACGGCCTCGCGATCGTTGAAATTCTGCTGGTCAGCCCTGTAGTAGCGTCTCACCTTGTGCCGCTTCATGTCCTGGACGGCGATCTCGAGCTCCTGGTTTGCGTCGAGCCTGTACTCCCCTTTGAAATCCCAGCTGTAGTCGCGCCCCCCCGTGGGGCTCATCGTTCCCACGCCGCGTCCCCCCTCGGTGTCGCCGAACTTGTGCGAAGTTCCCCCGAGGATGATCCGCACGCTCGGAGTGGCGCAGTAGATCTCCTGTCTCGCCAGGAAGTAATCGGAAGCGGAGGCGTACCCGGCCTTGGTCCTCCCTCCCCACCGGGCGCCCGCGGTCGTGAAATCGTAGGGGCAGGATCGGGTGATGAAGTTGATCGCCCCGCCGAGGGCGTTCGATCCGTAGAGAACCGACGAGGGACCCCGGATCACCTCGATCCGTTCGATGCTTTCCGAGTCGATCTTGCCGTACATGTCGTCACCGGCATAGCCCCCCTCTCCCCAGAGAGTGGTCAGGGTGCAGCCGTCGACAAGGGCGAGAATGTTTCCGCCCGATAATCCCCTCATGACAGGATCGCCTGTGGTCATCGTTCTCTTCTCGACCCAGATCCCGGCTTTGTCGTCGAGGCTGTCGATGATGGAGGGCTGGCTCTCCTTCTCGATCTCATCCCGATCGACGATGGTAACGGCCCGGGGAGTGTCAAAGCCGTGACGCACGGTGCGCGTGGCCGTTACGGTGATTTCGTCGAGCCGGAAGGTGTCGTCCCGGCCGCCATTCTGTGCGGTTTGAAATCCGGATTTTGCGCCCCCGTCCCGGGAAGCCGATACGATTTCACATCGATGAGGAAGTCCGAGGATACTCCCTTCCGCTTCACCCGCCGGCGCAGAAGGAAGATCCGAACAGTTGACCAAAGGAGCAGATCTCGATGCTGTGAAAGAATCCGGAAGAAGGGACGCAAATCCGGTTTGATGAGCACATCCAGCCGAAAGAATCGTGAAAAGCAGGGCGACGAGAAAAATAAAGAACAGATAATTCATTTTCGCCAAACCCATTGAAAAAGCTCTCCTCGTAATCCAGTGTCTGAAAAATATGTGGATAAAACTCTAAATGAACAAGAATTACCTCGATTCATTGCACATAGGGTGCCTAAAAAGCGATTTCGCCCATTTATTACGTTTCTTTTGCCAACCATTTTAATGACAGGCAGTAACAATACGACTACATCTCCTAAGTCATTCACGGCGTTCACAATGTTATTTCCATCTGTTACTTGAAAGTAACGGGTGTTTCCGTCCGGTTGACTTGAGTAACCTGATTCCGCGCTCTCCGTCATTCCTTTGAGAACCAGACCTGCTTCCGGGTCCATTTCGTGAGGAGAAAAATCAGCAGACATAAACGGATGGAAACACCGGTGGTTGATGTTGATTTATTCAAAAAACAATGATCTTGACCGGAAACAAAGGAGAAAGAGGATTGCGAGAGGCCCGCCTCCTCCTCGCTTTGGCCGGCGCGTCCATGGACGAAGCGGTTTCAATCAAACACGCCTTCGGCTCGACAAGCGCCCTCTTCAAAGCAGGAAAGCAGGACCTGCATAAAGCCGGAATCGGGCGAAACGTGGTGAACAGAATAATACAAAACCGCGATCCCCATGTTCTCCGGCGCCATCAAGCCGATCTCGGCCGCATGGGCGGGAAAACACTGGTCTACGGAGACCGCGGCTTTCCGTCATTGCTTCTTTCGATTCCCTTTCCCCCGGCGGCTCTCTTTATCAGGGGAAGGCTTCCCAAAGAGACAGCGACTGTTTTAGCCGTCATCGGATCGCGCCGCTGTACCCCCGAAGGGGAAAGAGCGGCGGCCCGAATGGGAGAAAAGCTCGCTCTCGGCGGAGTCGCCGTGGTATCCGGTCTTGCCCGCGGAATCGACTCGGCCGTCCTCAAGGGATGTCTCGGCGGCGGCGGAATCCCCATCGGCGTCTTGGGAACAGGCCTCGATTTCGTCTACCCTTCGGAGAACAGGGATCTCTTCCACGAAGTGGAGCGTCACGGCGCGATTCTCTCGGAATTTCCCCTCGGAACCGGCCCGCGCAAGTATCATTTCCCCAGGCGCAACCGCATTATTTCCGGCCTATCCCGAGGAGTTCTCGTTGTCGAGGCTTCGGACAAGTCGGGGACATTGATCACCGTGGATCACGCCATCGAACAGGACCGCCTTGTCATGGCTATGCCCGGCCCGGTGGGTCATCCCGCCTTCATGGGCACGAACCGGCTCATCAGGGACGGAGCTCAGGTCATCCTCGCTCCGGAAGACGCCTTCGCCTCTCTCGGCCTCTCCGCTCCTCTCTCCAACAACGAAATTCGGAAAGAATTCGATCTCTCCGTTCCGGAATCATCCATCCTCGATCTCTGCCGCAATGAAGCCCGCACACCCGACTCGATCGCCGCGCTGACGGGCCGTGGAATCAGGGATATTCTAGGGATCCTGGCGCGGCTTGAATTGATGAATCTGGTGAAACGATACCCCGGCTCGCGATTTCTGGCTTCAGATAACGAAGCATGAAGAACGGAGCGGGCGGGCCGGCTTTTTCAACGCTCTCTTAAAGATAGCCCGCTAGGAAATAGGTCCCGACGCCAAGGATAAAACCGGCCAGCATAAAATAGACGAAACGCTTGAGGCCGAGCAGAATAATGGTCTTCATGTTGTCCTGGCGCAGGCCGTTGTAAACGAGCGAGGCGATGAGCGAGATCGCCATGAAGAGCAGGATATGTTCCCAGAACGTCACGTTCATTGATCTCGCGCCCACGTCTCGTAAAAGTCGACAATCACGACCACATTGAGCAAGCCCGCCACGGTGGCGATCAGGGTGCCGTGCTCGAGGAACCGGTTGAATTCCCCGACGAGGAGGTCTTTTGTCAGAGCCTGCATGATGAGTGTTGCCCCGCCGTTGAAGATCTCGCCGGCATAATACCACGGGAACCTGTCGATATTGACACAGCGGAAATCAGCCAGAAAGAGGCCGAGAAGATAAGCGGCCGTAACGAGCACGAAGTAATAGACGGCCTTCTGCCGGCGGCCGATGTAGATATGCCCCCCGCCCGGCACCAGCCAGGCCAGTACGATTCCGAGAAGGAGATTCTTTCTTCCTGCGGCTTTACCGCTCACTATCGCGCCTCCGGTCCGTCTCATCCCTTTTTCGAGCGCCGGTCCTTATTCACACGGTCGCGCCATAATACAGAACCCGTCTTGAAAGACCAGCCGCTTTTTGTCTCATTATGGTACGAGTCTCTCCGGGGAGAGAATGGTTTTTTATACGGAAAGAGCTGCCATGGCGACTGAAAACCGCATCACTTTCAGGGTTCGTTACAAGGAAACGGACAGGATGGAATCGGTTTACCACGCCAACTATCTCGTCTACTTCGAGATGGGCCGAACCGAGTTCATGCGCGAGCACGGAATCTGCTACAGGGAAATGGAAAAAGAAGGGTTCGGCATGGTCGTTGTCGAAGCCCGCGCCAACTTCCGGTCACCGGCCCGGTACGACGACGAGATCACCGTGCGGACCGCGCTCCCGGCCCACAACAGAATATCACTGAAATTCGCCTATTCCATCCACCTCGGTGAAAACACGTCGGGACCGCTCCTCTGCGACGGGACCACTCTCCTCGCCTTCATCGGTCCGAACCGCCGCCCCACGCGCATCCCGGAAAAATGGCTCACGATTATCGAAAGAGTTTCGCACGGGGAAATATTGAAGCGGAATAAAAATAGGGCACAATAGTCTAAATTCAGACTCATTCCGGAAGAACGATTCAGAGGCGCTTTCATGAAAACAATCCTGATTTCGGCTGTTGCTCTTCTTCTTGTTGCGCTCTCGGCGTGTGTTGCTGCGCAGACGAAAGGAGACCCCGTTCCCCTGAACCAGAGCGAGATCAAATTCTTGAAGAAGCTCGAAGATCCCACGACCTTCTCGCTCAGGCAGGAGATGCCCGTCCTCTTTCAGGAACTGGGCAACCTCTTGACCGCCTGGAAAGAAGCGGCCCTGAACAAGAACAGCTCCAAGCATGTCCGGATTCGCCGGAATCTGGACGACATCCTGATGCGGCGTGTCTATGTCAACTTCGAAACCATTCTGGACCAGCTCCAAAACGGCTCACTCCCGAACCGGCAGATCGCGGCCGGAGCGCTCGGCTTTTCGAAAATTCCCGAGAACGACAAGTTCCCCCAGGTCTATCCCAGAGCCGTTAAAGCCCTCGTGGATGTTTTAAACTGCGGCAACGACAAGATCGTGAAAAACGCGCTTCTCTCGCTTTACAACATTGCGGATCCGGAAACGCCCCTCGACACGATCCTCGACATCATGACACGCCATCACGCGCCCGACGTGCGCGCCAATGCGGCTCTGGCTCTCCAAGCGGTTGTTACGCCCGAAGACTGCGACAAGGTCCTGCCCTATCTCTTCCCCGGCTTCAAGGATGACGACGCGCTGGTTCGCGAGCACTGCGTTCTGGCGGCGTACAAGATCAAGGACCCGAGCGTCGTTCCGGCCCTCCTCGAGCTCCTCGACGACTATCCCCTGATCCAGGCCGCCGTGGCCAGGACCCTGGGCGAGATGAACGACATAACGCTCTGCGGTTATCTCATCCCCAAGCTGAGGTCGCGAACCCCCGCCGTACGGGAATGCACGCTCAATTCGCTCATCAAGCTTTCCAACAAGGATTACGGCCTCGTCTGGGAGGATTGGTGGAATTGGTGGAAAGAATATCAGGAGCAGTAAGCGGCCCGGCCGTCACCCATCGATTTCAACATTTTCCTTATTGAAGTCTTCGCCGACAGATTCCGAGATCCCCCTCATCAGAAATCCGCTCGCAATTCATTTTTGGCTTCAAAATCTACAAATCAATGCTTATGATATTCGAGTCAGCCTAAGAGGTCAGCTGTAAGCCTTGGGAAGCTCGAGCATCTCGATGTTCAGCTTCGTGTTCACAACATTTGACAAACAATCTGCAGAATGGAGCGAAACATGAAAAAAATCTTAATCCCGCTATTTCATGCCTTTCTTGGTTTCACCGTTCCTTTTACCGACAACCCGGTCCTGACCATCACGGGTGACGGCACCCCGGGATCGACGGTCGACATCGATGTGACGGGCGCGACTCCCGACGCCGGGATCGCAGTCTTTGCTTCGCTGTATGACCATGGGTGCGGGTACTGCACGCCCTGGGGATGCATTCACTTCGACATCGGTCCCCATCTGTACATGGTCTCCAAGGGCCAGGTGGACGGAAGCGGCGAGTACCATGACGACTTCAACCTCCCCAACTTTCCGCCGCAGCTCTCCGGAGAGACCGTCTATTTCCAGGGAGTCGAGGGCGTGAGAGATATGCACAACGTCACCTTTACCCTCACCAACGTGGACACACTCGTGCTCCAATAATCTCGGCGTCTTGATTCCGAGATACTGACAAACAAAGGACCCGCGTTTTTGCTGACCTCGGCGCGGGTCCTTTTCTCTATCCGCATCGGGAAAGGGATCGGTTTACCTCAGCTATGCAAAAAACATCGAGTGCAGGCGCGCCAGAGTGCGGCAGATGGGGCAAAAGAGCGATTTTTCTGAGCCGCAGCGTATTTAACGATACGTGAGGTTCGGAAAAATCGCTCTTTTGTCCCAGATGTCGTGCTCTGGCGCGATGTTTACCGGTCTGAGCCGATGTTTTTTGCATAGTTGAGGTTTATTCGGGGACCAGGACGATGCGTTTTTCAACGGGTTGGGCGGGCCGGGTCCGGATCTTGACGGTCTGCTCCTGATAACCCTCTGCCGTTACCGTGAGAAAGACCTCCCCCACGGGCAATTTGTCGAAGC
This sequence comes from uncultured Phycisphaerales bacterium, assembly GCA_964633825.1. Classification (GTDB taxonomy): domain Bacteria; phylum Planctomycetota; class B15-G4; order B15-G4; family CAYZWU01; genus CAZWHE01. The sequence continues at coordinate 7,193 of CAZWHE010000072.1, read as the reverse complement.
GCTTCGTTTCGCCAAACGACCGGGACGGCTCGATCTTCCTTCCATCGCACGCTGTGCTGTATTCTTCGACAGGCTGCATCGCCCCATCCACGACCTCCAGATCGACGAGACCGCAGGGATCGAGGAGTATCTCTCCCAGGTCGAGATCCTCCCCCTCTTTGACAGAAAACGCCCCGGAACGGTAACGCTCATAGCCCTCGGCCTCGATCAGGAGCTGGTAATCGCCCGCGGGCACGCCCTCCAGCTCGAAGAGGCCGCCCACGCCGGCAAGAGTGCTCACATACTCCTCCTTCTTCACGTCGAGGAGGCGCGCTGTCCACGAACGGGGGCGGTCCTCGATCAAATGGTATCCGCCCGGCTCGGCCGAGACCACACCGCTCACCCGACCGGCGGGAAGCACAAGGTCGAGCCGGAAGGGATTTTCCGAATCGGGCGGAATCCAGAGCCGGGGAAAGCAGACCCTGGCTCCGGGAGCTGTTTCCACCGCCACTCCCCAGCGGCCCGGTTTGAAGCCTTCGATCAGAAACTTTCCATGATCGTCCGTCCCGGTCCGAAGAGCGCCGGCATTGGGGGGAAATCCGGGAACACTGCGGGCTTCGAAATGCAGCGCAAGCCCGGACAGTGGAGAACCATCCCGGCGAGCCAGAGTGCCTGCAAGAGAGACGAAGCCTTCGTAAAGAGAAATCTCGTCCCGGAGAACCAGGACCTCGGTGGTCCGATCGGGCAGGACCTCGAAACGTCTTTCCACATATCCCAGGTTTTGGAAAGCAAGCGACACAACCCAGGCGCCGGCTTCGAGGGAAAAGGTCAAATCCAGTGTTCCCGTCTTCTTGATGATTTGATCACCGAAGGCCGTTCTCTCCCCCAACGCGGTGTCTAAGAGAGAGAGTGAAAACGATTCCCTGTCGCCGGCGTCAAAGCCGGCGACCCTGAGCTGCAGCCCTCCCAGCGTCGCTATTTCGAGGGAGAGATCCCCGGCCGCTGATCCCTTTTCGGTTTTGACTCCCACGATGCGCTCTGAAAACCTGTCGCCCACTTTGGCCTGTACGAAATAAGTTACGGGCTTGATCCCACAGATTTCGAAGCAGCCCATGTCATCGACGATCCCCGAATATTTACGCCCCGTCCCCTTGTCCTGCCAGGCCCAGACATATCCCTTCTCGCCCTCTATCGGCATTCCCGTACTGCTGCTCACCACAGCGCCCGCTATGACGGAATCGAGGCCGAGGTCGATATCTTTCTCCACGAGTCCGGTCTCTTCAAAGGCGACGACGTCCCATTCGAACAGGGGCTGCCCGGAAAGAAGAAGGCTCACTCTGTACCGCCCGGGGAGGAGTTTGCCTGCTTCGAATGATCCGCTGTCGTCACAATGGACGCGCCGCACGAGGTTGAAGAAACGGGCGTCCCCGGTATTAAGATTGGCGGGAGTGATCATGACCCAGCCCTTTTTGATCGGCTTTCCGTCGAATCCGTAAAGCCTTCCGCGCCATGCGAGGTGTTCATGCGACGGGCCGAAATCGACTTCAACGTCGCGGTTCGCCACGGTGACGATCTTGAACTCCTCGGTGAAGTCCGGATTGTTCTCGAACTCCATGTGGGGATCGCCGGCCTTGACGAACACACGGCCCGGCCGGACCGGCGGGGTCGTGAAGCCGCCGTCCTCCCCGGTCATCACCGGGAGTGCGGCAGGAATCTCTTCTCCATAGAGCCGGATCAAGAGACGGGCGGCCGGAATTCCTCGATCATCGAGGGCCTTTCCGTACAGACGAAAACCACCGGGCTGGAGGCGGATCTCGACTTCCCGGCCGCTGCCGGGCTCGGCGTCGACCCAGCCCTCCGTGAAATCGGGATGCACGGCGACAATCCTTTTGTCCGTTCCGGCCAGCCCCTTGATCGTGAAGCGCCCGTCCGGGCCGGTCCGATCGTGGACGCAGACCTCATCGAAACCGAGAAAAGAGAGGCTTGCCAGATCGGTCTCCCAGGGATACATGGCCGGTCCCACGACGGCGCCCGCTACGGGAGTGTTCGCAGCGCCCTCGACAACGCGGCCCGAGACGCTCAACCCCGGATCGAGGACGATGTTCAAATCGGATAATCGGGAATCATCCGCCCCTTCGAGATCCTTGAGCGCCTTCAGCCTGTAGCAGGAAGACGAAAACGCGAGATTGTAAAGGCCGTCTTTTTCGAGGGGATAGCAGAACCGGCCCTCGGCATCGCGCACGGTTTCATGAAGGACCAATCTCGGGTCGCTGCTCTCCTCCTGCCGCCACATCCGAAAATCGAAAGCACGAACCGGAGCGCCCGTCTCCCTGTCCGTGACCCGGCCGGAAACGAAAGCTTTCGATGAAAAGAGCGGCTCGCGGGCGGCACGAGCGGCATGAGCTCCGGCACCGCGGCGTTCCTTTTCATCACCCCCGGGCCGGTTATCACCTGCCGTCGAAAATCGGAAAGACTCGCCGTCATCGCCTGAGCCGGGAAGGAAATAGAAAAGACCGGCGGTTGTGCCGATCAGAAGCGCTGCCGCCAGGCCGATCTTCAAACCCGCCGGCATTGTCAGGCTGTTCCATGCGGACAAGCCCGCAGCGGTTTTTACGGGCGCAAGGTTCGCCGTTCCAACGGAAAGAGCTGCCCCGGCAGAAGCCGGAGCCAGCTTGAGACCGGCGATCGGCGCCAGCACGAGCATCCACTTCGTCCTGTCGCCGCCATGCTTTTCGTCGAGTATCTCTCGAAGCCGATTGAGGCCGCGCCCGATCCTGGTCTTGACCGTTTCGTGCGAGACACCGATCTGCTCTGCAATTCTGCGAGCCGGCAGGCCCTCATAGAAACGAAGCACGATCACGCTCAGGTAGGGTTCCTTGAGGCTGAGAACCGCTCCGCTCAAGCTGCGAATGGCCTCTTTGTGGATAGCGATCTCTTCGGGAGTCGTGATCCCGAGCGTATCGGCCGAAGAGACTGCCGCCAGGTTCCTTTCGTATTTCCGGCGCCGCGTTTCGCGCCTGTACAGGCTGACCGTGAGGTTGCGCACCACCCTGGAAAACCAGGAACGCAGAGGAGTATCTGTTGCAGGCGGGTGCTCCAGAGCGGCGATCCAAACCTTCTGCTCCACATCGGCCGCATAGTGTTCGTCCCCGACTAGGCTGCGAGCCAGAGACTTGATAAACCCGGCATGAGTGAGAAGATCTTCCTGGTTCATGATTGAATCGATAATGAAAAGGGCTCAAAAAATGGAATAGTCATAATAACAAAAAAACTTGGATAGGGAAACTATCCGACAGGCGCTCCGGTACGGGTCAAGTCGGGGTTTGTTGAGGAAGGCCGGATTGTACAAAAAAAGAAAACGGGTCCGTAAAGAACCCGTTCTCCTAAGCCTCCTGAACTTAATCCCGCTTTCTTGCCTTATTCGGCACCCTTTTTAGTCAACCTAAAAAGATCCCAGCGAATCCAGGAGAACTTATGTCAGCACGTTTTAATAACGCCGGCGGCTCTAAAATGGGCTCAAAAAAACCGCAGATTCCGAATTTATTTAACTCGGTTAGCTATATCCAGTTGGGGATTCTGAAGTAACAAGCCCCAGCCCGCTGTGCGGAAAATCCCGCTCACGGTCCGGAATGCCGGGGCTGGTGAAAAAGGGGCGACAGTTTCGGACACTGATTCGGAAGGGATCGGGCCGCCTTCTTCCAGATGTGGGGCGCTTCCATACAAAAATAGACCGGAGTCGATGGAGATCGCTGCTCGATGGCGTTTTTGAGGGTTTTGTACATTTCCACCCGAAATGGGGCAAAGTAGCGGTATTTACCGTCCAGCCCCGGCAGGAACTCGTTGAGAAAGATCTTCGTCCCCGGAAACCTGGCCCTGGCGATCCTCTTGAGCGAGGGCAAAAACCGAAATCCGCCCAGGCTGAACCAGAGGACTTTCCCGCCCGGAATACGGTTGAAGATCTCGTCGATCAGCTCTGTGTAGAGCCCGCGCCAGCCTTCTACAAGAAAGACGGGATCGAAGTGGAATGCGAGGCCATACCCGGCATCCAAAACCTTGACGGCCGCGGCGAGGCGCTCCTCGACGGAGGGCGCCCCCAGCTCCTCCCGCCCGGCGATGCATTCCGGGCTCAGGGACCACGAGACGATCGTTCTTCCCCTGTGGTCAAGACCGAGAAGCGTTTCCACACCGGCTGATTTCGTTTTCAGTTCGAGAAGCGCACAATCGAGAGAGGAAAAGAGGGTCACGAGCTCGGCCGCCATTCCCGTAATCGGTTCCAGGGCCAGAGAGTCGCCGAGCTCCCCCGTCGTGATTCGGATCGGGTGCTTCCCCGTCGTTTTCGCCGCCAGGCCGGCAATCTCGTCGGCAGCTTTCGCGGCGCCGGCGCTGACCATGATGCCGGGGACATTCTGATAGGCCTGGAGAAAACAAAAGGAACAGTCGTAGGGGCACCCCACAACGTGGTCGAGAACATGGAGATTGCAGCAGAGCATACCCGGCGTTCCGGGACAGGGCCGAAGAAACCGGCCCTCCCCCTTGGCGATGATCAGCCTTGTCTTGAAGCTCTTCTGAAAGCCGCGTTCCGCGCTCCGGGCACGGATCGAGGTCGCCGTCTCTTCGAGAAGGGGAAGATCCCTGAGGGTTCCGGGCTCCGTGTCGGGAATCGTGCTCGTCCGTTCCCGCGGAAATTTTTCAAGAACCTTTGCAGCGAGAGACGTTCCGAGAGCGGCTTCCTCGATCACGACGTCGTTAATCGGCACGGAACCCTCCGCAGACGAGCTCGATCGCTTTTTTTGCATCCGGGCTTTCGGCAAAGCGTTCCAGCGCGCGCGCGCGGTCTCTGAGCTCAGAGCTCGATCTGAAACGCATCTCCGCGCGAAAATCTTCGCCCTCGAAGAAAGGGGGAGGATTCACCGTGACACCCTGGACGGCATTGATCGCGCCCAGGTGTTTTTTCATCTCTCTCTCCTTCTCTTTCCAGGACGGGAACCTGATCTTCCTCAGCCTCTCCAAGAGGATCTCGCGCTTCCCGCCCGGCCGAGATCTTGTCTCATCGAGACCGTCCTCGATCGCGGCCGCGATTTCTTCGAATGTTTTCCCGTCCCGGAGCATCACCTCCCGGATCATCTCGGCCGCTTCCGCCGCAGTGGCGGCGGAGAGGCGATGCTTTTCGGCGAGGGAGACAAGACGCACGGCGTCGCTGCGGCCGAGATCGCTGATGAGAGAGGCGAAGCGAAGGGGGAGGCGCTTTTCGTCGATAAAGCCCTTGACCGCACGGGGCAGGCCCTCGAGGGCGAGATAGCGCTTGATCGCCAAATCGCTTCCCGAAAGCTCCAGCCTGGATGCGAAACCGTCCCAGAGCTTCTCCCGCGCCGGTTCGCTGAAACTCATGGCGAGCTTGACGAACCGGGTCTTTTCGAAAAGAGTGAGCTCACGGACGGAGAGGTTGTCCTCCATGTTGAGGGCGAGCAGGTCTTCTTCCGGCAGGCCCCCGGTTTCGGCCACCCGGCACTCGATCGTTCCCAGGCCGAGCCTTATCGCCGCTCTCACGCGCCTCAAGCCGCACACCGTAACGAAACGCCCGTCCCGTTCAACAAGAAGGGGCGGATGGATCAGACCCACAGCCGAAAGCGACTCCCCGAGCCAGGATGATTCTTCCGGCCACGAGGGTGAATAGAGATCGAATCCCGCATCGATCTCTTCGAGAAGGATCGATTTGACATGCGCCTTCATTACAAAAATCTCCCTGACGAAAAGGGCGGCACAGCGATTCGGTGCAAGCGCCACGAGAGTCGATGGAGAGGATATGTTCTTCGAAAAGCCCGGATCACGCGTTCCCCAAAGCCGGTTCTTTCATCGCCCCGGCAATACCCTTCCATGAAAGAGCGCCACAAACCGGCGAGATCGAGCCTGCCGTGCAAACCGTTCTTGACGGCATGGCGGAGCAGCCTGGCCAGGTTGGCTGTCCTATCCCTCTCGGACAGCTCGGACCGGATGCGCGAACCGCTGAGATCGATGATCCCGGCAAGAGAGGGTTCCCCCTCTTTTCCGCCGCCGGCCGCGACAAGGAGGTTGGCCAGATTGAGATCGGCATGACGGACTCCGGCTTCGTGAAGGGCGCGAACCGATTTCCCCGCCCCGCGGACGGCGGCTTGTTTCTCCGGGAAGGGGATCTTGTCATCTTTCAGCAGGGCCAGAAGAGGCACGGCATCGTTAATCTCGGCCGTGGCCAAATGGAGGCGGTGGAAAGGCCCGGCGACCCTCTCCGCTCGGCCGAATATCATTTCCGCGGCCGGGACTTTCTCGCGGCAGAGAAGATTGGAGAGCTCGGCTTCCAGAAAGAGCCGGCGGCGGGAAAAATGGAGCCGCCGGCTGATGAGGGCCGGAATCCCTCCCCGCAGAATGGATTTGACGATCAGGCAACGCCCGCTTTCTCCCGAAAGCCGGAGGCGGTACATTCTCCCCCGCCCCTTGTTATGAAATGGAGCTGCGCCCGCCCATTCCTCCGGTTCGGCGCGATCGACAACGCCGGCTTCGAGCACGCTTTCAGCCGCATCACTGCGGACGAGAAGCAGCCGGCGCCCCTTGACCTTGCGAACAAATCCTTCGATATTTCTCAGAAGATCCTCCATGCCCGCGCCCATGAGCCTCGGAAAGGGGCATTCTATACCCGAAGAAATGGGGAAACAAGAAGACTCGCCCGACGCCCGGCGGGAGTTGTGCCCCCGATTGACTGCCGCTACCGCCTTTTGATAGGTTTCGGGAATGAAAAAGATACTTGTCATCAGACTTTCGGCCGTCGGAGACGTGCTCTTCACTCTCCCCGTTGTTCAGGCTCTGACCCGGAACACGAAAGAGGTGCGGGTCACCTGGCTCGTTGAAGACAAAGCCGCCGCTCTCTTGGAGAAAAGACGGGATCTGGAAGACATCATTGTCTTTCCGAGGAAAAAGATCCGTCGTTATTTCAAGAATCCCCTGAAGTGGCCCGCCCTTCCCATCCTAATTGCTCGGTTCATACGCAAGATCCGGCGGGAGAAGTATGACATCGTCCTTGATTTCCAGGGAAACCTCAAAAGCGGTTTTCAGATCTTTCTGGCCAGGGGGAAGAGAAAAATCGGGTTCGCAAAGGGACACTGCTATGAGATGAGCCATATCTTTTACAATGAAAAGATCACGCCGGCCTACCAGCCGAAATCGCCGGCCTACCAGCCGAAATC
>CAZWHE010000071.1:0-18659 GCA_964633825.1 uncultured Phycisphaerales bacterium | reverse complement strand
AAGAGGGAAAAGAGTTCGTCATGGCCGACTTTGACGACCTCTCTCTTTTCATGGCCGGCGTCTTCACGCCCCGCGAGCCGGCTTATCGAAACATTATAATCACCGACCGCGTCTTTTTGCAGGAGGCGGACGGGAAGCGTGGGGTGGCGAACCAGATATTCGTTTCCATCGACGATAGAGAGAACACGGAAGCCGTGCTTTCGGCGATCGCGGCCATCGATTTTCCCGTCAACGTCCACGCCGAACCTCTTCGGGTCGCGCTCGATCATGCCATCGATGACCTCAACGACATGCTGCGCTACGCGGGTTATGTGATCGCTTTCGCTTCGCTGGTGATCCTTCTCTGCATCGCCAACACGATCAGCATGTCCACCCACGACCGAACCCAGGAGATCGGCGTCCTCCGGTCGCTCGGGTTCGAGCGGTCGCGAATCATGAAGCTCGTTCTGAGCGAATCAATCGCTCTCAGTTTCCTGGGCGGGGCGCTCGGCTGCATCACCGTTTTCCTGATCCTGAGCTTCTCCGGGCAGACCATCGCCGTGCGGGGCTTTACAGTCCCTCTTTTTATGAGTCCCTCCATCCTGGCGATAGGCATCGCGGCGTCTTTCGCCGTGGGGCTGGCCGGAGGATTTCTGCCTGCGCTGCGAGCGTCCCGAATCGATATCGTGAAATCACTGAGAAATGTAGACTAGGACCACTGAACAACCCATGACACAGCTGCCGTTTCGCTACAGCATCCGAAATCTCGTGCGCCGCAAGACACGCACGGCTCTCACCATAACGGGGCTTGCCCTTGTTGTGGCCGCCGTGGTTTTCATGGCGGCTTTCAGCCGGTCTCTGGCCGCCACGTTCCGGGAGACGGGTGACCCCGACAACATGATTATTATCTCCAAGAAGGCCCAAACGTGCGTGCTTTCATCCATATCTGAAAAAGATTGCGACCTGATTCGCAGCAAGCTCTATGAAGAAGCCAAAGAGTTCGTGCGCACCGAAGAGTGGGGGACGCTGAACGAGCCCCTGATATCGTCCGAAGTCTATATCGGCCTCAACGTGGACGTGATCGGCGGGCAAGCCTTTCGAAAAGGGCGGCAGCGCGGAAATGTCCACGGCGTCGATCCCCAGACAGCCATAGCCGCAAACAGCCATGTCCGCCTTTTGGAAGGACGCCTTCCCCGTCAGGACCGGCAAGAACTGGCCGTCGGCGGCATGGCGGCCACACGGATCGGTGTTTCCGACGAAGATCTCTCCGTGGGGCGCAAGCTCCGCTTTCTCGGGACGGATTGGACGGGGGTGGGGCGCTCCGACGCGCCCGGCACGATCATGGAAAGCGAAATATGGGCCCACGTCGAGGACCTCCGCCTCTATCTCAAGAGGCAGGATTACTCCTTCATGCGCGTCAAGCTGAAAGACCCGCAAAAGATGGCCGAGCTGTGCAAGATGCTCTCAACGGACGAACAGTTCCAGGTGAAGGCCTTTCCCGAGCAGGAATATTTCGCCGATTTTGCCGAAGGCTTCGACTACTTCCGCCAGTTCGCCCACGCCATGGCCCTGATCATCCTCATCGGAGGCGTCGTGGCGGGGATGAACACCATGTATACATCCGTCATGGGGCGCGTTCGCGAGATCGGAACCCTTCAGGTGATCGGCTTCTCGAAAACGAGCGTCCTGTCCGGGATCATGACCGAATCGATTCTCATATCGCTTGCCGGAGGTTTCCTGGGAAGCATTCTGGGAACGCTCGCCAACGGTCTCCCCATGAAGATCCCCATGGCGGCTTTCCGCGTCCGCGTGGACTGGCCTGTTTTCGCATGGGCCCTGGCCGCGGCGTTTTTCATCGGCACCTGCGGCGCCCTGGTGCCCGCTTGCCGCGCGCTCCGCCTCCGGATGGTGGACGCCATCAGATACCAGTAGGAGACAACGATGCCGCGCCGCCTGATCGTTATGGCCGTTATGATCATCACAGGATGCGTGAACGTATCCGAGCCGCCCCCCGCTCCCTTTTCACCCGGACGGGCTTCTCCCTTGCGGCGCGAACCGGCGCATGGGGCCTCTGCATCATGCGATGCGTCATCGATAGCGGCCTCCCGCGAAATCGGCCTGTCCGAGATCCTCGAGCTCGTTGACCAAAGCCCGCGACTCCGTGCGGAGAAGGAAAAAATAGCCCGCGAAACGGGCGCCGTCGTTCAGGGATCGTACCCTCCAAATCCCGTGCTCACTTTAGAGACCGAAATGATGCCCATCGACGACATGGGTTTCGGCAATGCCCGGAACAGGGTGCGGATTGCGCAGCGCTTCGAAACGGCCGGCAAGGCCGATGCCCGGGTCGGTCTCGCCCGGGCGAAGAGGAACGAAGCGGAAGCGGCCTGGTTCCATCTCCGCAATGGGTTGATGGCTGAATGCGCGCAAACATACTTCGCCGCCGTATTGACCCGCCGGAAAACCGATGCGCTGGCGCGCATGCACGAACTGAAACAGCAGACCTTCGCGCTGGGGCAGGAAATGAACAAAAGAGGACGTGTGTCCGATCTCGATCTCATTTCCTACAGATTGTCCGCCCACCGCACCGCCGTGTCGCTCCAGGAAGCCAAGGCGGAGGAAGAAGGCCTTCTCCGCAACCTGGAGGGAAAGCTCGGACTCGAGGCAGGCAGCATCGCGGCCTGCCGGGATGAATTACCCCTTTGGCATCCTCTCGATCCTGCAGAGGCTGCAAGAAAAATACTGAGCCGAAACAGCGAGATCATTCAGCTGGACAGAAAGATCGCGACGGCCCGCGCCGAGCTCGAGCTGAGGGAGAGCGGCGCATGGACCGACCTGACAGCCGGGCTCGGATACTCCCGCGGAGCCGAGATGGGGAACGACCGCGATGATTACGCCGGCGCCTTCCTGCAGATCCCGCTCCCGCTGGTCGATCGGAACCAGGGCTCCATACAGAGCGCCCGGGCTGCTGTCCGCCTGGCCGAAATTTCGATCGAGGAGAGCGCCTGCCGCCTTCTCGACGAGTGGGCGGAATCGAGCTCGCGCTGGAAAAACCTGGAAGCCGGCCGGAAGCTTTATGCCCACAAGATCATTCCCGAGCTGCAGAAAAGCGTTTCTCTCGAAAGAAGCCTTGTCGAGTCGGGACGCCGATCGGTCCGGAGCCTGCTCGAAGCTGCAGTCCGCCTCGAAGAGGCCGTAACGGCCATGATCGATTTGGAAAAGTCCCTTTCCCGGCTCAGGGTGAATCAGATCCTTCTCGAGGGAGGCGATCAGGGTTGACCCGGTTTGAAGATTTAACCCGGTTAATCGGCCCCCAAGTCGAGGCAATACTGAAGCAAGAGATAAGCGAGGTAGACAGCCAGCATCCAACTCCCCTGCCACCTTTTGAAACGGCCGTCCCTGTTCATATAAATGAAAAAGCGAAGCGAGTAGAGGATCACGATCATGGCGGGGAAATGGAAGGTGAAAAACGTCATCGGCACGGCCAGGGGACTGGCGGCGGCGGCGGCTCCTATGACGAAAAGACAGTTGAGAACATCGGCGCCCACAATGTTTCCCAGTGTGATCTCGGGATGACCCTTGCGGATCGCCGTGACGGCCGTGATCAATTCGGGTATGGAAGTGCCGAAGGCAACGAGAGTGGCGGCAATGACGTCATCGGGCACGCCGACGCGCCGCGCAACCTCGGCCGCACAGGGAACAAGCATGCGGCTGCCGGCAATAACGCCCGCCAGCCCGACAAGAATAAGCAGAATCGCTTTCCCCACACCCGATTCTGAGGGAATTCCTTCACCCCGCGGGGCGTCGCTTCCCTGCCTGGCCCATCGATAAGAGAGGAAGAGATAGCCGGCGAGGAGCAGGAGGAAGAGAAAGCCGACCCACCTCTGGAGAATGGGATTCCCTTCGGATAAAAGGTAGGACACGAGCGCGATGAGAACAAGAAGCGTAGCCGATCCGACCTGGACCCAGCCCGTTCGATTGAGGATGTAGCGGTTGACGGGAACCTTGGCAACGAGGCAGGTGAGCCCCAGGATCAGCCCCGTGTCGCAGATAATCGACCCCACGCCGTTGCCCAGGGCCAGGCCCGACTTGCCCATCCATGCCGCAACAACGGAAACGAACATCTCGGGCATGGTTGTTCCGAGAGAGATGATCGTCGCGCCGATCACGATCTCGGGAAGGCCTGTTCGGCGGGCCAGGTTGACCGCGCCGTCAATCATCAGGCTTGCCGATTTGCACAGCACGGCGAGAGAGACCAGGATGAGCACCGCCAGCAGGAGAGTGGAACGCTCCGTTACAAATGAATTCAGGACTTCTTCGTCCCCGATCCAGCGCCAGATCTCACTCAAGGCGGTTCTTTTCCTCCTTTTTGTTCAGAGGAGATATCATAATTATTGCTCAATGACCACGAGGAACCGATGATTCCGTCTCAAAATTCCCGTTTAAAAACGTCTTGTCCTTTCACTGCGGGCATATTAACTTAACCTGTTGATAAGTTATTCGAAACCAACTACGAAACGGAGAATTAGATGAAGCTTGAAGAAGCGATCAAGACAGCAATCGAATTCGAGACCCGGGTGCGCGACGTATACCTCGAAGCCAAAAAGAGCGCAACCGATGACATCGGGAAAAGGGTCTTCAAGGTTCTGGCCGTCGAAGAGCAGGGACATCTCGATTATCTGAAGAGCCGGCTCGATGAATGGGAGAAAAACGGCACGCTCACCCTCGACGATCTTACGACGGCTGTTCCGCCCAGGGAAAAAATCGACGAAGGCCTCGAAAAACTGAAAGAACGGCTGGAGAAAGGGAAAAGCGAGTACGACATCGAGCTGAAGATGCTCCGCAAGGCCCTCGACGTGGAAATCGAAACCGGAACTTTCTACAAGAAAATGGTCGAAGAGCTCGACTCTGACGGTCAAAAACTCTTTGAGCGTTTTCTCGAAATAGAACAGGGTCACCAGGATATCGTTCAGGCCGAGATCGACAGCGTGAGCGGACTCGGATTCTGGTTCGACTTCTCCGAGTTCAAGCTCGAAGGTGCATAAATATCCGGCCGGCCGGCTCGCACGGTGTTGACATGAATTTGCGCATGCTCATTCCCGCATGGATGCTTTATCTCGCTGTTGCAGCGGGAATCATCCTTTCCGCAGCCGCCCACGCACAGGACGTGAAGGGGCGAAAGTGCTCCAAGTGCAAGACCAAAGGGAAGATCGAAAATCCCTTCATGACTCCGTCCATTACCTCGATGGAAGAGAAAGCCCTCTTCTGTTCCTACGTTATCGCGAATGACAAAAAGGGGCACGGCATCTCCTGGATTCCGTGCTTCAGGTGCCGCAATCCCGTTCTCGGAGAGAGGGCGGAAAGGGAGTTCGACACGCTCGTTGCCGCGAAAACGAAATGGCTCGATGCGCGTCTCAAGGCCGAAGAGAAGCTCGAAATGGAGCTCACTTTCGTGGAAACCGAGCACTTCATCATCGCCTGGGACATCCCCAAGATCGTGACAAAGGACAAGAAGACGTACAAACTGCACGCAGCCCTCCACCTCTATGCCGAAAGGTTGGAGGCCTTCTTCAACGATTTCATGTCCTTTCTCCGCATCGACGAGAAAGAACTGCGCAACAAGAAACACCGCATCTATCTTTTCGAGAGACAGAAGCACTGCCTCAAGGCGGGCCGCGAGTATACGGGCCTCAACTGCTGGAACGCGGCCAAGCTGCCCGGAAACCCCTCGATCCTGGTCTCGTGGTACGACAGGGGGAACATGCGGACCGAGGAGGATTTCCACAGGCATCTCGTGCACCATATCAGCCACCTCCTGAACGTTTCCTATTACCGCATGGAGTGGCTTGCCGCGAGGGCGGGATGGGCCGACGAGGGTCTGGGACACTTCTTCGAGTACAAGTATTTCGGCAGGGCCGACAACACGTGCGACGAGGAGGGGGAGGAAGAAGAACTCTCTCACTCGGACTGGGAGTATCAGGTCCGGCAGGGTGTCGCCGCCGGCAAGGGGCCCTCCTTTTCCGAGATCTGCTCGAAGAGCACGACGGCCCTTCACGGCCGGGACCATCAGCTCGCCTGGTCCTACATCGATTTCCTGATGAAGAAGAAGGATCCCGGCCTGTTCAAGGTTTTCATGAAGGTCATCAAACAAAAAAAGGACTGCCGCGACGCGGTGAAGGAAGCCTACTCTCTCAACGTGATCACCTTCCAAAAGGAGTGGGAAGAGTACGTGCTCGAAAAATACAGAAAGAAACCCCTTCCGACGGTGAGGCGGAATAGGAGGCGCTGATCACCCTCGATTCCGCGGGGTCCGTCTCTTTTTCTTTTTTTGCGGACGCCTGCGCCGCTCCCCGGATTCCTTCCGCTGCTCCTTTCTCCGGTTTATCCAACGGTTCATCCAGTATTCGGCGCTGTCCCTTTCCCTGCCGAGCGCCTCGATGACGAGGCGGTAGAACTCCAGGGCCTCGGGAAAATAGTCCCTTTTGACAAAATCCTTCGGCCTGGGGCGTCCCCTCCATTTCCTCTTGTCGAAGCGCGGGAATGCGTGGATGATTTGGACGATCCTGTGATGGTCCTTGCGCGAGACTCCCATCCTTTGGGTGATGGGTTTGAGAGTCTGTTCAATAACAGCGGTTCGGTCGCTTTGGCGATCCACTGTATCAACCAGGGTCGCTCCGACGATGTGGGCGAGAAGCATGGCGAGGTAGAGGGTGTCGGGGCAGGTCCTTCTGCCCCTGTCGAACCCGTCCATGGCGCCGCACAGCCCCTCGACCAACATCTTTCCGGCGAGATCGCTGCCGAAGTAGGAGTCCTGTCTCGCTTCCACACCGGAAAACTCAGGAAGAAGAACGGGAATCCCTCCGATGTCAAACAACATCTGGACGGCTTCCCGCGATGCCCCGCACGAGACGAGGCGGATGATCTCTTCCTTGACGCGGGGCGGGGCGCTCTTCGTAAGCTCATGAACGTGTTCTTTCATGGCGATCAGCAGCTTCGGATCGATCTCGAGATCCAGGCGGCACGAAAACTTGACGGCTCTCAGGATCCTCACGGGATCTTCGCGGAGCCTGACCACGGGATCGCCGATCGTTTTGAGTCTCTTCTCTTGGAGATCGGAAAATCCTCCCGTGTAGTCGATAACGGCCCTTTCATCCAGATCGTAGAAGAGAGCGTTGATCGTGAAGTCACGGCGCTGTGCATCGTTCCAGGGCTCTCCATAGACGTTGTCCCTGAGAATGAGAAGGCCGTCGCTTTGAAAGTGCTTGGAGTTCTCATCGGGAATTTTCCTGAACGTGGAGACCTCGATGATCTTGTTTCCCCTAAAGAGGATGTGGGCCAGCTTGAATCGGCGTCCGATGATTTTCGAGTTTCTGAACAGCCTCTTGATCTGGCGCGGGCGCGCCGAAGTGGCGATGTCGAAATCCTTGGGAATCATGCCGAGCAGGAGATCCCGTACACACCCGCCGACGAGATACGCCGTGTGCCCGAAACGCTTGAGCCGTTTGACGATCTTGACCGCATCGGGATCGAGGGAGGCGGGGAAAATAATCGTATCCCGGATGATTCTGGATTCCTGTGGAGAGGGCAATGGTCGTTCCTCTGACAAACCTGACGCGATCCCCTACACGCCCCGTATTTCTTTTCCGAGGTCTACACAAGATATGCATTGAATTCAAAAGATTTCCTTTTTGCCGGCAAATTCCTTTGATACCTTCTCCCCGCCGTATCGAATGAGCGAAATTTCACGGCGTGCATCATTGCGGGCTTACGATTGGGAGCGGCTTTCTATGGTTGAAGCGGGCACGATCATCTGCCGGCGGCTGGACACGGACGCGAACATCAATCTTTTCCTCCTCAGAACACGAAAATTCAAGACCGTAACGATCAAGGTGTTCGTCACGGGGCGCCTCGACGAGACCGTCGAGGAACAAGCCATTCTGCCTTTCATCCTGAAGAGGGGATCTCATCGATATCCTTCGCAATCCCACATCGCTAAAACCCTGGAAAAGCTCTACGGAGCGAAGTTTGTCATGGACATCTTCAAGCTCGGAGACAGCCAGGTTCTCGCGGCCTCTCTCGACGTGGTCAACGATCGTTTTCTCACTCCCGCCGGCGCTCCGCGAAACGGCCCGGTCCGCGAAGGCGTGGGCCTGCTCAGGGATGTTTTGACCAATCCGCTGAGCAAGGAGGGCGCTTTCCTTCCGGAGCCTTTCGAGCGCGAAAAAAGAAACCTCGAGAGATTTATCCGGAGCCTGATCAACAACAAGGTCGCTTACGCCAACACGCGCCTCGTCCAGGAAATGTACAAGGGGAATGCCTTTGGAAATTTCGTTTGGGGCGAAACCGAAAGAGTGGCCGCCCTCGATCCCGCCGCGGCCTACGGTTACTTCAAGTCTTTCTTCCAAAAATCTCCCGTGGACGTCTTTGTCATGGGAGACGTCAGCGAAAGCGAAGCCCTCGAGCTGTCCCGGCTTCTTTGGAGCGGAGTGAAAAGGGAAGGCAACGATCCCGATCCGCCCGGCGGAAATAACCGGAGCCCTGCCGCGGCATGTGAAACGATCCAGGAGGATCAGCCCCTGGAGCAATCCAAGCTCGCCATGGGATTTCACGTGGACAGGGACTGCGGCGACGATCTCTATTACGCCTTATTCTTTTACAATGCTATTCTGGGAGGCGGAAGCTTTTCCAAAATCTTCAAGAGGGTGAGGGAGAAGGAAAGCCTGGCTTATTACGCTCATTCGGTCTACGACAAAGTGAAGGGTTTTCTCAGGGTGTCGGCCGGCATCCACAGAGACCATTGCTCGAAGGTTATCGACATCATCGGGGAGCTGATGAACGATATCTCAGAGGGCAGGATATCGGACGAGGAGTTTTCCAACGCAAGAAAATCCCTTCTCTCCGGGCTGAGGGCCGTGAGAGACAATCCCGGCCAGCTCATCGATTATTATCTCGTCGCCCGCAGGGCCGGCCGCGAAACATCGATCGACCGGATCATGGATAAGCTGACAAAGGTCAAGCGCGAGCACGTGGCCTCGGCGTCCCGGCTTGTTTCATTGGGAAAGATATTTTTTCTGAAAGGAACGACCGGCTGAAATGGAATTTCAGAGAAACGATAACAGGCTCGATGAGGAAATATTGGTTTCCAAGCTCCCGTCGGGCTTGACCATGATTTTAAATCCCAAGAAGGGTTTTTCGAAAACAATGGGGCTCATGGGGATCCGCTTCGGATCAGCCGATAACATCATCCCTGCCGGGCCGGACATCCCTGCGAAGCGGGACGGATCCACCCGGCGTGTGCCCGACGGGACGGCCCATTTTCTCGAGCACAAGCTTTTCGAAAACGCCGACGGAGACGTTTCGGACCGCTTTGCCGCCAACGGCGCACAGTGCAACGCCAGCACGGGATTCTGCACGACTTCGTACATGTTTTCCTGCACCGACAGGGTGGAAGAAGACCTGCGCCTTCTTCTCTCTTTCGTCCAGGAGCCTTACTTCACCGAGGAGCTCGTTCGGAAGGAACAGGGAATCATCGGCCAGGAGATCAGCATGTACGAGGACGACCCGGACTGGATCGTTTTCTTCAATCTCATGGCGTTGCTCTTCAGGGAACATCCTGTTCGGCATAATATTGCGGGTTCGGCGGAATCGATCGCCGAAATCACGCCCGCCTTTCTCAAAGAGTGCTATCGCGCTTTTTACAGGCCCGGCAACATGGTCCTCGTTCTGAGCGGCGGGTTCGATCCGGACAGAGCCGGCGAAGCCGCTCTCCACGATGCCGGGAACAGGCCCGCAGACCGCGAAGGACCCAACAAGAGGTTTTTCAGGGAGTCCGATCCCACCCCGCTTGCCCGGGAGCGTTTTGCAAAAATGGTCGTGGCGCGGCCCAAGTTCCTGATGGGTTTCAAGGAGGCGTCTCTCCTGAAATCGGGCCGGGATATCGAAACCGCCGAGATCAAGACCCAGATGATTCTCGACATTCTCTTCGGGAGGTCGTCTCCCTGGTATGAGTCCCTGTACAAAGACGAGATCGTCGACGACTCGTTCAGCGCATCTTATTCCTGTTACGGTGATTTCGGTTTCACGCTGATCGGGGCGGACACGGAACACCCCGACAGGCTTCGGGGCCGCCTGGTCGAAATCTTCGACAAGGTCCGCGCCGGAGGCATCGCAGGAGAAGATTTCGAGAGGATCCGGAACAAATACCAGGGAAAATGCATCCGAATGTTTAACTCGGTGGAGAGCACGGCTTACTCGTTATTGGGATGCTTTTTCAGAGGTTTCTGCCCCTCCGAGCTGGTTGACTTGGTCGGCAGGATTACCCTCGACGAAATCAACGAGCGGCTCGTTTCGGCATTCGATCCGGACCTCATGGCGACATCGATCGTTCTTCCCGTCGCTAAAGGGGATTGACGGAATGGGGGCGGGATCAAGACCCGTATTCGTGCTCGCAGGGCTCACGGCCTCGGGGAAGAAAAAGGTCGGCATCGAAACCGCATCGATCGTGGACGCCGAGATCATCTCACTCGATTCCATGAAGGTTTACCGCGGCATGGATATCGGCACGGCGAAGCCTTCCGCCGGGGACAGAAGCCGGATCAAGTTCCACATGCTCGACATGATCGATCCGGACGAGTCCTTCTCCGTCGGGCGGTTCCTCGAAAAAGCGCGGGATGAGATCAATGAGATTCATGCCCGGAACCGCAGGGTCCTCTTTCTCGGAGGAACAGCTTTTTATCTCAACTGCCTCCTGAACGGGATCTTCTCCGAACCTCCCGACACGGACGACTCATACAGAAAAGAACTGATCGACCTGTCCCATGCCGGGGGTGCGGACGCCCTTCATGAGAAGCTCAGACGCCTCGATCCCGAATCAGCGGGCGAGATCCACCCGCATGACCTGAAGAGGATCGTTCGAGCCCTCGAAGTCATTCACACAGCGGGAAAACCTCTTTCATGGCTCAAGAAGAACCGGACGGAAAGGATCGTCGCCAACCCAACCGTCCTGGCCGGGCTGCGCCGGCCTTCAGAAGATCTCGAGGGCAGGATCAAAGCCAGAACGTCGAAGATGATCGCCGCCGGCCTCGTAGATGAAGTAAACGGGATCAGAGAAGGCGGGGGATTCGGAATCGAATCGGCAAAGGCCATCGGTTACAGGGAGATCATCAGCCACCTCGACGGCGAGCTCACCCTGGCAGAGGCCGAAAAAGCCATCAACAGGAACACTCTCCGGTTCGTGAAGAAGCAGAAAACCTGGTACAAAAGGTTTCCGGCGGTTCATTGGTTCGAAATGAAGTCGCCTGCAGACGTCAAGAAGGTTTCCGCCGCAATCGCCCGATACTATCTCGATGCCGAGAAACGTCTCCTAGGCTGAGTCACTCGTTCCCGCCGGAAGATTCTTCCAGCCGGCGCAGAATCTCGCCGAGATAGGCTCTCTCCGCAGGATCTCGCGACGACCGGACCGCCCTCTCGAACCTGTCGATGACACACTCTTTCTCCAGGAAGATATCGGCCTCCTGATAGACGAGAACGAGGCCTTTGAGCGCCTCGATCGAAGCCGGGTTGCTGTCGAGGGCTTTCAGAAAATAAGCAAGAGCTTCTTTCGGACGGTGCTCCAGAAACTCGAGGTACCCTTCGAGAACGGTCACATGGACAGACCGGCGGTCCCTCTTCTCTCTCTTTCTGATCCCGGTCAAGATATGGCCAAGAGCCTCGCGATCCCCAAGATTGACCAGAAGAGTCGCCGTCATCAATTCCAGCTCCAGATCAGAGCCCGGCTGCTCGATTGCATACAGAAAGAGGCGCCTCGCCCGGCCGCCCAGCCCTTCGGCCAACGCCCAAGAGAGAGCGTCGCCCGGCAGCCCGGGAGCTCGTGCATACATTTCGAGCAGTATGGAAGCCAGCTCGCCGATCTCGGCGTTTTCCTGAGAAAGGCTGATGCAGAGACAAGCGATTCGAGTGCAATCGACGGGACCGATGTTTTGAAAGCGCAGAACGGTTTTAATCAAGCCCAGAATCTCGCGGCCGGGCTCTATCGTGAATTCAGTGCTTTTGCCGGAGTGTGCAATGAGCTCGGCCTTTAAAAGATAATAACCCGATTCCGCAGGATTGCGGCGAATCCCGCCATCCACAAGAGCCAGAGCCTCTTCGTGCATGTTGAGGGTGCCGGCCGCGAATCGGGCCGCATCCATTCTGATCAGATCCAGATCAGGAAAGAGCTCGACAAGATAGGCCAGGGACCGCAATGAATCCTCTTTCCTGTCGAGGCGGTATTCGATCTCGGCGCAAAGCAGATGCGCCGGGAGATGAGCGGGATCAACGGCAATTGCGGTTCGGGCCGAAGCGAGCGCTTTCTCGAAACCGGCCGGATCGATTCGCGTGAAAGGATCGACACCGGGCGTTGAGCCGTCGATGTCGAGTTGTTCGAAAGCCGCCCTGAAATGGTTATCCGCTTCCCTGTGGAGCGACAGCGAACCGCAAGATGCGACAGATATCAGGAGAAGCGCGGCAATGAGGAAGAGCGCCGCTTTACCGAGAGCGCGAAAAAAAGAATGCGGCCCATAAGAGGGTTTAATCGTAATAAGGATTGTCCCAGTCGTAGTTCATGAAATGACGATCCCAGAATTTGTGCATATCTCTGACACCGTCGAAAAAGGAGCGCCAGT
The DNA here is from genome assembly GCA_964633825.1 of uncultured Phycisphaerales bacterium. Classification (GTDB taxonomy): domain Bacteria; phylum Planctomycetota; class B15-G4; order B15-G4; family CAYZWU01; genus CAZWHE01. Next base: position 6,021 of record CAZWHE010000071.1, on the reverse strand, counting down.
GATTGTAAAAATGCTGGGACCTGTGAAAGTTCCTGGATTCCGCTTTCTGCTCGGCAAAATACTCGGAGATGGGATGTCCCCTTTCATCGCCGAATAATGGACTGTAACATCCTGAAAAGATTAAAGTAAGGATGAATAGGATGGCCGCTATCATCATTTTGTTGAGCATTCTATCCTCCTGCCGTCGGTTGTCGTGCAGTTGAGATGTCAATTCGAGGTTTCTCGGTAAATACACAGTTTATATATATGGTGAAGAAAGAGAAAAGCAACAACGAAGAGGATTGTCAAATAAAAAAAGAACTATGGGCAGAATAGGCGGAATACCGAATAGCAGAATACCGAATAGCGGAATACCGAATAGCGGATCAATGACCCGGCTCGGTGCGAAAGTAGAGAGACTTCAATGTTTTTATAACTTCGCCCGACGAAAGGGCTTTCATGATCGTCCTTCGCGCCTCTGTGGCGCCCGGATATCCCTTTGTGTACCAGGCGGCGCAATTTCTGAACCTCCGAAGGCCGGCCCGTCTGCCCGATTCCGTTCGGACGCCGCGCAGATGGCGGAGAAAAACATGATATCTCTCTTCAGCCGCCGGCCTGAAAGGAAGAGGATGATTCGCCTCGAGAGAGCGCGCGATCTCGCCGAAAATCCAGGGTTTTCCAAGAGAACCCCTGCCGACCATGATGCCATGGCACCCCGTTTCCGCCAAAAGACGAAGAGCCGAATCCCCATCCCTGACATCTCCATTGCCGACCACGGGGATCGATACGCTCCTGACGACTCGGGAGATCACGCTCCAATCGGCCCGGCCGGAATAACCCTGTCCCCGGGTTCGGGCGTGAATGGTCACAGCATCCAGGCCGGCCTCTTCGAGACGGGGCGCTATTTCAGGGGCATTGATGTTTTTCCTGTCCCATCCGGAACGAATCTTGGCCGTCACCGGTATCGACACGTTCCCGCGGATGGCCGAGACGATCTCGCAGGCTCGTGCCGGCTCCCTCATCAGCGCGGCTCCGGAGCCGTTGGAAACCACCTTTCTCACCGGGCATCCCATGTTGACATCCACCATGCGGAAGCCCGCCTTCTCAACTATCCGAGCCGCCCGAGCCATCACCCCGGGATCGGCGCCAAAGATCTGAACACCCGTCTCGGAAGGAGAATCATCCTTTTCGAGAAAAGCCAAGGTTTTCTTGTCGGCATGGCAGAGCCCCTTGGCGCTGACCATTTCGGTAAAGGCGAATGTGGCGCCCCATTCACGGCAGAGTGTTCGAAAGATGGGAGTGGAGATACCGGCCATAGGCGCCGCAACCAGAACGAGGAGTTTCTTGAGATCAGAGGTTTGCATCGGCCATGCGCTGTTCGTAGACTCTGACATGGAATAATAGGATGAAAAAAAATCGTGTTGCCACATTCCTGATCCTAATCGCCCTCGGCATTTTCTTGTTTTTTTCCCTCCCGGAAAAAAAGGAAGATAAGAGCGTCCGGCAATCCTACTTCAACAGAACTGTCACCATGATCGAACCGCCTCCGGCGATCAAGGCCAAGGGAATCGGCAGCAGGACAGAGCGCTTTCTCGATCGGGTGATTTGGGGAACAAACATGTCCGTCAACCGGTCAATCGAATATTTGGCCGGTCTTCGTGATCCCACGATTATCCGCGAAGCGATTGACAGGATCAACAGGTATCGAAGGAACCGCCCCTCTTTGGCCAAGGATTACATCGACCTGCTTGCTGAAATGGATACTCCCCTCGGCGTTCCCGTGTTTCTCGACTGTGCGGAAGATCCCGTCGAGATGATCCAAACAGCGGCAATCAAGGCGCTGTCGGGATGCCTGAGCGAGGAATCCACTTCTTTAATGATCCGAACGGTTCGCAGCGGCGGAGAAAGGCTGCGCCTTCTCTGCATGGAGAACCTGAAAACACGAAAAGCCCAAGAAATTTACGATCTTTACCGCGACTTGATTGTATCGGAGAAGGATTTACGGATTCAGATGATCGCTATCGAGGGTTTGATGAATTACGACAGTCCGGAATGCCGTGGAATTCTCCACGAATGTCTCGAGGACGAACGCCTGGAGATCCGAACGGCGGCTATCAAATCGCTCTCCGCGCTCGACGATCCCGCAGTGGAAGATATCCTTACCGAGATGATGGCCCATGAAGGACCGATCCGGCGAATCAACGCGGCAAAAATATTGGGCACGGTTAAGACGCTTCCCCCTTTCAAGGTCCTGGAGAATCTGGCCCGGGACAAGGTCCTCAAAGTCAGAAGTTACCTCGTTAATTCACTCCTGGCTCATCTCCAAGACAAGGATTCCGCCAATTTCCAGACCGCCTGTTCGGTGCTCCGGCTTCTTCTGCACGACCTTTCACCCAGCGTGAGGCTGGAGGCGTTGGAAGGGCTTTACAAAGCAGGAGAGGAACAGGTCGCGCTCCCATACATGCAAAAACTGAAAGGCGCAACAGGTGAAGAGTTCGCCGAGGCGGTCGAGGTCGTTACGGGGATGCTCAACTGCCGCCAAGCCATCGATATTCTTGTTGAACGTTTTCTATCCGATCCGGGCCTGTCCGGCGACGACAGGCTTGCCGTCCTGAGCGGACTCGCTTCCCTCGATCCTCCCCGGGGAATCGAGCTCTTCTTCCGGGTTATCAGAGGGGAATGGGACTCGCAAAAAACCGTTCTCGGAAATTTCTCCCTCGATCGCATGGCGGCCTTTCGGGTTCATGCCTTCGGAAAAAAAGCCATTCCCGAATGGGATAAATTCCTGGCCGAAAACAACAGCGACATTGCCGCATATCTCTATGTCAACGGCCTGCGCAATCTTGGAGATCCCGATTGTTCGGGCCGGCTTCTGGCGCTCGCCGGCGACGAAGAGCGTCCCCTCTGGATCAGGGAAGAAGCCGTCAAATCGTTCTGCTTTTTACGGGATGTCTCGGTCGGGAAAGAACTTCTCGAATTCCACCGCGAATGCGCCGACAAGAAAATTTCCAGGCTGGCCCTCACGGTTTACTGGAACTTCTTCTGATTTCATCGCCGATCCATTCATCAATCCCTTCGCCATCCCTGAAAGACCTCGTCCTTTTTGCCAAAGACCGCTTCTGCGGCGCCGGGGAAGTCCGAAAATTTGGGAAGAGGCGTCTCCAGCCCATCGAGCCTCGACATGGGATTGGCGGTTACGGCTATGCCGCCCGAATCATCGGCATAATAGCAGACTTCACCCGTCAAGCCGTAGCGAACGGGCCAGGAAAGGCAGCGAAACCCACAGGGCATCTGTTCTTTTTCCGCCGGTGAAAGATCTCCGGCCTGTCGTGGAGGATATTTCATCCCGAGCATGTAATAGTATCTGTCATCCGTCACAACCTCTAAGGGAGCCCTGCCCTCTGAAGAAAGGTTTTTTCCAGCCGGAGATTTGCCCTTAACGACAGGCCTGAGAGAACGGATCCTCCCCCGATCCGAGACCAGATCGGCAAAGCCGGCGTAGAAGCCCCGGTTCTTATGGATCTGGGCTTCTTTTTCGCAGATCTCGTTGACAATGGATCGAGACGCGGATTCGCTTTCGAGAATTCGGGAGGCGCCAGATTTGATCCCCGAATAATAAATCACAAAGAGGGCGAGTGCCAGGATTGTGGCGATTTCGCCGGATCTGAAATAAAGCGATCGGAAATAAGCCGGCAAAGAAAATCCCCTTCAGTCAAATCGCCCCAAAGAAAAACGCCGTATACGAAATCCTTTCAAAATCCGGGCTTGCCGCTTTGAATTCGAAAATATAAGTTTTCGAAATCATGAAGCGCAACGCACTCAAGATTATTCAAAGGCTTCGCCGGAAAGGATTCAAGGCTTATATCGTCGGCGGGGCTGTCCGCGACATCGTCATGGGCAAAAGGCCCCGTGACTACGACATATCTACAAGCGCAACACCCGAAGAAGTGGGGGATCTTTTCCTTCACACGATCCCTGTGGGAATGGCCTTTGGCGTTATGGTCGTTCTCGTGAATGAGCGGGAATATCAGGTCGCGACTTTCCGCCGCGACGTGGGAATTCGCGACGGACGCCATCCCGAAAGGATCGTATACACCGACAACGAGAAAGAAGACATCCTGAGACGGGATTTCACCATCAACGGACTCCTGCTCGATCCCGTGGATGGAAGAATCATCGACTACGTTGACGGGAAGAACGACATCGAGCGGCGCGTCGTGAAAACAATCGGCGATCCCGCCGAGAGATTCGAGGAAGACCGGCTCAGAATGCTGCGCGCCGTGCGGTTCGCCACCGTGCTCGATTTCTCTCTCGATCGTCCAACGGCAATGGCGGTGAAGGATCATGCAGCCGGTATCGCTGCGCTGAGTTATGAAAGGATCACCGACGAGCTCCGCCGGATCCTGGTTCACCGGAATCGCGAGCACGGAGCGAGAATGATGCACGAGCTCGGTCTCCTGAAAGAGATTCTGCCCGAGGTCGCCGCCTGTCAAGGCGTGGAGCAGGACCGCTCTTTTCATCCCGAAGGGGACGTTCTGGAACACACATTCCAGACTCTGGGATGTCTCCGCTCACCAGACTTTCCGCTCGCCCTGGCCGCCCTTCTGCACGATGTGGGAAAACCCGGCACTCGGCGCGAAGCGGACCGGATCAGATTCCACCGGCACGACAAGCTGGGCGCCGAGATGGCTGAATCCGCCTGCCGGCGCCTCAGGCTTTCCAACGCGGAAAGGGCAAAGGTCGTGGAGCTGGTGGGCAAGCACATGCACTTTATCAACATGAGAAAGATGCGCGAAGCCAAGCTCAGGAAGTTTCTCGAATCCGACCATGCCCAATCGCACATCGAGCTTCACAGGGCGGACTGCCTCGCCAGTCACTGCAAGCTTGACAATCTCAAGCACATCGGCGTCATGAGGAGGAAATGGGCGCGCCTGCCTGAAATCCGAAAACCCCTGCTGCGGGGGCGGGACCTGCTGGCCATGGGATTCAGGGAAGGTCCCGAGATCGGCCGTATCTTGAAAAAAATCCACGACCTCCAGCTCGAAGGAAAGCTGCGCAATATGGATGAAGCCGTCGAATGGATAAAGCAGGGGGGACACAATACGCGGTAAGCCTTAGCCGGTTTGCGGGCATAATCCCCCTGTTTTATGCCACAGGGAAAATCCGGGCCAGACCGCGCGAGAGGAAATAGAGGCCTGCCAAGATCCATCCCGCAGTGGGGGAGAGATATACGAATACCGGCATGGCGGCCAGGAGGAGATAGCCTGACACGAGATGACTCACAAGGGGTTCGACGCTCTTTTTCCGGAGAATGAAATGAAGTAACAACGGAGCCAGGAACAGGAGAAAAAAGAGCGGGATCTCGACGGCAAAGTCGTGAGACTCTTCCCAGGAGAGGACCGCAAAGGCGCAGACGCAGCCGGCCGCCGGAAAGGCGTAGAGGCTTTTTCTCCGCCGCGGAGACGGTCCTTCTCCGAGAGCAACCGCCGAGAGAAAGAATGCATAGAGGCCATAGAGAAGCAGAACCTTCAATCTTTCAAAAATCCAAACTTCCGTCAGGATTTTGACTCCGCCGGCTAAAACCAAACCGAGGCAGAAATCCCCCGCCCTGATCACGGCGATATTCAGAATACCCGGCAGCGCGTTCCTGCGTGAATAAAGGTTGTATACAACGGTGAGGGCCAGAACGAATCCCGCCAGGATCAGGACATCGTATCCCAAGAATGCCGCTGCCAGAAGAGCCGCAAGCGCCGCGAGCGCGGATGCGGCCAGCCCCTCCTTCTGCGACAGGCGGCCCGACGGAATGGGCCTTCCGGGACTGCCCCGCAAATCTTTTTGATAATCGATGGCATCGTTGAGCGCTGTTGCCGAACAGAAGATCAGTCCCGATGCAACACAGGCCGGAACGAGGAAGAGAGGCTCAAAGTCCGGCGAAAAGCCCCAGGCCACGGCAAAAGCGCAGCCAAGGGTTACATCGGCCGTCGGGGTCAGGGCCGCCGAAATTCTGAACAGCCTGAGGTAGGCGAGCACGCGTAAAGACCT
>CAZWHE010000070.1:0-19002 GCA_964633825.1 uncultured Phycisphaerales bacterium | reverse complement strand
GAGGGCCGTGAGGATCTATCGTCACGACAAGACGGGCCTCGAATTCGTTCGCATTCCGGCCGGTCTGATCAGCATGGGCTCTCCCGACGCTGAAAGGGAGCGGTCCGTTTGCGAGGGGCCTGTTCATCCCGTTTTTTTGGAATCCTTCCTTCTTTGCCGGACGGAGTGCACCCGGGCGGCGTGGGAGAGCGTTGCCGGAGAGAAGGGCGGGTATTTCGAGGGCGCCCGTCTTCCCGTGGAAGAGGTGACGTGGGAGGAGTGCGCGGCCTGGTGTGAGAAAGCGGGCCTCCGCCTTCCCACGGAAGCGGAGTGGGAGCACGCCTGCCGGGCCGGGACAGCGGGGCCCTTCTCTTTCGGGGAGGAGGTGTCGAGCCTCGAATCCCATGCCTGGTTCAACGACAACGCGGAGAAAGCGACCCATCCTGTTCGGGAGCTGGCTCCGAATGCATTCGGTTTGTACGACATGCACGGAAACGTTTGGGAATGGTGCAGCGATTCGTGGCACAAGACCTACGAAAATGCGCCTCGTGACGGCTCTTCATGGGAAGAGAGAGGTGCGGCGGGGCGTGTGATCAGGGGGGGCGGTTATAACAACTCGAGCCGCTACTGCCGGTGCGCCCACCGCAGCAGGCAGAACCATTCCGTTCATTACAACTATATCGGGTTTCGGCCGGCTTTTTGAGGGGGACACAATACGTAATCATCCGGAGGGGACACAATACGTATTTTCCCGATAACTCAATTAAACGGTACATTAAACAATGTTTCCGGGAAAATACGTATTGTGTCCCCTCCGGATGATTACGTATTGTGTCCCCTTTGAGAGAAGCATGAACAATGAGTGTCGAGTTTGATCCCGTACGTCTCGAGAAAGTCAAGCGCCTCAGGGCGGAGGGCGTGAATCCCTACCCCGACCGCTTCGAGCTCACCCATTCCCTGGCCGAAGCGGCCTCCCTCGAGGAAGGAACAAAGGGCGTTGCCGTCTGCGGGCGCCTCGTCGCCTTCCGCGACATGGGTAACCTTGTGTTCGGGCGCCTCCAGGACATGGAGGGGCAGTTCCAGGTCATCTTCGAAAAGAAGACGCTCGGCCCCGACGTCCACAAGCGGGTGAAGAAGCTGTTCGACGTGGGCGACCACGTGGGCGTGTCGGGGAGCATCTTCAGAACGAAGCGGGGCGAGCTCTCCGTCATGTGCGAGAGCGTGACCCTCCTCTCCAAGGGGCTCCTGCCCCTTCCCGAGAAGTGGCACGGCCTCCAGCAGGTCGAGCTCTGCCAGCGCAAGCGCTACCTAGACCTCACGGCCAACGCCGATACGAGGGAGCGGTTCATGAAATGCATCCGCGCCACGCGCGAGCTGCGCCGCTTTCTCGAGGACGCCGGCTTCGTTGACACGGCGACGCCGGCCCTGTCGCCCGTGGCGTCGGGCGCGCTCGCCACCCCATTCTCGGCGCACCACAACGCCCTCGGCATCGATGTCTTCTTCAGGATCGCGCCCGAAACCTATCTCAAGCGCCTCCTCGTGGGCGGGTTCACCAAGGTCTACGAGTTCGCGCGCTGCTTCCGGAACGAGGGGATCTCGCCCCAGCACCTGCAGGACTTCGTCATGATCGAGGCCTACGCCGCCTACTGGAACTACCGCGACAACATGCGCTTCACGCGGGAGATGATTATCAGCGCGGTCAAGGCGGCGTCCGGCTCGACGCGTCTCGCCGTGGGCGGACAAGAGTACGATCTCGATGAGGAGTGGCCCGAGGTGACTTTACGGGATGCGATTCGCAAAGAGTCGGGGATCGACATTGACGAGCACGACGAAGCCGGAAGCCTCCTCGCAGCGATCAAGGAGAAGAAGATCGACCTCGAGACCGAGTCGCCCGAAAAGCTCGGCCGCGGCACCCTCGTCGACCTTCTCTACAAGCGCGTGTCCCGGCCCAGGATCGTTCACCCCACATTCCTCACGGAGCACACGGCCGACCTGTCGCCCCTTGCGCGCCGGAACGAGGAAAATCCCCGCGTGGTGGACCGCTTCCAGATCATCATGGACGGTGTGGAGCTCGTGAACGGCTACACAGAGCTGGCCGATCCCGAGGATCAGCAGGAGCGCTTCATCCGGCAGAAGGAGCTGCGCGACAGCGGCGATGCCGAAGCGATGGCGCCCGAGTTCGACTTCGTCGAGGCCCTCGCCTACGGCATGCCGCCCGCTTCCGGGTGGGGGATGAGCGTCGAGCGCTTTCACATGATTCTCTGCGGCACGGACAACGTGCGCGACGTGGTCTTCTTCCCCCTCATGCGGCCCGAGGCGGCGACCCGGACGCCTCTCTCCGATGAAACCGCCCCACCCGACGGGGAGCGCTCGTCTTGACAGGCGGCTGTTTATGATGGCTCTTCGAAAAGGTTCTGTTGGCAGGGACAGGCTCTCGTTGTCTAAGAGCGACATTTTGATATTCATTGCATTTCGAAGAGGTTCTTGGTAAAAAAACGTTCGATTTGCGTTCTACCATGCGATCCTTTCTCAACATGTTCATCAAAACCCGAGAGGGGGTGATTTTCATGATGCTCGGCCGCAAAGTGCCGAACAATCCGGGCCGGACCTGACGCTGGAAGCTGGCTGCTGGTGCGCAAAGGCTGCGCGCTGCCATCGAAGCTGGAAGGCAGGAGTTTCCAGGAGCATCATGGAACGCCCTTCTCCTATCAGGTTTTCTCTCCTGATTTCCTGACCTGATTCTCTCCTTGTTTCTCCTTCCTATCCACGATTCACGCTGACGGTCTCTTGTCGCAGTGATCGGGCCGTGCATATCCGGACTTGATCCTGGTGCCGGTCGTTTTCTGCCGAAACCGAAAACAAATGGGAAGGAGTATGACCATTGACTGACAAGGAACTCAGAATCGGAGTCTTCGTCTGCGACTGCGGGCTCAACATCGCCGGAACAGTTGACATGGCCGCCGTTGCCGAGTTTTCGGGCACACTCGACCACGTAGCCGCCGTCATCAGGAACAGATACACTTGCGCCGACCCGGGCCAGAACGAGATCAAGAAGGCGATCCACGACCACAAGCTCAACCGCGTCGTTGTCGCCTCGTGCACGCCCAAGATCCACGAACCCACTTTTCGCAACTGCGTGGCCGAGGCGGGCCTGAACCCCTATCTGATGGAGATGGCCAACCTCCGCGAGCATTGCAGCTGGGTTCACCAGAACGAAAAGGAAGCGGCGACGGAAAAGGCCAAGGATCTGGTCAAGAGCGCCGTCTACCGGGCGCGTCATCTCGAAGCCCAAGAGGAGGCCGAGGTCCCCGTGGCCCAAGCCGCCCTCGTGATCGGCGGCGGCGTGGCCGGAATCCAGGCCGCCCTGGCACTCGGCGACAGCGGTCACCAGGTCTACCTCGTCGAGAAGGAGCCCACGATCGGCGGCATCATGGCCGCCCTTGACAAAACCTACCCGACCATGGACTGCAGCATATGAATTCTCGGTCCCAAGATGATGGATGTCGGTCGACATCCCAAAGTGAAGCTGATGACCTATAGCGAGGTCGAAAGCGTTTCCGGTTACGTGGGGAACTTCAAGGTCAGGGTGCGTCGCAAGGCGCGCTTCGTCGTCGAGGAGGAGTGTACGGCCTGCGGCGACTGCTCGATCGTCTGCCCCGTTGCGGTGCCGGACGAATACCAGCAGGGCTTTTCATCGCGCAAGGCGATCTATATCCCCTTCCCGCAGGCGGTGCCGTCTTCGTCCGTGTTGAGCATGGGCGACTGCTTGGGCAACAACCCGATCGCGTGCGGCAAGTGCCTGGAGGCCTGCGAGAAAAAATGCATCGACTTCGATATGCAGGACCGCATCGAGGAATACGAAGTGGGCGCCGTCATTGTGGCCACGGGGATGGACGTCTACGATCCAACGGCGCTGGACGAGTTCGGTTACACGCGCTTCGAAAATGTCGTCACCAGCATGGAATTCGAGCGCCTGATCTGCGCCAGCGGACCCACGGAAGGGCATTTCATCCGCCCCACGGACCACGAACGGCCCAAATCGGTCGCCTTCATCCAGTGCGTCGGCTCCCGCTCAAAAAACAACGGCAACCCCTACTGCGGCAACATCTGCTGCATGAACACGGTGAAAGACACGCTCCTTCTTTCCGATCATTATCCCGACATCACCTGCAAGGTCTTCTACATGGATATGCGGGCCTTCGGGAAAGGGTTCGAGGACCTCTACATGCGCAGCAAGCAGGAAGGGGTGCGGTACATCCGCGGCATCCCGGGCGAGATAAGCGAGAACCGGGAAAACAAGAACCTGATTCTTTATGTGGAGAACACCAACAACGGCGGGGTGTGCCGGCACGAGGTGGAGATGGTTGTCCTCTCCGTGGGTGTTCAGCCCCGCCATGATTCGGACCTGATTCAGCGCCTCCTGACCCTGTCACGCACGTCGGACGGATTCTTTCTGGAGGCGCATCCCAAGCTGCGGCCGGTTGACGCCGCGACGCGGGGCGTCTTTTTCGCCGGCTGCGCCGAGTCGCCCAAGGACGTCAAGGACTCGGTCACCCAGGCCCTTGCCGCAGCCGCGCAGGCGGGCACCCTGCTCAATGCACGCAAGGTCCGTATCGAGGCCATCACATCCAAGATCAACGAGGACGAGTGCACATTCTGCGGCATGTGCTCCAAGGTCTGTCCCTATAACGCCATCACCACACCCGACAGGAAAAAGGAGATCTATCCGGTGGTGATCGAAGCGTCCTGCGCCGGCTGCGGCACCTGCGGTGCCGACTGCCCGACGGGCGCCGTCACCATGCGCCACTTCACCGACGACCAGCTGATGGCCCAGGTGGGCGCTCTGACAGAGGACAGAAAGACTCTCGGCGACAAGATCGTGGCCTTCGCCTGCAACTGGTGCTCCTATGCGGGCGGGGACGGCGCCGGCACTGCTCGCCTGCAGTACCCGCCCTCGGTGCGGCTGATCCGGACGATGTGCTCGGGCCGCGTGGACGGCAAGTTCGTGCTGCAGGCTTTCAGGCGCGGCGCGCCCCTCGTGCTCGTCTCGGGATGCCATTACTCCGACTGTCACTACATCGACGCCGTGACATGGACGCAGAAGCGCGTGGACCGGCTCTGGGACAAGCTGGAGCGGCTGGGCATCCGGCCCGAAAGACTGCAGCTCGAGTGGATCAGCGCAGCGGAAGGGCAGAAATTCGCCCGGGTGATGCGCGAGCTGGAGGAGCTCAGGAAACAGGTCACTCCCGATGAGATCGAACAGACCGTCAGGGTGCTGACAGAGGAGATGAAAAAGAAGAAAGACCGCAGGAAGAAATCTCAAAAGCAGGTCCGCGAACCCGTGCTCTGACAAAAAAGGTTTTCATTCGGATTTTGTATTATGAAAGTCCACAACATCACCATCGGAACCGCCGGCCACATCGATCACGGTAAATCGGAGCTGATCCGGGAGCTCACCGGCATCCATCCCGACCGTCTCCAGGAGGAGAAGGAGCGGGGAATGACGATAGACCTCGGTTACTCCTCCTACGAGACATCGAAGGGGTTTACGGTCGGCATAATCGACGTACCCGGACACGAGCGCTTCATCAAAAACATGGTGGCGGGTGCGACCTCCACGGACCTCGTGCTCCTCGTCGTGGCCGCCGACGACGGTGTGATGCCGCAGACTCGCGAGCACCTGACCATCATGACTTTTCTTGGAATCAAAAGAGGCGTCATTGCACTCACGAAAATCGACCTTGTGGACGAGGAGATGATCGAACTGGCGATCGAAGACGTCCGTGACCTTGTCCGGGATTCTTTCCTGGAGAACGCCCCGATCGTCCCTGTTTCCTCTTTGACAGGCGAAGGATTCGACTCTCTCCGGGAAGCGCTCGACGCCGCCGTCGAATCGGTCGATCCTGTCGACGTCTCGGGCGACTTCCGGATGCCTATCCAGCGTGTCTTTACAAGGAAGGGCTTTGGAACGGTCGTTACGGGTGTTCCCATGAGCGGAAGAGCGAAAAAGGGAGATCCCATGGAAATCTTCCCCCATGGGGTGAGGGGCAAAATCCGCACTATTCAGGCTTACAACGAATATTGCGCGGAAGCGAGGGCCGGCCACCGCACGGCGCTCAACATCTCCGATGTGGACTACCGCTCCTTGAGCCGCGGGGATGTGGCGGCCACGCCCGATTTCTTCAGAAATACACGGTTTTTCGAAGCGGAGTTCCACCTGGCCGAAGACGTGAACTTCCCGCTTGAAAACATGACCGAAGTCAGGGTGCACACCGGCACTTCAGAGGTCATGGCCGGGATCGTGCTTCTTGACAAGCAGGTTCTCGAACCGGGTGATTCCTCCCTGGTCCAGATGAGGCTGAGGGATCCCGTGGTCGTCGTTCCCGGGGATTGCTTCATTCTCCGGCTTCACTCCCCCATGATGACTATCGGCGGGGGAACGATCGTGGGACTGACCCCTTGGAAGCTCAAGCGCTTCAAGGGGTACATCGTGAACCGTGTCACCGCCAGACGGAACAGCCTCGGCGACATAAAAGCCCTGATCCTCACGGAAGCCGGGATTTGGCCCGATATCTTTTTTTCTCCCAGGGACATGGCCCTGGCATTCAACGCCTCTCCCGACCAGGTCGACAGGGCGGTCGATAACCTGAAAGCTTCGAACGATCTCGTCGAGATCCAATGGGATCTTTTTGTACACAGAGAGCGCTTCGACCGCCTCGCCGGTCAAGTGGTCTCTCATCTCGATGAACAACACCGCCTCGAACCCCTGACACCCTATCTGAACATGAAACCCGTCAAGGATCTGACAGGCCTGGAAGGAAGGAATTTCACCGGATTTCTTGATGCCATGGAAAAACGGGGCCTCGTCGAAACGGCGAAGGGGGGCCTTGTGCGGCGAGCGGGCTTCGCCCCCGAACCGACCGGCAGCCATCTGACTTTGATGGACAGAATCGAGGAGCGGATCAGGGAGAAGGGCGCCACCCCTCCTACCCGGAAGGAGCTTGTCAATGAAATCACCCATGATGAGGAGAACCTCACAGCCGGGGAAGCGGAGTCCGCCATCCAATTCATGGTCGTGTCGGGCCGTTTCGTCAGGGTGGGCGCCTTTCTGTTTCATTCCTCTGTTTACGAGAAGATGCGGGATGCCGTCGTGGAAGTCATCAAAGAGTATGGCGAGGTGAAGTTCCCGGTTCTGCGCGACCGTTTCAAGACAACCCGGAAATGGATCATTCCCCTTCTGGACCACTTCGACAGTATCGGGCTGACCTGCTGGGTGAGGAACAAACGCAGATTGAAAGAGAACAATCGCGCTTGTCAGTGAGGGGCTTTGTTTGGGCGGTTCTGATTGGATTGAGGTGGAATGCCCTTGAAACGGAAAAAGCTTTTTATCATCAGGCTTCTCCTGACCCTTCTCTTTCTGGGCCTGGCGCTTCAGGCCTTTGTCTGGCCCCGATTCAAAGGTGTGAAAGTCTATGACACCGAGGACGATTTTACTCCCCGGCATAACGTCGAAACCTACTGGGATGATGATCTGGACAGAGAGGTCAATATATCCTGGTCCCGGCGTGACCTCTGCGAATTCTCCCTGATTCAGGCCGCGTCCTGGGAAGCCCTGGAGAGAGACAAGAGAGGGGAGATTTTCATCACCTCGGCCCGGGAAGCGTGTTCTTCCTGAGTGAATCTCTGAGACCTGCTGCCAAGGAGGCGGCTCTTGACCATGTCGCGGAGTTGAGGTTCAGCATGATGATGCGGCTCGGAAGCGGCGGCTATGTAACAGCCAGGATCTGGCTATTCTGCACCAACAGGAAGAAGGTATGAATTCTGTGCAATCCATGTGGATTACGTATTGCATAACGGCCATGATTCAAGCCGATAGATGGCGGGAATTCGAGTATTGCTGTTTCCCCTGTTGCTGTTTTCCATTGACAATTATCATTCCATATATTAGCTTTAATTGGACGATCGTTCTGTATGGACATATGAACAGATTTACTGCTCTCTTTGAATTCCAGCACCACGAAAGGGGGTGATCAGCGTGCAGACCGGTTCGGTCTATTTCCAATTCTGCTGAAGCCGGTGAGTCTTTGCTCTCGGTACGGGTCCGTACCGTTCTTCTCGGTCTTTGACTCACGGTAGAAGCGAAGATTTGGATGCGCTGCTCAGCCTCCGGACAAGTTTTCCATCTTAAATCTCTCCCGGAAACACGCACTTCCCGTCTCTTTCCGCCGTGATTCGGACACCATAACCGGCTTTGCCATTTACTCACTCTGGATCATGGAGGATTGCATATCATGGCTATATTCACTGTCCGTGCTTTTTATGTATTAGGATTGACATGTATCATCGCAGCGCTCGGCGGCTGTTCGTCTCTGAACAAGGCGAATGAAGGGAAACTGCCCGCGCCGGGGGAGGTCACCGTGGACCGCGAAAGGTGCGAGGTGCTTGTTCCCGCCGTTGTGCAGCACCCGGCGGGCAAACCCTGCATCGACGACTGGGGACAGCGTCCTCAGGCCTTCGCGGGCTGCAGGTACGCCGCCGGAGGAGAAGCGAAGTTCGCCGAATTCTTTGTTTTCCTAGCCGATGTGGAGACGGAGCAGGTTTACGATGCCCTGATCGATCTCGGGGCCCGGCCCCGCCTGCACTGCACCATGGCGGAAGGCAAGAAGCGCAGCGGCCTGACCCCGGCCACGACGGCCGAGAACTACCTCCAGGGCGACGCGGTCGTGCTCTCCGTACTCTGGAAGGAGGATGGAAAGTGGCGCGAGCGCCCCTACGACGACTTCGCCCAAGAAAAGGTCGTGGTGAACGGCGGGGAGGTGATCAAGCCGTGGACGCCTCATTTTGTTTTTCACGGCAGCGGAGCGATCCATTCCGCTAAGACGGGATGCATCGCCTGTCCCTGCGACTGCCCGGGCGGAATCATAGCCGACAACCGGTATCCTATCTACAACCCGAAGCCGATGGTGCGCTTCGATTGGGACAAGTGTCCCTCGGTGGGGACACGGGTCTATGTGCGGATCAGACCGGTATGCAGCAGTTGAGGATACCTTTCATGAGAACCCTTTTCCGCCTTTCAACAGTTCTGTTACTTCTTGCTGCGGGAGGTTGCTTCCATGCGACGTTGGTACCGGAATCTTCCGACTGCATTGTGGGGAGGACCGCTCGATTCGACACCCTCGTCGACCTCGATGGAAGAAGCGTGCACCTGAGTACGCTGGTTCAGGACCGGGTGGAGGCAGCGGATCGCTGGGGAAGGCCGGAGTTGACCGTCGATGGCACTGACTTCCTCCTCCTCATCGCCAGCAAGACGGACTGCGCGTGGACGCGGCGGTTCTTGTCCGGCATCGCAGCGGAGCGCAAAGCCTTGGAAAGCGTGAAGTGCCGCTGCGCTCTGGTGCTCGTCGAAGAGGAGGGTTCTCCTGCGGAAGGATTCAGGGAGTTCATCGGTCCCCGAATGGTGGTGCTTATCGACCGGTTAAGAAAATGCTATGACTATTACGTCGGCGACAAGCTTCCCTCTCTGATCCTGATCGACCGATCGGGCCGTATGGTCCTCAAGTGCGATGGGTATCTGACACCGAGCGTCCTGATCAACAAAATCAAAGCGGGTGATTTTTCCGACGTGGAAGCGGAGGGGGGATGACCCCTATGAATGAAAGGCGAGGCGCCTTTCTCTAGGTTCGTCGATCTCGACGGTGTCATGTGGAGTTCTTCATAAATTCAAGGAAAGTTTTAGAAAGATAGATGTCATGTCCGACAACAGAAAAATCATCAACAACAACCAAAAAAACCTCCGAACCTGGACGTTGATCACGGGTTTTATTATCGGTGCTGCTGCCGTTGCCCTCGCACGTTTCGGGAATCCTCCCAACATGGGAATCTGCGCGGCCTGCTTCGTGCGCGACACGGCGGGCGGGCTCGGTCTCTTCTCCGGGCCTGCCGGGCTGCAATATCTGCGGCCCGAGATCCCGGGCTTTCTTATCGGCTCATTCGCCGCGGCGCTCTTTTTCAAGGAATTTCGTTCCCGCGGGGGATCGTCTCCGGCGCTCCGTTTCCTCATCGGCGCCTTCATCATGATCGGCGCTCTCGTCTTTCTGGGGTGCCCGATCCGCATGATGGTCCGGCTCGGAAGCGGCGATTATGCAACGGCCGGGATCGGTCTTCTCGGCATTGTCGCCGGTGTTGGTTTCGGTAGCCTCTGCATCCGCCGCGGCTTCTCTCTCGGACCTGGACGCGATATGAAGCCCTTGGCCGCCTTCACGGCGCCCCTCTTGGCGTTCGGCCTTTTGGCCTTCATCCTTGTATTAAAATATGGCGGGGACGGAGATCCGCGCGGGTTTCTCGAGACCGAGTGGCACGCGCCGGTTCTGTTGTCCCTCTGTCTCGCCGTGCTGGTCGGTTTCTTCGGCCAGCGCTCCCGGTACTGCACGACGGGCGGGTTTCGCGATGTCATCCTGTGGAGGGAGTTCCGCCTCTTCAACGGTTACGTCGTGCTTATGGCCACTCTCGCTGCCGGCAACCTCTTGGTCGATTTCCTCTTGCCCGACGGCCGCAGGTTTTTCGACTGGAGCGCCTCGCCCCTCGCCCACTCGGTCCATCTCTGGAACTTCCTCGGCATGCTTCTCGTGGGGCTCGGCTCCGTGCTCGCGGGCGGGTGCCCCTTGCGGCAGCTCGTGGCCGCCGGGCAGGGAAACTCGGACGCGGCCTTGACCGTGGTCGGCCTCCTGTTCGGCGCGGCCTTCTGTCACAACTTCGGACTCGCATCCCTTCCGGCGACGGCCGAGGCAGCCGGTGGCCCGGGCTCGGCGGGCCGGGCAGCCGTGCTGGTCGGGATCGTCCTGCTGGTGGTGATCGGCCTCTTCTGTACCGAAAGAAAAAAGGTATAGATGAGTGTTTTGAAACGCCGCTTCGATGTACAAGAGACAATTATGAAAGCACTCTACATTATTCCATTCTTATTGATAGCCGTCACGTTAGGCGAAGGTGAATGGACCCGTCTGGGTGAAAAGTTCACCATCGGCAAAGAAACCCCGATTCAGGATCTTATCGAGCATCCTGAAAAATATCACAACAGGGATGTGAAGATCAGGGGGATTATTGCATCGGCCTGCAATGAAGAGGGTTGCTTTATCGAGGTGGTTTCGAAGGACGGTAAAGGCGAAGGGATTGTCGCCAACTTTCCCGGACTGAAGTACACTTTTCCCACAGACTGCGCCGGACTGGAAGCCGTGGTCGAAGGTCTCTTCTACCAGAAAGTGTATCCCTCGGCCCGGGTTTCCCACTGGCAGCACCATTCTTACAGAGAGGGCAGAAAGGTCCCGGAGTTCGCGCTGATACTGAGGATGGCGGCAAAGGCGGCGATGATCGGCGGAAGCAGGGCGGCACCGCCGGCGCCGGCTGAAATCAGGAAAACCTCACCTCACAGGATCGATCTTGACGTCATGGAGTTCGAGGACGAGGGATTCGGGATCGGCAAGAAACGTCTGGAACCGGGGGGCGCCACGCCGCAGCATTGCACGGGCGGGGTGCGCGAGATGATCGTCTGCCTTGAAGGTTCCGTCACCGTATACAAACAGGGCTCGGAACCGGTCGGACTTTCCGCAGGAGAAATGACCTTTATACCGCCTGCGACCACCCACGAGGTGCGGAACGAAGGAAAAGAAACAGCCGGCTATCTCTTCGTCTATGCACGCAAGATCGAAAAAGAAGAGCATGATCACTGATGGCGATGCACGCTTTCACTCCGGCCGCGGTCAAAAACTCCGCGAAGTCGAATACGAGGTCCTTCCCGGCGAAGACGGGACGCGGCTCGATCTCTTCCTCAATGACAGGATGACTTGGCGCTCGCGGAGCAGCATCCAGAAACTCATCGCCGGGAAGAAGGTGACCATCGGGAGCAGGCAAGCCGCGGTCAAGGCTTCGGCGAGGGTGAAGGGGGGCGACCTGATCTGCGTCATGATCCCCGCGCCGAAGCGCGAGATCGACCTTCTCGAAGGGCGGGAGCCCGATTTCGAAATCCTCCATGAAGACAGGTGGATCGTGGCCGTCAACAAGCCGGCCGGCATCCCCGTTCACCCGGCGGGCCGCCTCCTCGACCGGACGGTCGTCACCCTTCTCCGCGAGCGGTACGAGAAGGAGCACGGCCTCGACCCGGCGAGCATCAAGCTCTGCCACAGGCTCGATCTCGAAACGAGCGGCGTACTCCTCCTCTCCAAGGACCCGGTCACCATGCCCCTCTTCTCCGCCCAGTTCGAGGAGAGGAGGGCGAAGAAGGAGTACCTCGCTCTCGTCCACGGCGAGGTGGAGAAGGAGAGGGGTGAGATCGACCTCCCCATCGGTTTGGCGAAGAAGAGCCGCATCAACATGAAGCGCGGGATCTGCCGCGAGAGCGGTCGGCCCGCGCGGACCGGGTTCGCTGTGGAGAAGAGGTTTCGTGGTTTCACCCTCGTCCGCCTGAGGCTCTACACGGGCCGCCACCACCAGATCCGCGTCCACATGTCGGCCGTGGGCCACCCGATCGTGGGAGACAAGGCATACGGTCTCGACGAGAATTTCTTCCTCATGGCGTACGAGGGCCGCCTCGACGAAGAGGCGATGAAGACCCTTCTCCTCCCGCGCCAGGCACTGCACGCCTGCCGGCTGAAGATCCGTCACGCCGGGACCGGCGAAGATCTTGTGATCGAAGCGCCCCTGCCCGATGACCTCGCGCAGTTCTTGGCCGGCCTCGATCCGGCCGGCGATCCGGCCGGCGATCCGGCCGGCGATCCGGCAGGTTGATCGTTACGGGCTGATGGAAACCCGCATAATCAAAAGGGCCTTCCTCTTTTTTCTGTTTTATCGGGATGCCTCGTTTCATAATCTCTCCATCTTTCAGGTAAACGAATCCCCGGCTCCGGTGGAGGAAGCCCATGGTCAAAGTCAGAATCGCTCCGAGCCCTACGGGCGACCCCCATGTGGGAACAGCATACTCGGCCCTGTTCAACTGGGCTTTCGCGCGCCGCGAGGGCGGAAGCTTCATTCTTCGGATCGAGGACACGGACCAGTCCCGGTCGACGCCCGAATCGGAGAAAGCCATCATCGAGTCTCTCGAGTGGCTCGGTTTCGATTGGGACGAGGGGCCGGTCAAAGGGGGGCCGAACGGGCCCTACAGGCAGTCGGAGCGGACGGATATCTACAGGAAATGGGCCGATCATCTCATCGAGAAGGAGATGGCCTATCGCTGCTTCTGCACACCCGGGCGGTTGATCGAGATGCGCGAGGCCCAGAAGGCGGCGAAGCAGGATTTCGGCTACGACGGTCTCTGCCGCGCGCTTTCGCCCGAAGAGGTCCGCGCCATGACCGGCGCCGGCACGCCGAGCGTGGTCCGCCTCATGGTGGACAAGTCGGCGGCCACATCCTTCGAGGACGTGATCCGCGGGACTGTGACCTTCGAAAACAAGAACATCGACGACCAGGTCCTGCTGAAGTCGGACGGGTTTCCCACATATCACCTGGCCAATGTGGTGGACGACCATCTCATGGGCGTGACCCACGTCATCCGGGCCGAGGAGTGGATCACGTCCACGCCGAAGCACGCCATGCTCTACGACGCATTCGGGTGGGAGAGGCCGGCCTTCGTCCACCTTCCCCTCCTCCGGAACAAGGACCGCTCCAAGATCTCGAAGCGCAAGAATCCCGTCTCGATCCTATACTACAGAGAGAAGGGATATCTCCCCGAAGCGCTGCTCAATTTCCTCGCCCTCATGGGGTGGTCCACGTCGGACGAGGAGGAGGTCTTCGACCTCGATCGCCTCGTCGCCGAGATCGACCTAAAGGAGATCCACATCGGCTCGCCCGTTTTCGACCTGGAAAAGCTCGACTGGATCAACGGTGTTTACATCAGAAACCTCGATGACGGGGAGCTGGCGGACAAGATTTTGGATGGAGGCTTCACCCCGGTTCCGGCCGATCGCGATCTCGTTATGAAGACGATCCCGCTCGTCCGAGAGAGGCTGAAAACACTTTCCGACTATGCGGGGAAAGCGGGATTTTTCTTTGTCGATCCCGAGTACGAACCGGATGCGTTCAAGAAAACCAAGCTCCCGCCGTCAGAAGCCGCCGGGCTCCTGCGCAAGGCGCTTCCCGTTATCGAAGGGGCCGGATTCGACGACCTGGAGGGGCTGGAAACGATCCTGAGAGAGAAGGCTTCCGAGTGGAACGTCAAGGTGGGCCAGTTGTTCATGTCGATCCGCGTGGCCGTGACGGGCGGGCCGGCCAGCCCCCCCCTTCTCGAGTCGATGGAGGTTCTGGGTCTCGACAAGAGCCTGGCCCGGATCGGTGCGGCCGCTGATTTTCTCGAGGCGTAGCAGGGATTTCAGGGGATCGATTCCGCCTGTAATGCAATGATTCCCGGTGGGGGGCCGGGAACCATCATGGCGGGTGTGCTTCCGGAATCTCATGTCCGAAAGCTCGGTTCAAGGGTTGGACCTATCACACTTTATCCCCGGCTCCGTCTGGCTACTCTCTCAGAGCCGGGCTGCTATCGGCTTTTTTTCAATCCCTCAGAACGGAGCGCGATTCTATCAGGGCTCGGCCTTACTGCAAGAAATTTTAAGCGTTTATTCCGGGTTTCTGCGCGGCCGGGAAGTGTCGAGTCGATTTTAATCGGTTCTATTTAATGGGTTAGATATAACGTTGGCCTTCGATAATAAATCTCATGGAGCGGGTATTTATTCGCGCCTGCCGTGAAACTTTTCCTCGCCCTGTTCCCGGTCCTTTTTCTTTTTGGGCATCTTTTCTTTTCGGTTGCAGCCCTCTTGGGGCGTAACCGGGTTCTTCCTTCTGCGACTCATTCCTGACTGCGTTCCCGGCCATCGAGTCTGATTTTTTATAAGGAGAAAAACAATGTTGAAGAAAGTGTGTGTCCTGTTCTTATCCGCCATGATCCTGGGAAGCGCCGCTCCGGCCGGCGAAAAGCCTGCCCCCGGTCAGGAGGATGAAAACCCGGCCGCTCTCAAGCTGAAGGAGGCATGGAAGCTGAAGAAGACCTCCTTCAAGAAACCGAAGGAGGAGAAGGCGCGCATCCTCCTCGAAACGGCCACGTTTTACGAGAACATTGCGAGCGAGTTCCCGCAATGCAAGGCCGAGTCGGCGCAGGCCTGTTTTCGGGCCGGCGAGATCTACCGCTCCCTCGGCATGGCCGACAAGGCCGAAGCGTCCTTTCTCGAAATCCTCGCTTTCGACAAGAGCGGGGAGTTCGCGGCGCGGTCCCTCCTCGAGGTGGGCCACATCTACAGGAGAAAGAAGGAGTATCCCAAGGCGCTCGAGTACTACGCCCGTGTTCTCGGGGAGTGCCCCGAAGTGAGGGACGAGTGCGCCGACGCCGTGACCTGGACGGGCAAAGTCTTTCTGAAGATGAAAGCGTACGACAAGGGGCGCCAGGTCCTGCTCGGGTTCGCCGACCGGTTCCCCGAGTTTCCCGTCGATGCGATCCGCAACGTCGATCTCGCTGCGCGGTCGCTGATCAAGGAGAAGCGCGTCGACGAGGCGAGGCGGATGGTCGAGCGCTGCGTGCAGCGTTTCGAGTCTTCCATGGGGACCGATGCGAAGCGGGACAAGAAGGTCGAAAAAGCGCTTCAGAGCATGAAAGCCGCCGAAAAACTGAAGATCGGCAAACCTCCGGCTCCGGCCGAACAACCTCCGGCTCCGGCCGAACAACCTCCGGCTCCGGCCGAACAAGATTCGGCTCCGGCCGAACAAGGTTCGGCTCCGGCGGAAAAAGACTCGGGGGAAGAGGTGTAACGGAGAATCAGGGGAAAGGTGGGGGCTTTGTGGGAAGATTCCGCCTTGTTCCGCTAAAGGCGCCGGTTCCGTCGCGATGTTTGTGGCGGAACCGGCATAAATGTGACGGACTATCCGTTGTTCAGCCTGCCGAACCCGATCGGGTAGTACTCGTAACCCTTCTTCCAGATGTGGGAAGCGAGATAGATGTTCCTGCCGTCGAATATGACCGGCTTTTTGAGGAGGGTTTTCATCTTCTCGAAGTCGGGGTTCTGGAACTCGGCCCATTCGGTGACGACAACGAGGGCGTCCGACCCTTCGAGGCATTCGTACATCTCGGTATGGTAGCTGATCCTGTCGTCGAAAATCCTCTTGGCCTCGTCGATCGCTTCAGGGTCGCAGGCGCGGACAGCGGCGCCCGCCTCGAGAAGCTTGGTGATGAGAACGATCGAGGGGGCTTCGCGCATGTCGTCAGTCTTCGGCTTGAACGAGAGTCCCCAGAGGGCGAAAGTCTTTCCGTCGAGAGGCTCGTTGAAGTGTTTTTTGACCTTGTTGAACAGGACCTCTTTCTGGAGGGCGTTCACGTCTTCGACGGCTTTCAGGATTTTGAAGTCATACCCCTTTTCGTCGGCGGTCTTGATGATGGCTTTCACGTCCTTGGGGAAACAGGACCCGCCGTATCCGCATCCGGAAAATAGAAAGGGGCGGCCGATCCTGCTGTCGCTCCCCACGCCTTTCCGGACCTGGTGGATGTTGGCGCCCACGATCTCGCAGAGGTTGGCGATCTCGTTCATGAAGGAGATGCGCGTGGCCAGCATCGAGTTGGACGCGTACTTGGTCAGCTCGGCCGAGGCGATGTCCATGGCCAGGATCGGCTTCCCCGACCGGACGAAGGGGGAGTAAAGCTCCTTCAGGATCTCCTCCACGCGCGGATCATCGGTTCCGATTACGACGCGGTCCGGTTTCATGAAATCATCGATGGCGGCCCCTTCCTTGAGGAACTCGGGGTTGGAGGCCACGTCGAATTCGTGCTCCGTTTCCGCGGCGATGACGGCTTTCACTTCTGCGGCCGTGCCCACGGGAACAGTGCTCTTGTTGATGATGATCTTGTAGCCGTTCATGGCCCGGCCGATGGTGCGTGCGGCGTCGAGCACGTACTGGAGATCGGCCGAGCCGTCCTCCCCCGTGGGCGTGCCCACGGCGATGAAGACGATGAGCGAATCGCGGACAGCCGATTCGAAATCGGTGGAGAAGCAAAGCCGCCCCACCTGGGCGTTCCTCTTGACCATCTCTTCGAGACCGGGCTCGTAGATCGGGATGACGCCGCTCTTCAGCTTTTCGATCTTGTCTTCGATGACGTCGACGCAGACGACGTTGTTGCCCGTTTCGGCAAAACAGGTCCCGGCCACAAGCCCGACGTATCCGGTCCCGATAACGGCGATTTTCATGAAACCTCTCCGTAAATCTCCTTCGAGCGCGCTCTCAATCGATAGAAACCACGGTATCTATATCTTATCAGCTTGAGAGTCAACCAAACCTTAGTTAAAATTCGATTTCCTCGCCTCGGGTTTGACAAAACGGGCGATTAGCTCAGCGGCTAGAGCGCCTGCCTTACAAGCAGGAAGTCACAGGTTCGATTCCTGTATCGCCCACCAACTCTGCTTCCATTTGACCCGAGGCCTCATCCCTCCGGAACATCCCCTCCGATTCCCCGGAATACACACCATAAAGTCCTTTCATCGTGATGCCGATAAACGATGTGAGGTATATCGCAAAACCAAATGCGAAACCTATTTAGGGTTAAGGGACATGAAACGAAATGTGCCGTTTGAAAAACAAACCTTCCGCTACAAGTCCGCGCTCATCTTCTGTCTGACATCGATCCTGCCCCTGCTGATGATCATGTTCATTCTGGAACGCCACGATCTTCTCCCCAACACCGAAGTGGCGATCATGCTGGGGCTGAGCTTGTTGATCGCCCTGCTGGGGTACGTGTTTTTTCGGAAGATCGTGAGGCAGATCAGCGGCCTGGCAAAAGACTTTCATAAGCTGAAAAGCGGCGAGATCCATAAGCTGGGGGAGCGGGACGCTCTCAAGGAAGTCGACGAGATCTCCAGCTTTGCCGAGACTTTCAACAATCTCCTGACCGAGCTGAAAGCGAGCACGCAGGAGCTTGAAGGCCTGATCTTCAAGCTCACGACCTTGAGCGAGCTGACCGAGCTGGTCTCGCGCATTCCCGACATCAGGGAGGTTCTCAAAACCGTCATTCAACGCGCCATGACAACGGTGAACGCCCGCATCGGCTCGATCATGCTCTTGGACGAAAACGACCAGTGCCTCCGGATCGCGGCCGCCGAGGGGCTGGAGGAATCGGTTGTGAGGAGCACGGTCGTCCGCCTGGGGGAAGGCATCGCGGGAAAAGTCGCCCAGACGGGGGAATCGATCGTTGTAGAGGACGTGGAAAAAGACTCTCGCACCGCCAAATTCAACGACCCCAAGTATGACACCTCCTCCTTCATCTGCATGGCCCTTCGGGTTCATGAGAGGATCATCGGAGTTCTCAACCTGTCGAAGAAAAGGGATCAAAACGCCTTCAGCGAGTCGGACATGAGGTTTTTGAAGACACTGCTCAGCCATATCAGCTTCGCCGTGGAGAACGCGAGGCTGCTCAAGGAGGCGAAGGAATCGGCCGTCAAGCTTCAGGAGGTGGTCAACGAAAAGAGCCTTCAGCTCGATCACGCCCAGCAGCAGATCATCCAATCGGCGAAGCTCTCCGCCCTGGGCGAGCTCATCGCCGGGGTGACCCACGAGATCAACAATCCCCTCACCGTCATCATGGGCTACTCCCAGCTGCTCTATAAGAGAGCCGAGGATGACAAGAACCGCCAGAATTTGAAAATGATCATCGATGAAAGCCAGCGGGCGACAAAGATCGTTCAAAACCTCCTCTCCTTCGCGCGGCAGGAGGTGCCGGAAAAACGCCCGGTCAATATCTGCGACATCGTCTCCAAGGTCCTCGACATACTCTCCTACGATCTGAAGGGCGGCGGCATCGAGATCAGCAGCGATTTGCTCACCGATCTTCCCCCCGTCATGGTGGACGCCAACCAGCTTCAGCAGGTCTTTTTGAACATCGTGAACAACGCGCGCCAGGCGATGGCGGAGAGGGAAGGTCCCCGAAAGCTTCACGTCCGGACCTATCGCGACGGCGAGCTGCTGAGGGCGGAGTTCGTTGATAACGGTCCGGGCATCAACCGGGACAAG
>CAZWHE010000069.1:0-19307 GCA_964633825.1 uncultured Phycisphaerales bacterium | reverse complement strand
GCTTAAAAAAATCTCACATTCCCTCGGTGATCCAGCCGCCGCCCATGACTTCGTCTCCCTGATAACAGACCAGGAACTGCCCCGGCGTCACGGCGCGGACCGGTTTTCTGAACCTCAGGGCAACCGTCGATTCCGATGCTTCTTCGACAACGGCACTTTCTCCGGCGTGGCGGTATCGGATTCGGGCGTTGATCTCTGTTCCCACGGGCGGTGTTCCGTCGCCGAGCCAGTTCATGCCTTCGGCCTTCAGCAGGGACGAGAAGGTCTCTTCCTCTTCACCAACGATGACGCGGTTCTCTTCCGGATCGATGGCGAGCACATAGAGCGGCCGGGGATGGCTCACCCCCAAGCCGCGCCTCTGCCCGACGGTGTAGCAGTGAATGCCCTTGTGGCGTCCCAGGATTGTTCCGTTTTTCGTTACGATATCGCCGGGCGGCGGAACGGGATCGATCTCGCGGCCGATGAAAGCGCCGTAATCGTCGTCCACGACGAAACAGATCTCCTGCGACTCCGCCTTGTCGGCCGTGACCAGGCCCGCTTCTCCGGCAAGACGGCGGACCTCGTCCTTGGTCAAGCCGCCTGCGGGAAAGAGGGACATGCCGAGCTGTTCGCGCGTGAGCCCGGCGAGGAAGTAGGACTGGTCCTTGTCCGGGTCCTTTCCGCGAAACAACCGGAACAGGCCGCCCTCCTTTTTGACGGCGGCGTAGTGGCCCGTTGCAATGAAACCGCACCCCAGGCTTTGGGCGAGGTTTCGGAAGAGCTCGAACTTGATCCTGTTGTTGCACAGGACACAGGGGTTGGGAGTCCTGCCGCGCAGGTAATTCTCGATGAAGGGCTCGATGATGTCTTTGCGGAACTCGGTCTCGAAGTCGACCACCCGGAAAGGAATCCCCAGGTGATCGGCCACGCGGCGGGCATCGAGGAAGTCCCGGGGCGAGCAGCACGCGCCCCTCTTGTCTTTCACGCACGGGCTGTCCCAGACGTGGATCGAGGCGCCCAGGACTTCGTACCCCTGCTCCTTGAGCAGCAGCGCCGCCGCCGAGCTGTCGACTCCGCCGCTCATGGCGACGAGAACTTTCTTTCTCGCGTTCACACTCACGACTCCGGAATATGGGGGGTTCAGGTTAATCTTTCGGCGATTGATTCTCTACAGCTCGGTGTTTATTTCCTGATTTTTCGCAACTTGTCGAAGCACCAATTGTTTCAATGGTCAACCAGACAGGAACGAAAACTCTCGAGGAGATCTACAATGCCGCACAAAATTTCACCCCTTCTCTTTACGGCTGTTTTCTTCGGCCTTCTCATTTCTCCGACCGCCGCCCAAACGAACCTCCTCCAGAACCCCGGCTTCGAAACGGGAACATCCCATCCCGACGGGTGGATCACCTTTCCCGCCTTTCCGCCGGGAACGACCTATGACTGGGACGGCGCGGTTTCCAACAGCGGCGCATACAGCGTCTCGATCGAGAACTTCTCGAGTACGCTCGCCATGTGGCGCCAGGTCGTGCCCGTGACCGAAGGAACGGTCTACACCTTCGCCGGCTACCTCAACGTGAGCAACGTCCCGCCCTCCGGGCACTGCAAGCTCGAGCTCCTTTTCCGCGGTCCGGGCGGCGAGCTCGTCGAGGTCTGCGAGATCCTGCGCCACTTTGGAAACATCGATTGGATCTACGACCTGCCCCACGAATCGTGCTACAGGGCGCCGGCCGGCGCCGTCTCGGTCGAGGTCAACCTCGTCCTCAACGGGAAGGGCAAGGTCTGGTTCGACGACATCCTCTTCGGCCCCGCCCCGCTGGGGTCGGTCTCGGGAACGGTGATCAACGGCGCGGGACCGGTGGAAGGGGCGCTCGTCGAGGTCTGGGGAACCGACCTGTCGGCCCTCACCGATGACACGGGACAATACGTGATCACGGGCATTCCCGTGGCTTCGCCCCGCTATATTCTCATGGCTTCGAAAAATGGATATCGGACCCGTCCCGCCGGGTGCGTCGACGTTGTCGAGGGCGGTGTCACGGACGTTGATTTCGTGCTCCGTCCGGGGGCCGACCCGGCGGACACCGATATCCAGGTCAAGTGCGGCCGCATCGCCTGGATGGGGGACACGATACCGAACACGGTCGATCCCTTGGCCGTGATCGATCCCGTCCTCTATCCGCCCGAAGCGCAGGTCTTTCTCGCCGATCACGCCTACATCGACTGCAGCCACCCCGTCGTCCAGCAGGCCGCGGCCGAGATCCTGGACAGCGTCGACCCGGGCGACCGGGACAACACGCTCGCCGTCTCGCACGCCGCCTACCTCTGGATCGCGCGCAACGCGGAGTGGGACGGCGTCTATCACAGCGCCAACTATGTCGACCCCACGAGCGGCGCCTGGCAGACGATCTCGGGGGAAGGGTGGTGCTTCGGAAACAGCTTTGCCGAGTGGCTCTACAAGCCGTCCGAATCGATCGGCCAGAACCGCGGGATCTGCATCGAGCACGGCCGCCTCGGCGCCGGGGTCCTGAGGGCCCTCGGCATTCCGGCCAGGCCGATTCAACCCTACGGCACTCAGTTCTGGGTCCAGCTTCCCTCGGGGAGCGGCTGGTGGGCCACGATGAGCACGTCGGGCGGGCGCACGGCCTACAAGACGAACGGCGACGAGTGGCTGTGTTACGCCTCGACGCCTGATTCCGGCATCTACGGATTTCCCGTCGACGCGGGGGGGTGGATCCACTCCGACTGGGACACGCAGCGCAAATGCCTCTGGCGCGAGAGACACCCATGGAGAGAGCAGTACGAAAACACGGCCGCCGGGCTCGCTCAGGCCCTGGCCGACCTCAACACCTTCGCCCTCACCGGCGAGGCGCCCAACTCCCCGACCCCGCCGCCCGGACCGAAATACGAGATCGACTATTCCGATTTCACCCTCGATCTGCGCAACATGGGCGACCAGAGGAAGCTCGAGGCGCGCTTTCCCCTGCCCGTCGAGACAGGCGCGGTGCTCGACATGGACGAGTACGCCTTTTGGACCGACCATCCCGAGTGCGTGACAACGACCTGGGTCGAAACGATCGTCAATCCTCCCGTTGCCGAGGAGAACAAGTGGTTCAACATCGAGTTCGACCTGACGAGCATGCTGCCTCCCAGGGAAGTCGACATGGTCGATCTCGAGGCGAACGGTTCGGACGAACCGATCGTCCTCTCCGCCGGCGACCGCCTCCGCGTCACCCTCTCCGTCGATCCCGGGCCGCTGTCGGGAACGATCGTCGACTGGTGGGTCAGGGCCGAAACCCCCCTCGGGTGGTCCACTCTCGTGACGAGCGGAAAGTGGGAGCCCGGCCTCCAGAGGTCCTACGTGGGCGGCCTCGTCTCCATCACGAACCATCCCATCCTCGACACGACCGCTCTTCCCCCCGGCGAATACACGTTCTGTTTCGCCGTGGATTATCCGGACGGTGCGGCCGAAGGAACCTGCTTCGACAAGGTCGAGGTCACCATCACTTGATTTCCGGGCTCTTCTCCTGGTAAACTGCCGAATTCCTTTTAATCGCTAGACCCATTCTTTCCAGCGGGCGAGATGGACTCAAAAATGTCGCAGAGCTTTTTCGAAGGGCCGGAGAAGAAGGTCGAGCTCGTGGTCCGGAAAGGATTCCGGTCGCTCAGGAGTTTCGGCAGCGGTCCATGGCGGGGAGTGGTCGAAAAAGCGCGGGCCGCGGTCCTGTCCCGGATCTCGAACGAGAGATGCGATGCCTGGCTTCTCTCCGAGTCAAGCCTCTTCGTCTTCGATAATCGCGCGGTCATGATCACCTGCGGCCGGACCACGCTCGTCGAAGCCGTCGGCGCCATGCTCGAGTTCATACCCCTCGACGCGATCGGCCTTCTCATCTACGAGAGGAAGAACGAGAATTTCCCCGAACGCCAGCCCACCACCTTCGGCGAGGACGTGCGTTTTCTGGAGAGGTTCATGCCGGGTCGGATCGTCATCTTCGGCGAGGAAAGGGGGCACCATATCTCCCTCTTCCACCTCGAGAAAAATTACGAGCCCGAGGCCGATGACATGACGCTCGAGATCCTGATGCACGGGATCGGCAAGGACTCGCGTTCCCTCTTCTGCACAGGGAGCCGCCGGAGCATCGACGCCATCCACGACAGGACCGGGATCGGACGGATCCTGCCCGGTTTTGCCGTGGACGACTTTCTTTTCGAGCCGCAGGGTTATTCCCTGAACGCCGTCAGGGGGGGCGAGTACTACGCAATCCACGTGACTCCTCAGGAGAAGAGCTCGTACGTGAGCTTCGAGACGAACCATCTCTTCCGGTCCGACCTGGACGAGGTCACGGATCGCGTTCTCCGCATCTTCAGGCCGAAGGCCTGCGACATCCTCTTTTTCCAGCCCGAAGGGGAGGTGCCCCTCTCCGGCGCCGCGCCGACCGATTTCGGCGCCGCGCCGACCGGGGCCCCCGCCTCCCTACGGAATTACACCCTGGAAAAAAACGACAACCTGCGGCTCGAATGCGGATTTCGGGTCCGCTACAGCCACTGCAAGCGTGTTTATTCCAAGCCGGCCCTTCGAAGGGCGGGGAGGTGATCTTGACCATTAAAGCCGAGCGCAATCTCTGGATGGAAGAGAAGCACAGGGACATTGTCGCCATACGCTACCGCGTGAAAAGGACCCTCTTTTCCGGAAAGAGCCCATACCAGCAGATCGATGTCCTCGAAACCGAGGGATTCGGCCGCATGCTCCTCAACGACGGGCTGGTCATGATCTCCGAGCGGGATGAGTTCGTCTACCACGAGATGATCGCCCACGTGCCCCTCTTCGTGCATCCCGATCCTCAGAGAGTTCTCGTCATCGGCGGGGGGGACGGCGGCACGGTGCGCGAAGTGCTCAAGCACCCCTCGGTGAAAGAGTGCAAGCTCGTCGAGATCGACGCCATGGTGATCGATGCGTGCAGGGAATTCATTCCCTCGACGGCTGCGGCTCTCGACGATCCGCGCGCCACGGTGATCGTGGACGACGGTGTGAAGTTCGTGGCCGAAACGGACGAACGGTTCGACCTGGTGATCGTCGATTCCACCGATCCGATCGGACCGGCGCAGCCCCTCTTCGGGGACGGGTTCTACTCGAACGTCGGGAAAGTCCTCACCAACAGCGGGATCGTGGTTTCCCAGGGCGAGTCCCCCTTCTACGAAGCCGAAACCCAGGCGGCGCTCCTGGGAGTTCTGAAGAAGTTCTTCGAGCCCGTCCGCCTCTATAACTATTCGAACCTGACCTATCCAGGCGGGCTCTGGTCCTTCACCTTTGCATCGAAAGGGCTCTGCCCGGTCGCTGATTTCGATGAACGGCGCGTGGAACGTTCCGGGATCGAGTTCGGGTATTATAACGCCGGGATCCACAAGGCGGCCTTCACCCTTCCCGAGTTCATTCGCCGGATGGTTGTCTCAATATGATCCCGCGCCGCGACCTGCCGTCCACACGTATGTCGAGAGGGCGTTTGAGGACGATGTGCCTGAGATAGGAGGTTTCATTCCGCGCTTTCTGGCGGTCGAGCCAGGCGAAATCGATCCAGCCCTCCTTGTTCTTTTCGTGAATGCTGAAGTAACCGATCCCGAGGGAGGTGAGGTTTTGGAAGAAATGAGTTCCTTCCGAAGGAGCGACGGCGATTCCTTCCATGTCGGTTTCCACGACAGCCTTGACGCCCGATATCTGGTGCCATTCCACGGGGATCCCCAGCCACCGATCCGCCGTGCCCCAACGCCCCGGTCCCACGAGAAGGAACGGCCTGCCGTCCTGGACGAGTTTGCGGTTGATCGATTCCACCTCGCAGGCGATTTCCACGGTCCGGCTCCTGTCGAATGCTTCGGGCTTGATGTAGACCACGTCCCGGATCCTGCGAATCCGGCCGTGTCCGAGCGCCTGGGAGGTCCTGCAGAATATCCGATCGGGATCGGTCTCGCGGGTCAGGGCATCCAGGTTCTCGGCCTCGGCGTCCACGGTCATGGGCCGGATCTGAAGAAAGGCGAATTCGGGTGCCTTTCCCTGTCCGGGATTGAGGTTGGCGGCGAATTCGATCTCCACGGCGCAGCCGAGGGCGCGGCTTCCCATGTCGAGTATATGGGACAAAATCCTGGGAAGAGGAAAGATCCTGGTTTTCAGGATGGGGCTGAACGTGACGAGGCGGATCCCCGATCTCGATATCCCGCTGTAGACGGCGTTGTTGTCCGGGGAGTAGACCGATCCCACGGCTGCCAGGGTGCCGTGCTTTTCCGCCTCACTCAGATCGAGCAGAACAAGCCAGCCTTCAGGTTGATCGAGATGCGGGATTCCGGGCCGGCTCAGGTCGAGGGCGTAGAACTCACGCTGCGCGTTTTCGAGGCAGGCTTTGGTGTCGAAAAACTGCGGAAGGATCTGGGGGCGCGTGGGTGAAAAACGGACCGCCCGGTTTCCGTCCACCACGGTCTTTCCCAATCCGAGAGCGGCCACGGCGACGCCGTCTCCGGGTTTCATGTCTTGGAGAGGGTAGTAGTTGTAGGACCGCGCCACTCCGGCGATATCGGGGTAAAAGAATTTTCCGTACCGCCGTCCCACGAGCTTTTGGATCACCACGGCCATCTTTTCCTCTTCCATGAGAAGGGGCGTGTTTTGGAGATAGGCCTTGGCGTTGCGGAAAAAGGTGGATGCGTATATGAGCTTGATCGTTTCACAGAGCTCGCTGAGCCTGTCCCCGATGCTGTCCTTGATGTTGGCGAGCATGGTGGTCCGGTAGATCCCGGCGAAGGCGTGGTGGTACGAGTCTTCGAGAAGGCTCGACGAGCGCACGGCGATGGGATACCTGATCCGGTCCACGAAGACCTTCAGGTCTTCCACGATGGAATCGGGGAGCCGGCTCTTTTGAAAAGCCTTCGCAATCTTGTCGTCCGAAGTGTCCGACAGGGCGATGCCCGACAGGTTGTTCATCTTCATGAAGTCGTCGAACACGTCGGTTCCGATCACGGCCGACGGGGGGATGTGAATGGGCGCTTCTTCCGTGTCATCGCTTTCTCCGTCATGATCGCTCGGCTCGATGCGGGAGAGAAGCGAGTTGATGAACCCCAGGCCCCGTCCCTTGCCGCCGAGCGATCCCGACCCGATCCGGGCGAAACCGCTCATCTCGGTGAATTCGGCCCGCGAGAAATCGGCCACCACGCCGAGGCGCACCTCGGTGCGGAGCCGGGAGAAGGACGTGATCAGGTGCTGGCGTATCTCTTCCGTGTCCTTGAACTCGGAAACCTTGCGGGGCCTGAGCATGGCGGCCAGGCCGAACTCGGTCCGGGCCATGCACCAGTTGGAGAAATGGTTGCGGATCGCGTGGTAGTGGATCGACTCTTCGGGGATCTCGGCCAGCACGTCGGCCATGTGGGCGATGTCGTGGACGCGGCCCACCT
Source organism: uncultured Phycisphaerales bacterium (assembly GCA_964633825.1). Taxonomy (GTDB): domain Bacteria; phylum Planctomycetota; class B15-G4; order B15-G4; family CAYZWU01; genus CAZWHE01. The sequence goes on along the minus strand of CAZWHE010000069.1, from coordinate 11,903 downwards.
CGCGCCCGCCGGGGAGGATGAAGACAAAGTCTCCGAAACCCAGGTCCTGCCGGAGGAAGCGGCTCAGCTCTTCGAGGAGGTGGGGCGAGCGCTTGTTCAGGAATCCGGCTCCCATCTTCTTCGATTTGGAAGCCAGTTTTTCGTCGGACGACTGGACCAGGAAGGGCATTTCGGGATCCTTCTCGCGGGTCCTGCTGAGAAACTTGAGCCCCGCCTCAGGGTCCGATTTGCCCTCTCTCGGGAAACGGGCGTCCGAGATGATTCCAAGAATATACTTCTTGTATTTCTCGAAGAGCTCCCATCCTTCTTCGAAGGTCTCGGCCAGGAGAACCCTGGTCCGCGCTCTCATCCGCCGTAGGCGCTGTTTCGTGTTGACGCCGTCCGCCATGAGGGCATGGGTCTGTTTCATCAGCTCCGCGTAGAGAAGGGGGAGGTAGGACGAGTAGAAGCGGGACGAGTTCTCGACGAGGAGGATGGTCCGGACGCGGGCCAGTTTCGTGTCCCTGTCGATGTTGCGCTTGTCTTCGATGTACTTGATGATGGCGAGGAAGACCGAAACATCCCCCCGCCAGACGAAGGCCTGGTCGATGCCGGGCCGCAGCATCTTGCTCCTGCTCTGGGCGGACTTGACGCGCCCGGCCGCGGCCGGGCTGTCGGCGAGCAGCACGACGGGAAGGTCGGGGAACTTCTTTTTCACCTCCCGGCCGAAGTGGAGAACGTCCATCTCGCCCACGCGGGCCATAGTGATCACCAGATCGAAGGCGCCCGATTCGAGAACGGCCAGGGCCTCCTTGCCCGTCGAGACGCGGGTGATGCGGGGCGAATAGCTCAGCTTGAGCTGGTAGAACTCCACGTCGAGGCTCTCGGCGAGCTGTCCGTCCTCCTCGAGAACGTAAAAGTCGTAGAGGCTGGAGACGAGCAGGACCTCGCGGATGCGGAAGGACATGAGGTCCCGGAAGACCGTGTAGTGGGGGTCGTACTCGTCGCGGCTGTTTCGGTTTTTTGTGGAGGCCATAGAGGAATTATTACCCACGCTCACAAAACTGTCAAATCGTAGGGCATCCTGGCGTAGACGCCGCCTGGGTCGTTGAGGCGCTTCAACGACCCGAGCATTCTCAAGAGGCTCGACACTCCGGCCGCCCCAAAGCCTGGGCGCTCGCCGCCCGGTCCGACAGGGGTTTTGCCGCTGTCGATATCGAAGAAGGTATCGATCACGTCGTCGAGGAGCGATTTCTTTTCCTGGAAGAACGTGAGGGTGTAATCGCCCTCCAGGCCGGCGCGGCGGGCGGCGGCTTCGACGGCGTCCCCGAGGCCGCCGATCGTGTCGACGAGCCCGATCTTCTTCGCCTCCAGCCCGGACCAGACCCGGCCCTGGGCGATCTCGTGCACCTTCTCCCGCTTCAGGCCCCGGCCCTCGGCGACGCGGTCGAGGAAGTCGTCGTAGCAGCGGTCGACGAGGCTCTGGATGATTCCGAGCTCCTCTTCCGTCCTGGGGCGGAAGACGCTCTCCATGTCGGCGTGCTTCGATGTTTTCACGGTGCAGGCATGGATCCCGAAGTCGTTGATGAGCTTCTGGGCGTTGGGGATCATGCCGAAGACTCCGATCGAACCGGTGATCGTGTTCGGCTCGGCCACGATCTCGTCGGCGTAGGCGGAGATCCAGTAGCCGCCCGAAGCGGCCAGGTGTCCCATGGAGACGACGAGGGGTTTTTCCTTCTTGATGAGCTTTGTTTCGCGCTGGATCACCTCGGAAGCCGTGGCGCTGCCGCCCGGGCTGTTGACGCGCAGGACAACGGCTTTCACGTCCTCGTCGAGGCGGGCCTTGCGCAGGAGCCCGGCCACGGTGTCGCCGCCCGCTTCTCTCTCGTTCGATCCGTCCACGATGTCGCCCTCGGCGTAGATCACGGCGATCTCGTCGTCCGATGTGCCGCCGTCCTTCAGCGTCCCGGCGTAGTCGGCGAGCGCGATCTGCTCGAAGGTCTCGTCCTCTTCGTCGGCGCCGGTGAGCTCCTTGAGCTCTTCGATCACGTCGTCGAAGTAGAGGGCCTTGTCGGCGAGGCCGGCTTCCACGGCGTCCTTTCCCTGGAAGAAGCCGCCCTTGTCGGCGAGGCCGCGGAGCTTATCCACGGGGATGCCGCGCGAGAGGGAGAGCTCCTCGAGGAGCACGCCGAAGAGATCGGCGAGGAGCTTCTCTTCCTGGGCGCGGTTCTCGGGGCTCATCTCATCGAGAATATAGGGCTCGACGGCCGACTTGTACTTGCCCACTCGCGTCACCTGCACCTCGATGCCGGCCTTTTTCAGCGCCCCGGCGAAATAGAGCCGCTCCGCGGCGAATCCGTTGAAGACGAGGATGCCCATGGGATGGATGCAGACCGTGTCGGCCGCGGACGCGAGGTAGTATTCCCGTTCTCCGAATCCCATGTTGTAGGCATAGACCTTCTTGCCCGACTCCCTGAAACGGATCAGCTCGCCCCGGATCTCCTTGAGCGCCGCCCATCCCGAGCTGAGGCCGCGGGCGCTCATTTCGCCGTGAATGGTGATCCCGGCGATGTTGTCGTCGTCGGCCGCGCGCCCGATCGCTTCGCAGACCGTGTGGAGCGTCATCGATTCGCTGTCGCCGCCCATGAGCGCGTCCATGACGAGGTCGTCCGAGCCGGGGCGGTACGGCTTGTCCGAGATCGGGACCGACAAGTCGATCGTCAGCAGGGCCCCCTCTGGAACCTCGACGGGCTCCTCGGCGGCCAGGGCGAGAAGCAGAAGAAAGAGCAGGCCCGAAAAGAGGACGAGCCCCGCGAAGGTGGCGATAATGTTCTTGATGAAATCTTTCATGGCACTCACCTCGGGTCAATTGGGTTTTTCGGGTTTCGGCTTGTCTGAGCTGATCAGGATGGCCGCCGGCTTCAGCGTTTCCACGTTTTCGAAAACGATCTTGAGCAGGGCCGCAATCGGCACGGAGAGGATCATGCCCGGCACGCCCCAGATCCATCCCCAGAGGATGAAGGAGAGAAAGACGACGAGCGGGCTGAGGCGGAGCCTGTCGCCGAGGAGCTTCGGCTCGAGAATGCTTCCCACTGCGAACTGGATCGTGATGAGGGCCGCGGCGAGAACGGCCGTCTTGACGGGGGAGAAGACGGGATCGATCTGGACGGCCGCCATCATCACGGGGAGGATGGTGGCGATGAACGAGCCGATGTTGGGGATGTAGTTCAGCAGAAAGGTCAGAAGCCCCCAGATGAAGAAGAACTTCACCTGCATGATGGAGAGGAAGAGGGTGACCAGGGCCGCCGTCAAGAGGCTGGTCAGGGTTTTGCCGGTGATGTAGTTCTCCGTCTGCTTCTGGATGTTGTCGACGATGGAGATGAGCCGCGAGCCTTTTTCGCCGGGCCAGGCTTTCTTCACGCGGAAGAGGAAGGACTCCCTTTCGAGAAGGAGAAAAACCATGTAGAGCAGGATGAGAAGAAATGTTCCGAGGAGGCTGAAGAGCGTGCCGATCGTGCCGGCCACGGCCTGGGCCACCTCTTTTCCGGGCAGGATTTGGCTCCAGTCCGCTGAGACGAGCTCCGTCACCGAGGAGGGGAGCGCCGCGGCGATGCTGTCGACGGCGTCGAGTATCCTCTGCCGGTACGAGGGGAACTCCTCGAGGAAGCCCGGCACCTGGCTGTAGAAGATCTTGCCCACGAGAAAGATCGCCGCCGCGGTGAGCAGGATGATGACCAGGATGGCCGGGCCGGTGGGGAGCCCTTTCTTTTTGATGTACGTCACCGACGGACCGGCGAGCTCGGCCAGGAAGAAGGCCACGATAAAGGGCAGGAGAATGCTTTTCAATGCGATCAGGGCCACGCCCGCCGCCGTGAGTGCGATGATGGCGAGCGAAAAGCCCGCTCCTCTCGATAATTGCTGCATCACGTCCCTCCCCGCCCCTTCGGGCAAACCGCGTCTTTCGGACAAATCGTCATGAAATTGCACCACCGGCACTCGGCCTCGCCGGCCGTCATGGCGAATCTCTCCTCGCTCGCCTTGTTCATCGACGCATCGTCGAGCTGCGTCCGCATGTCGCGGATCGAGGCGGTCATGTACTGCCTTATCGCATCGAGGCCGATGCCCTTCAGGTGATAGGGAGACTTCCTGCCGTTCGCCAGGTTGAATTCGATGGTGGTCACCTGTTCTGGCGCGGCTTTCCATCTCTGGGTGGCGTAGAAACTGTAGCAGGCGAGCTGGGTCTCGTTGCGCTTCGTGTCCGATCGTCCCGTCTTCCAGTCGTAGATCACGACATTTCCGTCGCGGTCGTGGTAAGAGAAGTCGAGCACCACGTGGATCTTGATCCCCTCGCCGTCGTCGTCCTTGTCGGAAACAAGCCGGAAATGGGAGAAGTCTTCCACCTCGAGCCATCTGTCGGCGGGCAGGGAGCGGATCATGGTGTAGACGTCGGATTTGTAAAAGGTCCGCAGGCAGCCGGCCACGTGGTCGGCCGTCTCCTTCCAGGCGCCGTCGGGCACTTCCATGGCGTGCTCGTGCTCGATGAAGCCGCAGGTCTTCGGGTTCCGCCAGTAGTCGCCGCGGCGCGAGTTGGCGAAATCCTTTCTCATGATGGCGATCGTCGTTTCGATGGCGTCGTTCCCCGGCATGGGATCGATGCCGCTGTGGATGTTCTTGAGCGATCTCTTGATGCAGTCGTGGACCTTTGAGCCGGCCCACATGGGCCGTGTCGTCAGTTTCTTGAGGATGTAGAGCTTGCGCGTTCTGTCGTCGCAGTCCGGCTCCCACCCGCCCCAGGAGCCGTAGTAATTGAAGTAGTACCGCCGCGGGCACTTCCGGAACATCTCGTCCCGCGTCTTCGACCAGGAGAACTCGTTCTTCAGCTCCGCCATGGAATCAGAGTAACAAAAGTTCGCGGGGTCATGAATCACGCATTTTGCGGGGCCCGCTTTTTTCGAGAGGATTCGGTGTTAAAATAAATCCCATGAAGAAGCAGGTCCCATCCCCGTCTCCAGGAAGGCGCAAGAAAAAGCGTTCCGCTCCCCCTTCATTCGGGAAGAAAATGACCCGCGCCGAAGAGGCTTACCGTCTCATTCTCGATCTCTATCGCGATCTGGTGAAATCGTCGGGGAACGAGAAAGGCGGCCCGGCGTCCGAACCCTTCTTCATCAGCTTCGACCCCGACGGCGACGCAGAGGCTTTTGCTCGGAGGCTGATCGACACCCTTCTGGCGCGCTCGCGCGGCGGCGGGGAGAAGGTCTTCTTCGCCGAGGGACGAGTCTACTGCTACAACTGCGAGTCCGCCGCGTGCGAGCACTCCGTTCCGCCCGATCACCTCAGCGTCTTTGCGGGCTATACGCCCACGGGATTTCCGGCCTGGTCCGAGTTTTTTTCCGTCCTTCTCGGCCGCCGCGATCCGTCGTCCCACGGCCGGGGCGACAGCCGGATCGACGGGCTCATCAACGATCCTCCCGAAGTGGTTGCTTTCTGCCAGGGGCCGGACGACCTGAAAGCCGAGCAGCTCCGCGCATTCGGGAAGGAATCGGCGCTCTACGAGATCGCCGGGCAGGTCGTGGCCGGTTACCTCCCTTTGCGTGGAGGGGGGGCAGTTCGGGTGGCCGTCACGGCCCAGGCGGTTCGCACCCTCGACAACGGGTGGTCCCGGCTCCGTCTCAACCTTGTCGGGCGGGTTCCCGACTTTGTCGGGCGGGTTCCCGGCACTGCCGGGCGAGCTTCCAGCCTTGTCGATTTCCTCAAGCTCGAACCGGACCGGGAGCTCTGGGGACTCTTCGCATCGGCCGACAGGAGGCTGAGGGATCTCGGCGGCCGGAAGCGCGCCGGCGGCCGAAACGCCCCGGTTCGGCCCGTTCTGACCAGGCTTGCGCGCGGAATCGAGTCGCTCTACCGCCGCCGCAGAAGGAGGACGAGGCACGCGCTTGAGCGGGGCGGCGAGCGCCGGGCCGTGGGCCTGGCCCTGAAGGACATGGAGAAGGCCCATCCCGACCGCGTCTTCTTCGACGAACGGGAAGGAACGTTCATCGTCGTCGGTCCGAGATGGCGCATCCACGTCTTCACGCGCAACGGGAAGCACGTGACGAGCCTGGTCATGAACAGGGACGGAGTCCGGAAGCGCATCGACACGCGGCGGTGGCGCTATGTCACGAAGGACGAAATCAAAGAGATCCGCTCGAAAGCGGGGAGAGCGACGAATGGTTGAGTGGAACATCGGCGTCATGGCCCTTCTCCGGAAGGAGGGACCGAGCCTCGAAAAAGTGGGTGACTTCGGGTTGACGGCGTGCCAGCTCGTCAACTGGGACACGGATCTCTGGGGCGACCTCGCTCTTGCCGGGAAGGTCCGGGCCGAAGCCGATGAGCGCGGAATCCGCATCACGGCTCTCTGGGCCGGCGTGCCCGGGCCGGAGGCCTGGGATTTCGTGAACGGACCGGCCTTTTCGGGCATCGTTCCGAAAGAGTACAGGGCGGAGCGCGTCGAAGCGCTGAAAAGAGCCGGCCCCTTCGCCAGGGAGCTCGGCGTTCCGGCCGTGATCACCCACCTCGGATTCATTCCCGAGAACCCGGGCGATCCCGCCTTCGAAGAGGTTGTGGCCGCGGTCCGTGACGTGGCACTTCACCTCGACGGGCTCGGTCTCGGGTTCTGGTTCGAAACAGGACAGGAAACGCCCGTCACCATGAAGCGCACCATCGAAAGGGTGGGCGCGCCCAACCTGGGGATCAACCTCGATCCCGCCAATCTCATCCTGTACGGGAAGGCCAATCCCGTCGACGCCCTCGATCTTTTCGGGACCCATGTCCGAAACGTTCACGCCAAGGACGGATTTTATCCCACCGATCCGATGAAGCTCGGCCGGGAGGTTCCCCTGGGCGAAGGGCTCGTCGATTTTCCGCGCCTCTGCCGGAAGCTGAGCCGGATCGGTTTCCGGGGAGAGTTCATCATCGAGCGCGAGATCGAGGGCGAAGAGCAGGAGCGCGACATCAGGAGAGCCGTGGAGTATTTGCGAGCGATTTTCAGGGAAGTGAAGTGAAATGATCAGAACGGGAATCATCGGCCTCGGGTGGGCGGGGAACACGCACCTGCAAAGCCTTAAGGGCCGGGAAGGAGTGGAGATCACGGCGCTTTGCGATCTGTCGAAAGAGCTTCTGGCCGAGCGCGCCGGCGAGTTCGGCGGCAGGGGATACTCCGATTACGGGGAGATGCTCGACAGGGAGAAGCTCGACGCCGTCTGGCTCTGTACGCCCTCCTTGATCCGGCGCGAGCCCCTTCTCCTCTGTGCGGACCGCAAGATCCCGGTCTTCTGCGAGAAGCCCGTCGAGCTGCGCGGCCATGTGGCCGAGGAGATCGACAGGGAGCTCGTCAAAAGGGACGCCCAGGTTCAGGTGGGCTACGTCTTTCGGAGCATGCCTCTCACGAAGGAAGCGCGCAAGGCGATCGAAGACGACCGGATCCACCTCGTCCAGTCCCTCTACTGCTGCCCCGCCAGCCTGACGAACGAGCTGTCGCCCTGGTTCTACGAGAGCGAGAAGTCGGGCGGACCCATCGTGGACCAGGCCACGCACAACCTCGATCTCCTCCGTTATCTCTTCGGCGAGGTGGCCGAGGCGACGGGGTTCGCACACAACCCCGTCAAGGCGAAGGAGAAGGGCTACACCGTGGACGAGGTCGTCTCCCTCAACCTCCGTTTCGACAGCGGCATGCTCGGCACGCACATGCACACGTGGGTGGGGGACAAGTGGCGCAACGAAATGATTTTTCTCGGCGAAAAGCGCCGGTACCTCTTCGATCTCGTTGCCGGCAGGCTGACCGTGAGGGAAGGGAAGGGAACGTGGGACTTCAACCAGGACCAGGACCTGATGTACTCCTACCAGAACGACATCTTCCTCGAAGAGGTGAAGACGGGCGACTGGAGCCGCAACCCCTCGACCTACTCGGACGCCCTCAAAACACTGAAGCTCGCGCTGAAGTGCCAGGTGAGCGCGAGTGGGGGACGCCCCCCAGAAACCGCGCGGTAAAAACGTAGAAGAAATACCACCCCGCCCCCCTGTGGCCCGAGAGAGCCGTTCGTTGTTACCTCTCGGTTTCTTGCGGGTGTCCCCCTCTCACGCCCACCACATGGCGCCGCGCTTTTCGTGGAGGAGGACGTCGGTGAGGAAAGCCGCGGCCTTCCTGAAACCTTCGTTCACGCTCATGAGCGAGTCTTCGTGCTCGATCGAGACGGCGCCGTCGTAGTCGATCATGCGCAGGGTGCTCACGAAATCGGTCCAGAACTTCCGGTCGTGGCCGTATCCCACGGTGCGGAAGATCCAGGAGCGGCGGATCTCGCTGCCGTAGTGTTTCGTGTCGAGGACGCCGTTGAGGGAGGTGTTCGTCCTGTCCACGGCCGTGTCCTTTGCGTGAACGTGGAAGACAGCGCCCTTGAGCCTGCGGAGCGACACAATCGGGTCGATTCCCTGCCAGAAGAGATGGCTCGGGTCGAAGTTGGCGCCCACGTTCGGGCCGCAGGCGTTTCTGAGGCGAAGCATGGTTTCCGTGTTGTAGACCACGAATCCGGGATGCATCTCGATGGCGATCTTCACGCCGTTGTCCTTGGCGAACTTGGCGTGCTTCGTCCAGAAGGGGATGACCTTCGATTCCCACTGCCACTTGAGAACATTGCTGAAATCGTCCGGCCAGGGGCAAGTGATCCAGTTGGGGTGCTTCGCCCTGTCCGAGTCTCCGGGGCATCCCGAGAAATCGACGACCACCTTCACGCCCAGCTTCCCGGCGAGGCGGATCGTGTCGCGCGATGTTTTTCGGTGCGCCTCCCCCGTTCTCTTGTCCGGATGAAGCGGATTGCCGTGGCAGCTCAGCGCCGAGATGCCCAGGCCCGCATCGGCGAGCTTCTTTTTCAACGCCTCCCGCTTCGGCTTCGAGGAGAGAAGCTCCTTCACGTTGAGGTGGGGCGAACCGGGATAGTTGCCCGTGCCGAGCTCCACCGCTTCGATGCCGCCCACGTCTTTCACGTAATCGATCGCTTCATCGAGGGTCTTGCCGCCGAAGAGCGCGAAGAAAACACCGAGCTTCACTTTTTATCTCCCTTCTTTTTCCGCTTTTTCAGGACCTCCGAGGTTTTGACCCACCGTTTCTCCTGGCACGAGACCGAAACCGCTTCGAGGACGGCCTGGACCCGGACGCCCTCGTCGAAGCCGGGGGAGGGCCGCCGTCCGCCGGCGACGCAGTTGACGAAATCGTAGATCTGGTGGATGAAGGTGTGCTCCCAGCCGATGATGTGTCCCGGCGGCCACCACGCCGCGATGTAAGGGTGCGATTCCTCGCCCACGAGGATCGTCGACCACCCCTGCTCTCTGAGTGGAAGCGTCGCGTCGAAGAACTCGAGCTCGTTCATGCGCTCCAGATTGAAGGCGATGCTGCCTTTTTCGCCGTTGATCTCGAAGCGGTTCAGGTTCTTGCGGCCCTGGGCGAAGCGCGTCGCCTCGAAAGAACCGAGCGCGCCGTCTGCGAAACGCGCCAGGAAGAGGGTGGCGTCGTCCACGGTGACCTTTCCCCTGTTCCGGCTGCTGGCTCTCCCCGTTAATCCGGCTGAACCGACGCTCCTGACGAGCGGTCTCTCCTTGACGAAAGTCGTGTCCATGCCCGAGACCTTGCCGATGTCGCCAACGAGGTGGAGGGCGATGTCGATGAGGTGGGCGTTCAGGTCGCCGTGCGGGCCCGAGCCGGCGGCCGGTTTCTGGAGGCGCCAGACGAGCGGAAACTTGGGATCGATGATCCAGTCCTGCAGGTAGACGGCGCGGAAGTGGAAGATGCGGCCGAGCCGTTTATCGTGGATCATCTGCTTCGCCAGAGCAACGGCCGGCACGCGGCGGTAGTTGAAGCCGACCATGTGCTTGACTTTCGCCTTCTCGACCGCGTCGAGCATGGCCTTCGCTTCTTCCATGCTGTTGGCGAGAGGCTTTTCGCAGAGGACGTGCTTCCCGGCCTTGGCCGCGGCCAGGGCGATCCTGCAGTGCGTGTTGCCCGGCGTGGCGATGTCGATGACGTCGATGTCGTCCCGGTTGATCACGCTCCTCCACGACAGGGCGCTTTCCTGCCAGCCGTACTGCTCGCGGGCGGCTTCGACGGCTTCCCTGTTCTTGTCGCAGATCACTTTCATGACCGGCTTCGCCTTGAGGTCGAAAAAACGGCCGACCTGGCGATAGGCGTTCGAGTGGGCCTTGCCCATGAAACCGCAGCCGATCGTGGCGATGTTGATTTCTTTCATCTGGAGTCTCCTCAGTTTTTCACATGGTACGGCCCGGACCGGCTCCTGGCAAGAGGGGGAGTGAAGAGTGAAACCGCCGGCCGAGAGGCCGAAGCCCTTCTTGTCCGGCCCGGCCCGCGGGGGTATGATACCCCTTGGTTTGCCGCCCCGGAAGGCGGCGTCATTCTTGTACAAGGATATCAAATGAAAATGAAAAAAAGACTTCAGAGCGGAAAGGCGCTTCCCTTTCAGGGCCGTGGGACGCGGCGCGATTTCCTCAAGACGACGGCCGCCACCACGGCCGGGGCTTTTCTGGGATCGTGCGCGGGGCCGGAGGACGAAGACGTCTTCCCCGAACCGACCGTTCAGGAAAGCGAGCCCCGCCCCGCTGAAAAACCGGCGACATTCCCGGCCGGCCGCAGCGACAAGGTCCGCCTCGCCGTGATCGGCACGGGCGGAATGGGAAGCGCCCACCTCCGCGCTTTCATGGAGCTCTGCGAGGAGAAGCGCGACAACGTGGAGATCACGGCGCTCTGCGACGTGGCGAAGCCCCGCCTCGAGGACAATCTCAAGTCGGTGAGCGAACGGCAGGGCATCACCGTGAAGGGGTACGGCGACTACCGGAAGCTCCTCGAGTCGAAAGAGATCGACGCCGTTCTCATCGCCTCGCCCGAGCACTGGCACGCCCAGATGGCCATCGACTCCCTCGACGCCGGGAAGGACGTCTACTGCGAGAAACCGATGACGCTCCGCCTCGACGATGCGCTCCGGCTCTACCATTTCGCCAGGGGTTGCAGGGAGAGGCTTCTCATCGGCACGCAGTACATGACCTATCCCAAGTTCCGGGACGCGAAGAAGCTGATCGCCCGGGGCGCCATCGGCCATCCCACGTTCAGCCAGACGAGCTACTGCCGCAACTCGGAGAACGGGGAGTGGCTCTACGGAATCGACAAGCGGATCAAGCCGGGAGAAGCCCTCGACTGGGACGCCTGGTGCGGCCCCCTCGGCTCGGCCGAGTGGGATACCAATGTCTATCACAGGTGGCGCCGGTACAGCAGGTACTCCACGGGCATCATCGGCGACCTTCTCGTTCACATGATGACGCCGATCATGATGGCCGTGGACGCGGGCTGGCCCGTGCGCGTCACGGGGACAGGCGGCCACTATGTGGACAAGGCGATGGACAACCACGATCAGGTCAACATCACCGTCCAGTTCGAAAAGGAGCACACCATGGTCGTTGCCGGTTCGACGTGCAACGAACAGGGCCTCAAGGAGATGATCCGCGGCCACGAGGCCACGCTCTACACCGGCGGGGGCCAGCTCCTGCTCCGGCCGGAGCGGGTCTTTGCCGAGGAGCTGGAAGAGGAGAAATTCCAGTACGAAGGGATGAATCCCCACCAGACGATCCGCCTCGATTTCCTCGAGTGCATTAGAACACGCAAGCAGCCCGTCTCCCCCGTGGAGCACGCAACGAAGGTCATGGTTATCGTCGACCTGGCCACGCGATCGATCTGGGGCGGAAAGGCCTGGTCCTTTGACCCCGAAACCCTGACAGCCAAGGCGATATAGCCCGGGAAATTTTCGTTTCTCCTACGATCGAGTGAGTTCAGGTTCTGCTTTTCAAGAAGAACCTGAACTCACTCGATCGTAGGAGAAACGAAAATTTCCCGG
>CAZWHE010000068.1:0-19532 GCA_964633825.1 uncultured Phycisphaerales bacterium | reverse complement strand
GAAGAGCGGGTCCGTGTCGATGCAGCCCGTTCCGAACCAGGGCTGGCCCGTGCCGTTCTCCACATTGCAGTAGGTGACCACGGGGTTTCCCACGTTCGGGATGATCTCCTCGTCGGTGTTGTGCCAGAAGATCGAGTTGGTGATCGTCGGCGAGGAGTGCCAGCAGTAGATCCCACCGCCGCCCCAGCCTGGATAGGCCGTGTTGTCGTAGAGGGTGTTGTTCGTGACGGTCGGGGAACAGTAGTGGCAGTAGATTCCGCCTCCCCAGTAGGTGGCCGAGTTCCACCAGATGTTGTTGTTCTTGATGACGGCCCGCGAACCCTTCCAGCAGCAGATCCCGCCCCCCTTCTCGTCCGCCTGGTTGCTCAAGATCGTGTTGTTCTCGATCAGGGGCGAGGAGTAGTTGTAGCAGTAGATCCCGCCGCCGCACTTGTATCCCGTGGTGGTCGTGTTTCCGAAGATCGTGTTGTTTCTTATTGTCGGTGAGCTGTAACTGCCGCAGTAGATCCCGCCGCCGTAATCGGCCTCACCCGCCGTGACGGAAAAGCCGTCCAGCACCGAGTACTTCCCCTGCTCGCTGTCGAAGGTCACCGCGCTTCCGGCATGGCCGCCGTTGATGAGCGTCATTTCGGGAAAGATGTCGTAGGTCTTTGGGTCGCCGTCTTCATCGCTTCTCACCGTGACGGCCGCCGCTGTCAGGTCGTCTCGCTGGAAGCTGACGTTCTCCATGTAGGTTCCCTCACTCACGAGCACGACCATTCCGTTCGCCGCGTTGTCAATTCCTTCCTGGATGGTGCGAAAAGGATTCTGCGCCGTGCCATCCCAGGGACCGCCCATGTTGGCCACGTCCACGTATTTGACCTGTCCGTATTCATCGAACAGTTTTATCTCGGCAGGTGCCGCGTCCCGGGGGATGTAAACAAGAGTGTATTGTCCGATTTGGGTTCTTCCCTGCTCGTCCTGGGTCTTGACGCTGACAAAGCCTTCATCGGTGTGGACCATATAGGAGAGCATATGACTGCCCGCGTTAATGTTCGTGTTGCGGAAGACATAGAGTGCTTCGCTGTCGGAGAAAACGAAGTTGATCTTGTTGGAAGTCCAGTTGTCGGTGAACTCGGTATGGAGGTCTATGACGCCCCCTTGGCCGTCGTCGATCTCGGCCGTCAGGGCCGCGTAAAGCCCGGCCGGGATCGAACCGTTCTTGGCGATCACGTTTTTCATTATCCAGTGAAAAAGGATCTCGCTGTCGATGAATTCCGAGCATTGCCAGGTGAGGGCCGGATCGACCCAGTTCGAAGGATGATCGACGAACCATTCGCCATCAAGCCCTCCCGTATTGTAGTAGAGGTCGTTATGCATGGCGTTTTTTACCGTGCCGGTGATACTGCCGTTATGCATCAACGAGTAGGTCCGGTCTTCCCACTCGAAGGTGAAGGGATGATTCCCGTCGCCTCCGGTGCCGTTGCGAGTGTGGGCCATGACGAGAACCGCTTCGTTGGCGGGATCCATGATGGCGGCGTGCGCATCATCGAGCTTTTTGGGGTCCAATTCCCCCTCGTAGGGATCGGGGTAGTAATATTTCTGGTCGGCCGGGATCGTTGTTTCCCCGTCTTTCGAGTAGATGACGCCGTATCCGTCGTCATTGAGAGCGAAGGTCGACCGCTCGATAGTGAAATCGTAGAAGAAATCATCGGGATCGTCGAATGCCAATGGACCCTGCGGCACCTCGGCGACCAGATCGCCGTACCTCGTGATCACGGCCGCCATGTCGCAGTTGTGAGACGCGGCGGGTGCGGTCTCTTCAACCACTGCGGGCGTGGCCATTTCATGCTTTGCCGGAAATCCGTCCGGATTATCGGCAATGGTCGAGAATGAAATCGCCAGGAGAAAAAGAATGATGATGACTGAATACTTCATGACAAACCTCCAATCGATGGGGGGAACACTCCTTCGAGATGTTCCTCTGAAAAAGGGATTTCAAAGTGCGTTTGCACTTTCGTGCGCGCTCGCACTTCCGTGTGCGCTCGCACTTCCATGTGCGCTTGCGCCGTCAATGCACTTCGAAGCGCAAAAAAGGGGTGGAGGTGCTATCGGGGCCGGCATTTTTTTCCAAAGTTTTTGGAAAGGCATCCGGGATGAAGCGTGTGAAGGGAACGGGCCCGAAAAAAAAAAGAAAAATTCCTGAAAAGGCGGGCCGGGAATGTCGTTCACATCTTTAACAGAAGCCCGTTGAAAAAGTCAGGTCAGTCTCTCTTTCGAGTGATTCAATTTGCTGGTGATTTCATAACATTATTGGCAATAGCTAGTTAAGGCGGTTTGCTGAGAAGATTTCTAAAAGGTGTCAATCGATGCAATACGCAACAACAGAAGCAACGAGCTTACTCGAAGCCCTGTCACCCCGAGGCGGGGACTCCAATCAGGAGCTCTTTACGGTGTTGTACAGGGAGCTTCATTCGTTGGCCCATTCGGCCATGCGCCGCGAAGGGCCCGGCCACATCCTGCAGACCACGGCGCTGATCCACGAGACGTATATGCGTCTTGCCAAAAGCAGCGACGGCCGATGGCGGAACCGCGAGCACTTCTACAGGGTCGCGGCCAGGGCCATGCGCCGCATCCTCGTGAGCGAAGCCCGAAGCCGAAGGGCGGTTAAGCGGGGCGGCGGCCGGCGCCCGGTTTCTCTCGATGAGCTGGGAGAAGTGGGGCGTGTGTCGGGTCGGTTCGAGGACCGGTTCGCGGACCTGGAGGAGCTGGACAAAGCCCTGGATAAGCTGGGAAAACAGAACGGGGCCGAACGGATCTGCCGCGTTGTCGAGCTGCGCTTTTTTGCGGGGCTGACCCACAAGGAGACTGCCGACGTCCTGAAAGTGTCCAGGGCAACGGTCAGGCAGGACTGGGAATTCGCCAAGGTCTGGCTCTTTGAGGAGATGAAGGAGAATCGGTTCAATGCCGCCTGATCGTATCGAGACAACGGCCGGAATCCTTTCCTGCCGGCCCGGGTAAAATCGTTGTAGAAGCCGGCCGATCCCTTCGGATAGGTTTTTCTTTTTCGCTGCCGCGGCTTTTCCTCATACAATCCGAGAATGAACGGGGCTTCGAAGAACGATCCCGCCCAACCCGAACCGCTGCCGGGGCGTGTCGCCTTTATCGCGGCTTTCGCCCTGGCCGTCGCCGTCCTGGCCGTCTACGTGCCCGTGGCAGGGCACGATTTCGTGAGCCTCGACGACCTGGGCTATGTGATCGGCAACGACAAGGTCAACCAGGGCCTCAGCCGCGACAGCTTCCTCTGGGCGCTGACGGGAACGCGGGAAGCGAACTGGCACCCCCTCACCTGGTGGTCGCACATGCTCGATGTCGAGTTGTTCGGCCTCGACGCCGGCCGCCACCTGCTCGTCAACGTCGCCCTGCACGCGGCAAGCGCCGTGCTCCTCTTTCTCTTGCTGGGGCGCATGACGGGCTCGCTCTGGGCGAGCGCCCTCGCCGCCGCCCTCTTTGCGCTTCATCCTTTGCGCGTTGAATCGGTGGCCTGGGTGTCCGAGCGCAAGGACGTGCTTTCCGCCTTCTTCTGGATGCTTACCCTCTTCGCCTACACTCTCTATGCACGAAAACCCGGAATCGTGCGATGGGGGCTCACGGCCGGGGCGATGGCCCTGGGCCTGGCCGCCAAGCCGATGCTCGTCACCCTCCCTTTCGCGCTCCTTCTCCTCGACGTGTGGCCCCTGCGCCGCATGTCCGAGGGGATCACGCCGGGCGCGCTGCTGCGGCTTATGAAGGAAAAAGCGCTCCTGCTGGCGCTCTCGCTCGGCTCCGTGGTGATCACCCTGATCGCCCAGAGCCACGGGGGGGCGGTGAAAACCTTTTCAACCGTCCCCCTCGGCTGGCGCCTCGTCAATGCGCCCATCGCTTACATCACCTACCTGCGGAAAACAATCTGGCCCGACGACCTGGCCTGCTTTTATCCTCACCCGGCTCTCCTGGCCCGACCCGGCGCGTCCCTGTCCGCGCCGCTCGTTTTTCTCGCCGTCCTCTTGCTGGCGGCGGCGACGCTGGCCGCCCTGTACGCTCTGCGGTCCGGGTCCCGGCGGCAGTGGCTGGGCGTGGGGTGGCTCTGGTTCCTGGGGACGCTCGTGCCCGTTCTCGGGCTCGTGCAGGTGGGTGAGCAGGCCTGGGCCGATCGTTACACCTACATTCCTTCCATCGGAATCGCCGTCATGGTCGCTTTCTTTTTGAAGGAAGCAGCCGCGGCCGGCCGGACCCGGCGCGTTATTTGTACATTGCTGTCCCTATGTGCCGTTGCCGCATGCGGTATAACGGCCCGTTCCCAGGTCCGAACCTGGAAGGACGACAGGGCCCTCTACGGGCAGGCCCTGGCGGTGACGGCCGACAACTGGTTCGTGCACAACAACCTCGGAATGACGATGAAAGCGGGCGGAAATCTGCCGCAGGCCGCCGAACATTTTCGGGAATCGATGCGCATCAAACCCGATTATCCCGAAGCCCACAACAACCTGGGAACGGTGCTGCTCGAGCAGAACATGCTCGACGAGGCCGAGAATCACTTCCGCCGGGCCTTCGACCTGCGCGGCGGTTACGTCGAAGCTCACATGAACCTCGGCGTTTTACACACCATCCGCGGCGAGCCGGATCGGGCGATTTACAGGTATGAACAAGCCCTGCGATTCGACCCGAACATGCTCGAGGCCCATTTCAATATGGCCAACATTTTTGTAAGCCGGGGCGAGCCCGATCGCGCGGTCCCGCTGTTCGAGAAAGTCATCCGGCTCTATCCCGATTACGCGCCGGCCCACAACAACCTCGGCATGATCCATCTCGGGCGGGGCGAATTCGAGAAAGCCGCTTCTGCTTTCGAACGAGCGCTCCGCATCGATCCCGATTACGAGCTGGCGCGCCGGAACCTCCATGCCGCGCGCGTCCGGTAAAAAAAATCCCCGGGCGGGGGCGGTAAAGAGTAAACTGTATCGCAAGGAATGGATTGCCGTGTGTCCTTCACCTTTGAGTCCTCAACATCACATCGAACGCTAATCCAGAGCAGAAGCGCGCGAAATAACCAGGTTAAATTGTCGATACTTTTCAAATTGGAGGAAAGACCAAATGGCTGAAAAAGTGAGTCGGGCGGAATACTATTACGCCACCGTCGAAGACAAGCCGGGAGAAGCGCGCAAGCTGTTGGAGTTTCTCAGCGCTCACAGTGTCAATCTGATGGCTTTCACGGCGTTTCCCCTGGGAACGGGCCGATCTCAATTGGATTTTATCCCCGAGGACGCGGGGGTGCTGCAAAAGGCCGCCACGGAAGCCGGAATCGATCTCGTCGGTCCGAAGAATGCCTTTTTGATACAGGGCGATGACCGAACGGGGGTTCTCGTTGAATATCATTTGAGGCTGGCCGACGCCGGGATCAACGTGCATGCATCCAACGGCATCATCGGCGGGAGCGGGAAATTCGGCTACGTCTTGTGGGTCAAGCCGGATGATTACGAAAAAGCCGCGAGCGCTTTGGGCGTATAGCCCGGGCTCGGCGCTTACCGTGTGCGCTGCCAGTCGGTATCGGTGAAATAATCCTCAAGCTCTTTCCACAAGGCATCGAGGTCGCACCGCATGATGATGAGATCCTGTTTCTTTCCGCTCAGGTCTTTCACGTAGTCGGGCATGAGAATCTCTTCGTGAAAGCCGAGCTTTCGAAAGATGCTGCGCGCCGCTTTTTGGGGCCGCATCATCTTGACGACGATCTCTTCGACCCTTGCGCTTGCCGCGAGCGAGTAGAGCTCCTGCGCCATCAGTATGCCGAGCCCTTTTCGCTGGTACGCCTTCGCCACAAAGAGCCGCAGTTCGCCCACGTGCTTTTTCCAGCTGTGGCCTTCCAGCTCGACCACTCCGTCGGCCACGATATCGTCGCCGATGGTTGCGATGATGCGCAGCACTTTTCCCGAATCGATGCTCAGCGTACGCTGCTGGACGAGCTCGCGCTTGGTGACGTCCGTTCGAAGGAAGACCCTGTCCTCTTCGGGAAGTGCCTGGAAGAAGGCAAAGGATTTTTCGAGGTCATCCTTTTTCATCGAGCGTATTTCGACTTCGACGCCGTCCTTCAGCTTCGCTTTCTTACACATAGACATGTCCTTTCCTGATCGCGTTCGAGAATCTCTCTCTGCCGTCTTTCATTTTACCATCTATTTGATATAAACTAAACTGGTTTGTTGCAAATCATAATACATGAGAGATCGATGATTGATCAATGCTCATATCAATCCGGCTGCGCTCGGCACTGGCGGGGTGATAGATCCGATAAGCCTCGTTTTCAAATGAATGAGGGATGTAGAATCCTCTGCAACACCTTTGGAGCCAATAATAAATAACATGAATATCATAACTAAGGCATTAACGATCTTTGTTATTAGTGGAATCGTTATTGGTTTTAATGATGAACGGGAAAATCAATCTGATAGAGAGAAGCCCGAGCTTGATTATCAATCATTGTTGGATAAGCAAGTTGCCGGTATGATTCCCTTGGTAGAGCAATTGACGGAATTAAAATATAGAGAGCCTCTAAAGGTTGAAATATGTTCAAATGATGAATACAGAGAATACCTTAAAAAGGAATTTCCTAAAGCAAGGGATCATCACAGGCTTTACGCGCTGGTGTTATCCATCTGTTTAACTGAGGAGAAAAAAGTAGTCGTTCATCCGGAACTATTTGCAAGTTGGCTAAAGGAAAAACATGAAAAGAAAGAAATTCATCGTAGGGATATGGCGCCAACTTCGATTCATGAGATAACGCATGCGATTCAAGACCAATATTATGAACTGCCGTCAAAAATGAAGGTTGAAAAGGATTTTTAGCTCAAGTTCGTTATGAAATGCTTAATTGAAGGGCATGCTTCAATGATCGAAGAGATGTATGCGGAAAAATATCTTAAGAAGAAAGGCTATTTTAAAAAGAGGTATAATCTAAAGCAGCATGCTCGTTATGTAATAGGCCGGAATTATTTAAAAAGAATATATCTTAAAAACGGAATGAAGGAGATGAAGGAGGTTAATAAGATATTAAATGGTTCTTATCCGAATTATTATAAATTGATCGATGAGGGGAGACGGAATCCCGACGAAATCGATAAAGATAAAACTAAAGTAAAACAACACGACGTATCGTCAAAATAAACTCAACAACGGTGCTATTTCGACTGAGCTGATACAAAAAGGTATGTGTTAGCCAAAAGCCCTGTCACTCTTCCTCGAGCATAAAATCATCGAACTTTGTCTCGAAAAAGAGCTTGTGCTTGGCTTCCTCCTTGGCGAGCTTGTTGAACAGGTTCTTCAATCCGGGATCATCCGTGCTCTCGGCCAGGCCGATATAGAGTTGGTGAGCTCTTTTTTCACGCTGCATGCCGAGGATCAGAGCTTTCTTGTAATCCATATCGGGATCGGGCTCGATCTCGGCGATGTGATCGCCGAGCTTGAGGTCGACCACCTTCCGGACCTCGATTTTCTCGAGATCCGATGAGTCCAGGCTCTGGAGCTTGTGCGCATGGCCTTCCTCCATCTTTGCGAGGCCGAGGAATATTTTGGCGTCCTTGGGATCTTTTTGCATGGCAGCCACATCGCGGTAGAAAATCGTGGCCTGCACTTCCCTGTCGATGGCCAGGGCGACGATTTCCTCAGGGGTCAGTCGGGACATGTCGCTTCTCCTTTAAAGCGCGTTTTGTTTTCGCATGAAAGAATCTCTGATCAATCAGTTTTCCTGATAGATGTTGTCATCGTATTCCACTTCGAACCTGAGCTTGTGCTTGGCTTCCTCGTTGGCGAGCTCCAGAAGCGTTTCGCGCAGGTTCTCGTCGTCCGTGGAGGCGGCCAGATCGCAGTACAGCTTGAAAGCGGCTTTTTCCTTCTTCATGGCCAGGATGAGTAGGCCCTGGTAATCGAGCTCGGACCCCGGCTCTTCATCCACGAGGTAATCGCCGATCTTGAGATCGAGGACTTTCCTTTTCGCGGACTCAAGCTGTTTGCCGTTTTTGATGGAAATAAGCTTGGTCTTGTGGCCCTCCTCTTCTTTGGCAAAGTTTTCCAGGGCCCGGCTTACGGCGGGATTTTTCGCTTTCGAGGCCAGGTCGCCGTAAAACTTGACGGCCTCATCTTCGTTCTTGATGGCGAAATCGAGGATCTGATCAACGGAATCGAGTTGCATTACAGTCTCCTTTTAAAAATGCGGTCTGTCCTTATTTTATATCTCTCGTTTCGTGAATCAATGGCTGTGAATTCCATTTTGGCGCCCAATCTTCACCCGATCATGACTCCTTCACGGCCGAGACCAATTCGAGGACGGCCTTCTTTCCGTCGCCGAAGTACATGAGGGTGTTGTCGGCGGCGAAAAGAGGATTGGGAATCCCGGCGAAACCCGGGCTCAGCGAGCGTTTGATGACGACCACGCTGCGCGCCTTGTCCACGTCGATGATGGGCATTCCGGCAATGGGGCTGGAAGGATCGGTTCTGGCAACGGGGTTGACCACGTCGTTCGCACCGATCACGACGGCCACGTCGACCTGATCCATAGTGGAATTGATCTCGTCCATCTCCTTGAGCTTGTCGTAAGCCACGTCGGCCTCGGCCAGGAGAACGTTCATGTGGCCGGGCATGCGGCCGGCCACGGGGTGTATGGCGTACTCCACCGTACAGCCCCGGACCTCGAGAAGGTTGGCGAGGTCGCGGACCGCGTGCTGCGCCTGGGCAACGGCCATGCCGTATCCCGGAACAACGACTGCGCGCCTGGCGGAATCGAAAAGCATGGCCACCTCTTCCGCGCCGGCCGATTTTACCTTGCCCGCGTAGATCTCGTCCGCCGTGGCGCTTTCTTCGGCAGGGCCGAGCACGCCGAAAAGGACGTGCGCCAGGGACCTGTTCATGGCCCGGCACATGATCCGGGTCAGGATGATCCCCGAGGCGCCCACAAGCGATCCCGCGATGATCAGAACATTGTTGGAAAGAACGAAGCCCGTGGCCGCGGCGGCAAGCCCGGAGTAGGAGTTCAATAGAGAGATGACCACGGGCATATCGGCGCCGCCGATGGGAATGACGAGAAGAACGCCGAGCAGGGACGAGATCAGGCAGAGGGGCAGGTAGATCCATGTCGCCCCGGGATTCATGACGAGCAGGACCGCGCAGCCGATGGCGGCCAGCGCGATGAGGGTGTTGAGAATCTGCTGCCCCTTGAACAGCACCTGTCCCGAGGGGATGATCTTGAGCCCCTGGAGCTTGGCAAAAGCCACAAGGGATCCCCAGAAGGTGACGGCGCCGATCAGGCCTGAGGCTGCCGTGGATATGGTCGTCTGCAGTGACAGGGCGGCCCCGCCGGCCCGGGCGGCCACCATGAACGCGGCCCCGGCCACCAGAAGGGATGCAATCCCGCCGAATCCATTGAAGAGCGCCACCATCTGGGGTATGGCCGTCATCTGGACCTTGACGGCCGCCACCGATCCGATGAGGCTTCCCACGATGAAACCGGCGATGATCAGGGGAACAGAGAAGTTTCTCGAAAGGAGTACGGCCACTATGGCGAGGAGCATGCCCAGCGCACCCAGCATATTTCCCCTGACGGCCGTCCTCGGGTGGGTCAAGCCTTTCAGGCCGAAGATGAACAGAACGGAAGCCCCCACGTAAGCGAGGTTGATGAAAGCCGGAGATATGGCGATTGTATTGTTCACGGCTCAATCCTTTTTTCGAAACATGGCCAGCATGCGGTGAGTTACCATGAACCCGCCGACGACATTGATCGTTGCAAAGACGATGGCGGCGAAGCCCAGCGTCTTCGTGAGAAATTCGTTTTCCGAAGCGGCCGAGAGAACGGCTCCGATGATGGTGATCCCCGAAATGGCGTTGGATCCCGACATGAGCGGGGTGTGAAGCGTGGGCGGCACCTTGGTGATCACCTCGAAGCCCACGAAAACGGCCAGCATGAAGATCGTTAAAAGCATGATCAGCGGGTCCATCAGGCTTTCCTTTCCGTATGAATATGTGACTCGATTTTCAACAGGTCCCGCACGCGCGGGTGCACGATCTCCCCGTCCCTGGTGACGAGCGTCTCCCGAAGAATCTCGTCGTCTCTATCGAGATCGAGCGTGCCGTCCGCGACCAGGTGGGTGAGGTAGTTGGAAACGTTCTTGGCGTACATCTGGCTCGCATGGTGCGGCACGGTGGAAGGGATGTTCAGGGGACCGAGGATGGTCACGCCTCCTTCGACAGCGGTTTCACCCGGGCGGGTGAGCTCGCAGTTGCCGCCCCGTTCCGCCGCGATGTCGACGATCACCGAGCCCGGTTTCATTCCTTTCACCATTTCATTGGTGATCAGAACGGGCGCTTTTTTCCCCGGCACTGCGGCCGTGGTGATGACCACGTCGCTGTCGGCCAGGACATGTGTCATCATTTCACGCTGCTTCCGGTAGAACTCCTCGTCCATGGCCTTGGCATATCCGCCCTTGTCTTCCGCATCGCCTGCGTCGATGGTGAGCTCAACAAACTTGGCGCCCAGGCTCTCCACCTGTTCCTTGACGGCGGGGCGCACGTCGTAGGCGCTCACCACGGCGCCCAGGCGGCGCGCCGTGGCGACGGCCTGCAGGCCGGCCACTCCCGCGCCGATGACGAAAACCCGGGCCGCCGCCACCGTGCCGGCTGCGGTCATGAGCATGGGAAAGATCTTCGGCAGGCTTTCGGCGGCGAGAAGGACGGCCTTGTAGCCCGCGATCGTGGCCATGGAGGAAAGGACGTCCATGCTCTGGGCTCTCGTGATCCGGGGCATGAGCTCCATGGAGAGCGCCGCCGTCTTCCGCGCGGCGAGCGCCGCGGCCGCTTCCGGGGCGCCGAGGGGCTCGTGCATCCCGATCACGGCCTGCCCGGGCCGCATGAGCTTAAGGTCGGCCCCGCCTCTCTCCGGATTGGCGCCGAAGCCGCGGACCTGGACGATCACCCGGGCTGTTTCGAAAACCTTTTCCCGGCTGTCCAGGATCCGTGCTTCTTTTTCTATGTACTCGGCATCGGGAAAACCGGCCGCTTCGCCGGCACCGGCCTCGATCACGACCTCGATCCCGGTTTTTATCAGCGCCCCGGCAGCGGCGGGAGTCAGGGCGACGCGGCGTTCTCCCGGGCAGGTTTCGCGCGGGACTCCGGCGATCAGTTTGTTCTCTGTCGGTTCCATGGCGTTTGCCCTCGTTGTTGCGGGGAATTCTTCCACCCCTCTCCCCCGGGGGGGGGGGGGTGATGGGGGAAGAAGGACGATTGGTTTTTTTTTTTGCGTGATTTGCCAGATAGCCGGCGACTCCTTCGGCCGTGGGCTTCATTGCGTCTTCGCCTTCGCGCCAGTTGGCGGGGCAGACCTCTCCGTGCTCCTCGGTGTACTGGAGCGCTTCGAGAACGCGCAGGGCCTCGTCAACGTTCCGGCCCAGAGGGAGGTCGTTGATTAAAGCGTGGCGGACGACGCCTTCCTTGTCGATCAGGAAAAATCCTCTCAGGGCGACCGAATCATTGAACAGCACGCCGTAAGAGCGGGCGATCTCTTTCGTGATGTCAGCCACGAGGGGGAACTGGACGTTGCCGATTCCGCCTTTTTCAACGGGCGTGTTCTTCCAGGCCAGGTGGGAAAAATGGGAGTCCACCGAGACGCCGATCACCTCGGCGTTCCTCTCCTTGAAATTGGCCAGCGCCTTGTCGAAAGCGATGATCTCGGAAGGACAGACAAAGGTGAAATCGAGGGGATAGAAAAAGAGGGCCACGTATTTGCCGCGGTACGACGAGAGTTTCAGTTCCTCGAAAGTGTTGTCCGGCAAAACCGCTTGGGCTGTGAAATCAGGTGCTTCTTTTGTGACTAGAGAGGTCATAGTAATTCCTTTCCTTGTTGTCTCATGTTGTTATGAAAGTTGTACGTTTTATGCAGTTCTTTCTGCTTATGCTGTTCCTTCATCGCTCGGCGCAGGTGCGCGCTCGCTCAGTTCTTTGTCGATCATGAAGAGAGCGACGCCGTTGTCGCCCACGAGCTTCAGCTTTTCCAGATTTTCCAGGGCCGAGGCTTCCTCCTCGACCTGCTCGGTAATGAACCATTGGAGGAAGGAATTCGCGGCATGGTCTTTTTCGCTGATTGCGACGTTCGCCAGGTCATTGATCAGTTGGGAAATATGGCACTCGTGCTTGTAGACATGTTCAAAAACCGCGGTCGGCGAGCTCCATTCGTTTTCGGGCGCATCCAGCGCGGCGAGAAGCACTTTTCCACCTTTTTCATGGATGAAATCGATGAACTTGACGGCGTGCGCCATCTCTTCCCGGGCCTGAAGCCGCATCCAGCTCGCCATTCCCTTGAGGTTTTTCGACTCGAAGTGGGAGGACATGGAGAGGTAGAGGTACGAGGAGTAGAGCTCGACGTTGATGTGTTTGTTGAAAGCGTCCTGAATCTTCTGGTTCAACATGGTTTTTGTCCTTTTTAAGCAGAATTCCTGTTTGTGCGTATCCCGATGCCGCTTTTTATGCCGGGAACTGTTCGACGAGGCTCCCTTGCACAGGCGGGTATCAACCCTTTCCCGGCTTGTCATCGGTTCCGGCTTTTTGTCTCCTGCAGTCGGGGCAGATACCGATGAACTCGAGGTGAAATCCCAGAATCTCGTAGCCGTCCAAGCTCTTGATTTCTTCGCTCACCGGGTTGGCCGGTGCGTTGTGAAGATCATCAACGCGGCGGCACCGGGTGCAGCGAACGTGATAGTGCCTCTCCCGGTTTCCGTCGAACCGTGTTTCCGAATCGCTGATCTTCAGTTTCTGAGTGAGGCCCATTCGAGTGAGAAGCTCCAGGTTGCGGTACACAGTCCCGAGGCTGATCCTGGGAAGGCGCTGCCGCACGATCTCGTAGAGCTCGGATGCAGTGGGGTGCGAGGTGAGGTGATTGAGTTCTTCCAGGATCACCTTTCTCTGTTTGGTGTTTCTCTGGAACGTTATGTCAGTCATTTTTTATCCTTTACCAATAATGATTATTGTTATTAATAGACTGAAATCAGCCTTTGTCCCGCTTTTTCTTAAAAAATTATAAATATTTGTAATTCGTTTGTGTGAACAGGATTAAACTTGGCGTGCGCGAGGGGATTCGGTCGATGTCAGTAGCATTCGATATGAACATTGCCGGGAGATTTTTTGGTATGTTCCAAAAAACCCTCATTTTCGACTATTGTTTTCATCGAATCGATCATGGCGGGATTGCCGCACAGAAAAACATGGGTGTCGTCTGGTGAAGGCTTGCGGCCCCATTTCCGATCTATGAGCCTTTTGTGCCAGATGTCTTGAACAAATCCGGTCAATCCCGTCCACGGAATCGGCTCGTTCTGGGGATGGCTGATGACGGGCAGGTAGGTGAAATTCGCCGAGACCTGTTCCAGAGTGATCAGCTCGCCGCGAAATCCCAGGTCCCACGAATGGTAGGCGCCGTGAATGATGGCGTATTTACGGTCCGGCCGGTCTTTCAATTCCGAGCGGATCATGCTCACATAGGGCGCCAGTCCGGTCCCGGTGGCGATGAGGGCGACATCGTATTTTGAAGGGACGTCGCGCAGGGTGAACATGCCCGATAACCGCTTCGACATCCAGATGCGGTCTCCGATATTCAGTGTGAAAAGCCTGGGTGTGAGCTGTCCCGAACGACAGAGGGTGATGTAGAATTCGAGATATTCCTTCACCTTGGACGAAGATGTCGTCGAGTAGGCGCGCTTGATGAGCTTGCCGGGATCCTCGGGCTCTTCGATGTTATCGGACCCGCCGCAGCGCGGAGTCGATCCCGGCAGGCCCAGAACGGCGAACTGGCCCGGTATGAAATCGGGCAGTTCCCAGTTGTCGGGAACCACTTGCAGGATCATGGCCTCGGGGGAAACGTTCATCTTGTTGACCACGACGGCGTTCAGTTCTTTTGTCATGGTGCTTTCTCTCGTGAATAAGGGGTTCTCGAAACCGAAAGATACATGGAAGATCGCGTCCGGTCAATGAAGCGCGGCGCCTTGCGACGAAATCAATGAAAAGTCCAAACCGAACATTATAATAAGATCGAAAAGTCGGTCACGAGTTTATTGGCAGGGCCGGTCTCATGAGACGAACATTTTTCCAGATCGTGCTCCTTGGCGCCGTGGCGTTCGGCCTCTGTCCCGCCTCGCCGGCCAAGGAGAAGCTGGGGAAGTGGTACAAGAACGACAAACTCGATTTCAAGGTGCGCATTCCCGATGAGTGGCCCTCCCTGAAAGCCAGGTCCATGCCGGAGGATGTCAAAGCCAGGATCTTTTCCGGGAACCTCGTCGATCATTGGTACGGCCCCCGCACGAGAGTCAAATCCAAGGAGCTCGGCTCCTTCTCTTTTCCAACATCGATGAAAATACTCTGGTTCGAGTCAGGGCCTGTCGGCCCCGTTGTTCCGGAAGCGGCCCAAAGCGGGGGGGGCGCCGGCGGGGACGAAAAAGACATGGATGAGAAGAAGAGAAAAGAGCTGCTCAAAAAGCGCAGGGAACAGGCTTCGGCCCGCACCCTGGAGCAGTGGCTGCACAATTACAGCGGGCTGACCGGGGTGCGGATCATCGAAAAGGAAGACGACAGAATGTGCAACCGGCCCGCCGTTGAATACGCGATCCTGTCCAAAACAGATCTGAATGTGAATTACAAACATTATGCGGTGGCGGTGAAAATCTCGGACACCGAAGAACTGGTCCTCATGTTCAGCGTCGTCGAGGAGGAATACAAGAAGTGGAAGCCTTTCTTCAGAAAGGTTGTTAAGACTTTGAAAATCGATCGCCCCCAAACGCCGTCCCGAAAAAGAACGTCCTCCCGGGGAAGAACGGGGTCCGGACCGGCGAGCGGCCGGGCGGAGGCGATGCCCGTGCTTCCCGATCTCCTCATCACACGCCACGGCAGAACCGTCGAGGGAAGGATTCGCGAGGAGGACGATTTCTTTATCGTTCGATGGGGCGAGGACTCCATCCGGGTTCCCAAGACCTTGGTGAGGCAGGTCGATTACGGTGACCCCGGGCTCTTCGTGCCCCGCACGGAGAAGGAGAAAGCAAACGTGGCCAAGGGCTACGTCAGGTTCAAGGGCCGGTGGGTTTCGAAATACCGCCTGGGAATCGAAATAGAGAAAGAGAAGGAGAAGCGCAGGGAAAAGATCGAGAACCTCACGAAACATTCGAATCCGGCGAATCCCTGGAGGGCGAAGAGATCGCGCTTCATCATGGAAACCACGACGAACGAGGAGCTTCTCGATCACTATGCCGATCTTGTAGACGCCCTTTTTTCCACTTATGAAAAAACGCTGGGCATCAAGGTCTCGAGCGAGGCCAAGAAAAACAGACCCATTATTCGGATATTCAAAGATGTGCGCGAATACCAGGCTTTCAGCAAGCTTCGGGGGACGGGCGGGTATTTCAACTGGCTGGACAACAGCCTGAACCTTTATCACAACTTCGAGGATCCGTCCCTCAGCGAGCGAACCCTGCTTCACGAGGGCGCCCATCTCCTCAACTACCTGTCCAACACGAAGCTGAAGGTAAAGCCTCACTGGGTGGAGGAAGGAGCGGCCGAATACTTTGGAAGCGCCTGCATCACCTATGACAGGCGGGGAAAGCCCGAGATGGCGCCGGGTCAAATCCTCGGCAACCGCCTCCTCCTGGTCAACCAGAAGATCCTGTCGGGCCGGGTCACGCCGCTCAGAAAAGCCCTGAACACGAAATCATACAAGTACGAGGATTATGCCTATTGGTGGTCGACCTTTCATTTTCTGATGACGGGCGATAAATACAAAACGAGGTTCCTGAGATTCTTCAAGAACCTCTATTCGTTGAGGGGGGTGAAAACAAAGGAGATCAGGTCGAAGATCATGGCCGTCACGCCGCAGGACTCGGTGGAGTTTCTGGAAAAGAGCCTCAAGATCGAAGACTGGGCCGCTCTTCAAAAGGAATGGGAGGAGTTCGTCCAAACAGGAGTGGCCCGGGTCGGCGGCCATGGATGGATGGTCCTGGGGCGGGACCTCTATTACGAAGCGCTGAAAACAAAGTACGATACGAAAAGCAAGCTCGGCAAGGATGATAGAATCAAGGCATACAAGGAATTACTGCTCCAATCGATGGAGAAGCTCGACAAGGCCGTCGATGATTTGGATTACAGAAAGGCCGACGCTTATTATTACCGCTCGCTGGTCCACAAAAGCCTGGAGAATCCCGACAGCGCCTTGGGCGACATCGATAGGGCTGTCGGGCTCAACCCTCTGAACGCTTATTATTATTCCAACAGGGCGGTGCTTCATTACACGGCCGGCATCAAAGAGCCGGCATTGAAAAACATGCGGATCGCCATCGCCCTCGACCCGCTGAACATTACATTCCCCTTGATCCTGAACGAGATGAAAGCGGGAGCGTACGTCGATCTCGGCCGGAAGTGAACGGAGACTTTCCGGAGCGGGATGGGATTTTATGTGACGTGGAAATCATATTCGGCTAAAACTATCCCGGAGGGAGGATGGGCCTTGTCCCCGCAAGCCGTTCCGAACAGAAGCGCTGGAGTGATCGATGGGAAAGAAGTCCCGCCCGGAATCGGATGACGGAGAGCGGCTGAGGCGATTTACGCATTATCTGCTCAACGACATCAATGCTCTCGAAAAGATGTTGAAAGAAGATGCTGTCGAATCGGGCGTGCGGCGGATCGGGGTGGAGCAGGAGCTGGTCCTGGTCGACAAGAGCTGGCGCCCGGCGCCGCTCTCCATGGAGTTGCTCGACAGCCTGGACGATCCCCACTTCACGACCGAGATCGCCAGGTTCAACATCGAGCTCAATCTCGATCCCATGCTTTTTCGCAAAGACTGTTTCAGTCGCATGGAGCTCCAGCTCAATTACTTCATATCCAAAGCGAGCGCGGCGGCGGACAAATTCGACAGCGAGGTGGTGCTCATCGGCATCCTGCCCACCATCAAGAAGAGCGATCTCGGCTTGGAGAACATGACCCCGAAGAAGCGGTACTTCGCGTTGAACGAGGCGACCACGCGGATGCGGGGCCAGGAGTACGAGCTCAACATCAAGGGAACGGACGAGCTGATCCTGAAGCACGAAAGCGTCATGCTCGAGGCGGCCAACACGAGCTTCCAGGTGCACATCCAGGTCGACCCGCAGGAATTCGCCCGCGTGTACAACATCTCGCAGGCGGCGGCGGCGCCCGTGCTGGCCGCGGCGGTCAATTCCCCTTTTCTCGGCCGTTACCGCTTGTGGCGTGAGACGCGCATCGCCCTTTTTCAGCAATCGATCGACACCCGGACAGCGCCTCACGAGCGTTATCTCAGCCCGCGGGTGCATTTCGGAGACAACTGGATCGACCAATCGGTTCTCGAGATATTCCAGGAGGATGTGGCCCGCCACAAGGTTCTCGTGGCCCTCGAAGAGTACGAGGATCCTTCCCAGGCGCTGGAAGAAGGCAAAGCGCCCCACCTCCAGGCTCTGTGCACCCACAACGGCACGGTCTACCGCTGGAACCGGGCGTGTTACGGCATCCTGAATGGCAAGCCGCACCTCCGGATCGAAAACCGCATGCTGCCTTCCGGGCCGTCGACGAGGGATGAGGTGGCCAACGCGGCGTTCTGGCTCGGGCTGGTCACCGGCATGGCGCAAAGGTACGACGACATCACCAAGGAGATCGATTTCGATGCCGCCAGGGACAACTTCTTCGCCGCCGCGCGGCACGGCCTCGGTTCGCAGATCAAGTGGCGGGGAAAGAATCAGGCCGCGGCAAAGGTGATCCTCAAAGAGTTCCTTCCATTGGCGCAGGAAGGGCTCAGGGCTTCCAAAGTGAATTCGGGCGACATCGATCTCTACCTCGGCGTGATCGAAAAGCGCGTCAAGCGCGAAGTGACCGGTGCGCAGTGGATGCTCGATTCCTTCTCCAAGATGGAACAATCGGCCCCCACGTGGGAGAAGCTGAACGCCCTGACCGCGGCCGTCGTGGCCAGGCAGAAGGGCGGAAAGCCCGTGTCCGATTGGCCCGCCGCTCGGTTGGAGGAGGGGGGCGGCTGGAAACTGAACTATTACAGGATCGAGCAGTACATGACCACCGATCTCTTTACCGTTCTGCCCGAAGAGCCCGTCGATCTCGTGGCGCACCTCATGGTGTGGAAACGCATTCGCCATGTTCTCGTCGAAGACAAGGAACATCACCTTGTGGGGCTCGTTTCCCACAGGAGGCTGCTCAAGCTCATCGGCCAGCCGATCCCCCAGGAAGAGGGGCGGACCGTGCCGGTCAGCTCGATCATGGTGAAAGATCCGATCACCGTCGCGCCGGAAACACTCTCCCTCGATGCAATCCGGCTGATGCGCGAAAAGAAGATTTCTATTTTACCGGTCCTGAGCGACGGTAAACTGGTCGGTGTGGTGACCGAGGACAGCTTTCTCGGCATTGCCGCCAACCTATTGGAGCAGAAACTAAAAGAATGACCGATAACTTGACAGCAGGGGAACGCCTGATCGGCGAGCACCACGGCGGGGCTGCCGGCCCCTGTATCATCGTTGTCGCCGCTATTCACGGCAACGAGCCCACGGGCATCGACGCGGCGTGCCGCGTCCTCCGGTCGCTCGAGAGAGATTCCGTTTCCTTGTGCGGGGACTTTTACGCTTTTCGCGGCAATATGCCGGCCCTTGCGCAGGGAGTGAGATACATTCGAAAGGATCTCAACCGCATCTGGAAAGCGCCCTGCATCGAGTCGGCGCTCGCCGCCGAAAAAAAAGGCCTTGACGAGTTCGAGGACCATGAACTGCTCGCCCTGAAGAGAGCGATCGAGGGCGCCGCGGAGAAGGCGCGCGGACCCGTATTGGTCATGGACCTGCATACGAGCTCGGCCGCCAGCGTTCCCTTCGTCGTCATGGGAACGGGTGAGCTTCTGAAAAACGTGAACGAACAGCTGCACGTTCCCGTGATTGTCGACAAGCTGAGCCTCTTCCAGGGCATGATGCTGAGCTATTTCGATTCCCAGGGGCACTCCACTCTCGCTTTCGAGGCGGGCCGGCACGGAACGGCCGAATCGATCGATGCTCACGAAGCCGCGATCTGGCTGACCCTCGAGGGAACCGGTGCGATGGGCGGAGAGCGTCTTCCTCAGATCAACGGATGGCGGAAAGCCCTTTTTTCGGTGCTTGAAGACATTCCGCAGGAGCTCGAGCTCGTCTTCCGCCACGCCATCACACGGGAAGACCGGTTCGAGATGCTGCCCGGGTTCAAGAACTTCGACGCCGTCAGCCGCGGGCAGGCGCTGGCCAAGGACCGGAAGGGAACGATCACGTCTCCTTCGAACGGACGGATCTTCCTGCCCCACTATCAATCGATCGGCGAAGACGGATTCTTCCTCGTCCGTTGAGAGAGTCGGTCCCACGCGGGGATGAGACAAAACCCCCGTCGTTTTTGTGGGGCCGAGTCATCGAGTTCGCGTTGTAGTGGATTAGTGGAGGGGCTTGACTTGACGCGGCAGAAGACGAGGGTGACGATTCAGACGGCTC
>CAZWHE010000067.1:0-19749 GCA_964633825.1 uncultured Phycisphaerales bacterium | reverse complement strand
GAAGTCATCGAGGTCGATTCCGACAGAAACCTTCTTCTAATCAAGGGATCTGTTCCCGGAGCGCGCAACACTGTTCTCAGGATCAGGACGGCGAAGACAGGAGTGCCCCGGACCATTGATAGTCGAAAGAAAGAGGGTGAGTAATGGTTGAGATCGCGACTTATGATTTGGCCGGAGACACGATCTCCAAAACCAATGTTGACGAATCCACTTTCGGCGACAAGGTCAAGAAGCGTCTCTTAAAAGACGCTGTCCTCATGTATGAGGCTAACATGAGACAGGGGACTCATTCCACATTAACGCGGGCCGAGGTTTCTCGCACCACAAGAAAACCTTACAGGCAGAAGGGCACGGGCATGGCGCGCGCGGGGGATTTCAGTTCGCCTTTGAGAAAGGGCGGGGGAGTCATTTTCGGACCCAAACCGAGGGATTACTCTTATTCGATCCCGCGCAAAGCGAAGAAGGAAGCCCTTCGTAATGCCTTCTATGCCAAACTGAAAGACGAGGAAACCTTTATCATCACGGGATTCGGACTCGAAAAGCCTTCGACACGTGAAGCGGTTGCCGCTCTCGGTAAGCTGGACTTGAAAGGGAAAGTGCTCGTTCTCCTTTCGGGGGAGGATGAGGTTTCCTACTTGTCGTTCAGGAACATTGCGGGTGTCGACATCTTGCCGGTCAATGATGTCAACGCATATCACATGATCAAGTACAGGACATTGTCTTCCTGAACGAAGCTATCGACCTGTTGAAAGGACGCCTCGGAGATGGATAACCCGTACAAGATCATATTAAAACCGCTGATCACCGAGAAAGGGACTCTTCAGGCGGAGAAAAACAACTGTTACAGTTTTCTGGTGCACCGGAAAGCCAACAAGAGAGAGATCACGGCTGCAATCGAATCCCTTTTCAGTGTTCATGTGTTGAAGGTCAATACGATGATCCGAAAAGGGAAAGCCAAGGGAGGGGGGTATCGAACTTACTCCCGGCCAGATGTGAAAAGAGCCGTTATCACTCTCAAAGAAGGTGAAGCGATCGAGTTTATCTAAAACGGAGAAATGCTGCCGGCTGAAGGCGTATTAGGCTGGAGCGAACAACAAAATGCCGATCAAGAAATACAAACCCACATCGCCCGGCCGCAGATTCGGAAGCGTTCTCGATTATTCGGGGCTTACGAAGAAGAAACCGGAGAAATCGCTCCTGAAACCGTACAAGAAGAGCGGCGGCCGCAACTGTCACGGGCACACGTCTTCTCGTTTTCGCGGCGGCGGCCACAAGAGGAAGTATCGGATCATCGACTTCAAAAGAAACAAGGATGGCGTGCCGGCTCGTGTCGCAGCGATCGAATATGATCCGAACCGGTCTTCGTGGATCGCTCTTCTCCATTATCGGGACGGTGAAAAACGGTATATCCTGGCTCCTCATGGGGTCAAGGTTAACGACATGGTCGAGTCGGGAATACAGGTGGAGCCCAAGATCGGCAATACAATGCCGCTCAAATCGATCCCCCTTGGCCTGGCGGTGCACAACGTGGAACTGAAGCCCGGCCACGGCGGGCAGCTCGGCAGAGGCGCTGGTACGGTTATCCAGCTGCAGGCGCGGGAAGGGGGATTCGCCAACCTGCTTCTTCCTTCCGGAGAGATCCGGAAGGTTTCTGTTGAGTGTCGCGCCACGATCGGGCAGGTCGGCAATCTGGACTATCAGCATGTCTCCCTCGGAAAAGCGGGTCGGGCCCGATGGAGGGGGCGCCGCCCTCATGTGAGGGGAACCGCCCAGAATCCGGTTTCCCACCCCATGGGCGGCGGTGAGGGACGCTCCGGCGGCGGTCGCCATCCCTGTTCTCCAACGGGAAAGCTTTCCAAGGGAGGAAGAACGCGGTCGCGGCAGAAACCGAGCAATGCTTTTATCCTGCGGAGGAGAAAGAAGAAATAAGATGAGCCGGAGTATTAAAAAAGGGCCTTATCTTGACGCCAAGCTGTTGAAAAAAATACGCCTTCGAGAGGCAGCGGGCAGCCACGAGCCGATTAAAACCTGGGCTCGGGCAAGCACGATTCCTCCTGAATTTGTTTCGAAAACTTTTCTTGTTCATAACGGTAAATCTTTTGTGAAGGTCTTTGTAACGGAGGATATGGTGGGGCACAAACTCGGGGAATTCGCAATCACGAGACTTTTCCGGGGTCACACCGGCAAGAAACAGAAATAACGTTGTCCCTTTCCGCATCTGCGGGACCGGGCGATTTGTCAGTGGAGAGTGAGTCAATGGAGTTTCAAGCGAGCCACATGTATGCGCGAATCTCTCCGAGGAAAGCGCGTTACGTTGTGGATCTCATCCGGGGCATGAACGTCAACAGTGCGCTGGACAGACTGAAATTCGTGAACAGACGCGCCAAACCCATGGTGGTGAAGGTGATCCGTTCCGCGCTCAACAACGCGGAACAGAACGTCGAAATCGATCTCGACAGCCTCTTTATCAAAAACGCGATAGTGGACGAGGGCCCACTCCTGGGCGGGCGAGCCAGGTGGCGACCCATCTCGAGAGGAAGGGCCGTTCCCATTCTCAAGAGAACAAGCCATATCAAAATCACGCTGAGCGACGAGCTCGGTGAAATGCCAGGCGGTCAAGAAACCGGCGAAGAAGTAGCCGCCTCCGCAGAATCCGAAAACGAGGAGTCATAATGGGTCAGAAAGTCAATCCGACCGGTTTTAGAATCGGCATCATCGAGAACTGGAGATCACGCTGGTATTCGGGCAAGAAAGAATTCTCCAAGCTGCTGCTGGAGGATCAGAATATCCGACGTTATCTCAGGAAGGAGTGCTACTCCGCTGCTATCGACCGGATCGACATTGAAAGAACCCGAGAGACCATCAAAGTTCTCATTTATACAGCTCGTCCCGGTGTCCTGATCGGCCGTGGCGGCTCACGGGCCGACCAGATCACATCGGAGCTGGAAAAGATCACGAGTCGCCAGGTGATAATCGAGTTCAAGGAGATCGAAAAACCCGAGCTCTGCGCCAACCTGGTTGCTCAGAGTATTTCAGAGCAGCTGCAGAAAAGAGCTTCTTTCAGAAGGGTGATGAAGAAAACCGCCCTCACAACGATGCAGGCCCGCGCCGAAGGCATCAAGATCCATGTGGCCGGAAGGCTGGCCGGAGCGGAGATGGCGCGGCGAGAGCAGTTTATTATCGGCAAGATTCCTCTGCAAACACTGACTGCCGATGTCAATTACGGATTCGCTGAAGCCCGAACCAAGGCGGGCCTGATCGGAATCAAGGTGTGGATTTACAGGGGAGAGAAATTCAAGCGCAGTTAAGGCGGCGTGCTCGATCCGGGCGGCGGCCTCGATCGAGCGGGCGGCCTTGACCGTGGCGATATTGCAATTTGGAGAGTTGTTCCAATGGCTCTGATGCCGAAAAGAAGTCGTTACCGCAAGCAACAGCGGCGCAGGGTCCGCGGACTGGCGCAGCGTGGAAACTCCGTAGAGTTTGGAGAGTTCGGGCTGCAGGCCCTGGAGTCCGGCTGGATCAGCGGGCAGCAGATCGAGGCGGGCCGAATCGCGGCCAGCCGGGCTGCGCGGGAAGCCAAGGTTTTTATCCGTATTTTTCCTCACAAACCGGTCACATCGACACCGGCGGAAACACGTATGGGTAAAGGAAAGGGCGAACCCGAGTTCTGGGCCGCTGTCGTGAAACCGGGGACGATTCTGTATGAGCTCAGCGGTGTTCCCGAGGAACAGGCCGTTTTGACATTCAACCGGGTCGCTCACAAACTGCCCATCAAGGTTCGCCTTGTCAAGAGGAGAGCGAAGGCATGAAATCGAAGGATCTGAGATCAAAGGAAGATAAAGAGCTCCGATACGACCTGAAGAACTTTAACAAGGAGCTCTTTGATCTGAAGTTCCAGTCGGCGAGTGAGAATATCGCCAATCCTTCAAGGATCAAAGAAATCAGGAGGCAGGTGGCCAGGATCCTGACCATCCTCGAGGAGCGGCGAAAGGGAATTCGCGGAGCCGCTCCCAGATAGAGGAGACCGAATATCTGGAAGACGAATGAGTAATCTGTTTCTTGAGGCGGATTGATGACAGAAAAGAAAAAAGTAATGAAAGCCGGAACCGTAATCAGTGACGCCATGAACAAATCGATCACTGTTCAGGTTATGAGGCTGGTCAAGCATCCTCGTTATGGCAAATTCGTTAAGCGCTTCACCAGTTTGAAAGCGCACGACGAAAATAACGAGGCCCGTGTGGGCGACAAGGTAGAAATATCGTTTACACGGCCCATCAGCAAGACGAAGCACTGGCGGTTGAACCGCATCCTCGAAAGAGAAGGTGACTAACAATGATCCAGATGCAGAGCCTCCTGGACGTAGCGGATAACACGGGGGCAAAGACCGTGATGTGCATTACCGTGCTCGGGGGATCAAAGAGAAGATACGCCGGTGTGGGTGACATTATCGTGGGTTCCGTCAAAAAGGCCACCCCCAAGGGCGAGGTTAAGAAAAAGCAAATAATCAAGGGAGTCATTGTCAGGACAAAGAACAATGTGAGGAGGCCTGACGGATCGTATGTTCGCTTTGACAGCAATGCTGTCGTGATTCTCGATGACGATAACAATCCGAAAGGAACCCGGATCTTCGGTGCCGTTGCGCGGGAATTGCGCCAAAAGAACTTTATGAAGATCATATCGCTGGCTTCCGAGGTCGTCTGATGCACGGAGAGCCCAGTGTTCTGGAGCAATGAATCATGATGAGGTTGAAAGCGGGCGATCTCGCCGTTATCACGGCGGGAGCCGACAAAGGAATGACCGGTAAAGTGCTCCGGATTCTGCAGCACAGCGACCGTGTCGTCGTGGAAGGCACCAACATGGTGTACAAGCACGTTCGCCGGAGTCAGCAGAATCCGCAGGGAGGAAGGATCCGAAAGGAGAATCCCCTTGCGATTTCCAATGTGATGCCCTACTGCGAAAAATGCCAGAAGGGTGTCAGGATCCGGTTCGAGGTGAAGGACAGCAAGAAGATCAGAATGTGCTGCAAGTGCTCCGAGCCCTTCCCTTCATAAGAGAAAGGCCGCAGGAATAGAGAGGCAAAATGGAAAAGGCAGCGACAAAAGAAAAAAAAGCAACGGAGAAAAAGACACCGAGACTCCGAAAGAAGTATCGGGACGAGGTTGTCGGCAAACTCCGCGAAGCATTCTCTCTTAAGAATCCGCACCAGATTCCCAGAGTCGAAAAAGTCGTCATCAATATGGGCGTCGGCAAGGCTCGCGAAAACAAAACGGCGCTGGACGCGGCTATGAAGGATCTGGCCACAATCACCGGCCAGAAGCCGGCCATGACCAAAGCCAAGCATTCCATTGCCGGTTTCAGGCTCAGGGAAGGCATGCCGATCGGATGCAAAGCGACTCTGAGGGGGAATCAGATGTGGGGATTCCTCGACCGCTTGATCTCAATCGCCATCCCGCGTATCCGTGACTTCAGGGGGATTCACAACAAGTCTTTCGACGGAAGGGGAAACTTTACCATGGGGCTCGGGGAACAAATCGTGTTTCCCGAAATCGACCTGGACAGCGTCCAGTTCATCCAGGGTATGGATATTACGATCGTGACATCTGCCGACAATGATGAGAAGGCTCTGTTCCTTCTCAGAGAGCTTGGAATGCCTTTTAAAAAGTAACCGGTAGCCGGGTTGTCCGGGTCTTCAAATTGAAAGAGGATGGAAAGTGGCGAAAACCTGTTTGATAGTCAAAGCCAAAAGAAAACCCAAATTCAGTACGCGTCGATACAACCGCTGCAGTTTGTGCGGGCGGCCCCGAGCCTACTATCGCAAGTTTGGGATCTGCCGGATCTGTTTCAGAACGCTGGCTCTGCGGGGTGAAATCCCGGGAGTCAAGAAGGCCAGTTGGTAGGAGAGGAAAACCCGTACCGGGGAGTGATTGAATCATGACGATGACGGATCCCATCGCTGACATGCTGACAAGGATCAGGAACGCTAATATGGTCGGACACACTACGGTGGATGTCCCCATGTCCAAACTCAAAGCCGGTATCGCCGGCGCCCTGAAAAGGGAAGGTTTTATCGAGGATTTTACGACGGTCTCTGAAAGCCGGCGGGGAAAACTCGTGATCACCCTCAAATATGGATCGGACGGAGAGAAGGTGATCGGCGACATCCAGAGGGTGTCGAAACCGGGGTGCCGCGTTTACAGGGGCGTGAAAGAAATCAAGCAGGTTCTCAATGGGTTTGCGTCCGAGATCTACTCGACGACGGCCGGGATTCTCTCGGATAGGGAATGCCGGGAAAAGAGTGTCGGCGGCGAGCCGCTTCTCTTTGTGAAATAGTGACGCTCGATCCGGAACCGGAATGTTTTCCGGTTGAGGACGAAACGGGCTGAGAGGCAATAGAAAAAGATGTCAAGAATAGGAAAACAACCTGTCAAGATCCCGGACGGTATCAAGGTGTCGATGACCGAACGGACTGTTGTCGTGGAAGGAACTCGGGGCAAGCTCGATCAGTGGATCGATCCTGCCGTGAGTGTCGCCATCGATTCCGAAAACAAGGAAGTCTCCTTTCAGAGAATTAACGATGAAAGACGGAACCGGGCATTGCACGGTCTCTACCGCACCTTGGTGAACAACATGGTCAAGGGGCTGACAGAGGGCTTTGAAAAACGTCTGACCATCATCGGGGTCGGATACAATGTTCGCATGCAGGGGAAATCCCTCGTTTTTCAGATCGGCTTTTGCCACCCCGTTGAAATGGAGATTCCCGAGGGGCTGACCATCGAGGTTCCCAATCAAACGTCGATCGTTGTGAAGGGATTCGACAAACAACTCGTGGGGCAATTCGCCGCGAACATTCGGCGTATCAGACCGCCGGAACCTTACAAGGGGAAGGGAATTCGCTACCACGATGAGATCGTCCATCAAAAGGTCGGCAAATCCCTAGCAGGTACATAATGACAGCGTGATCTACGAATGTGTGTGAGATTATTCTGAAATGGACAGAAAACAGAAAAACAGGATCAAAAAGAGGCTCAGGGTGATGCGAGGCGTCCGTCGCCGCATTCGCGGTACATCGGACAAGCCGAGGCTTTCCATATACAGGAGCAACAAGAATCTCGCCTGCCAGGCCATAAACGACGAAGCCGGCACCACTGTTGCCGCCATCTCCTCTTTGGAAAAGGCGTTCGGCGATCAACCGGGAACGAAAAAAGTCGAAAACGCTCGGTCGCTCGGAACGGAGATGGCGAAGCGCCTTCAGGAAAAGGGAGTTGCTCAAGCCGTATTCGACAGGGGGTGGTACAGATATCACGGCCGGATCAAGGCTTTTGCCGACGCCGTTCGTGAAGGAGGGATTAAATTCTAGCGGTAGTAGGGTTGGAAAACCCGGACTGATGGAGGAAACTCGTTGAACAGGACCGACATTGATTTGAGCAGCCCCAATATCCTTGAAGAAGCCGTGGTCAAGATCAACCGTTGCGCCAAGGTGGTGAAGGGCGGGAGAAGGTTTTCTTTCAGCGCACTCGTTGTTGTCGGCAATAAAGCCGGGCGAGTCGGAGTGGGGTTTGGAAAAGCCAAAGAGGTTCCGAGCGCCGTGGAAAAAGCTTTCAAGGACGCCCGCAAGAACCTGGAGGTGGTTCATCTCAAGGAGACGACTGTTCAGCATCCCGTGACCGGGCGGTTTGGAACAAGCAGGGTTCGTCTCATACCGGCGGCGCCCGGAACAGGGATCATAGCCGGCGCCACGGTCCGTGCCGTCGTGGAGCTCGCCGGCGTCAAGGACATCCTGACCAAAGTGTACGGTTCCGCCAACCCCATCAACCTGGTTAAAGCCACTTTGCAGGGATTGACTTCGATCAAGTCTCGCGAAGAGGTGGAACAAATGAGAGGGGTCAAGATCTGATGGTTGATCTCAAGGAGATAAAACACAAGAACTCGGGACACAAGAAAAAGAAACGTGTCGGCCGGGGGCCCGGTTCGGGGCTCGGTAAAACCTCAGGCCGGGGAATGAAGGGGTATGGCTCGCGGAGCGGCAGCGGTGGGAAACTCGGTTTTGAAGGGGGACAGATGCCGCTTTACAGGCGGCTGCCGAAGAGGGGTTTCACCAACGCTCCTTTCAAGGTCGTCTACTCGACCGTTAATGTGAGCGGCCTGAACTCTTTTGAAGAGGGAAGCGTCGTTGACCTCGACGGCATCAAGAAAAAAGGGCTCGTCAGAAAAAACGCCCGGATGCTCAAGGTCCTTGGCGGAGGAGAGATCGACAAGAAACTGAAGGTGAAAGCCCACAAGTTTTCGGCCGCTGCTCGCAAAAAGATTGAAGCCGCCGGCGGTGAAATCGAGGAGTGTTGATGAATACGGGCATATTCAATCTGTTCCGAATCAAAGAGCTCAGAAGCAAGATCATGATCACTCTCGGTCTGCTTGTGGTCTACAGGATCGGTTTCCACATTCCCGTACCCGGAGTGGACTACTCTCAGATCCAGGCCCTCACCGATCAGTACCAGGAGGGCGGTCTCGGGATGATCTTCGGGCTGATGAGCACTCTCTCGGGAGGCGCTCTGGGATCGTGCTATATCTTTTCCCTGGGGGTCATGCCCTATATTTCGGCGTCCATTATTTTCTCGCTTCTCGTCAAGGTCGTCCCTGCTCTTGAAAGGCTGTCCAAGGAAGGGGCGCAGGGGCAGAAGAAGATCAACCAGTACTCGCGGTTGGCGACCATTCCTCTCTGCATCGTGCAGGGAACGTTTATGATCAGGGGATTCCTGCTGGACGCCGTCGAAAAGACAGGGATCATTTCCCCCGCTCTCTTCAACGCATGGTGGTACCAGCTCGTGATGATCCTGGCTTTCACGACGGGTACGATCCTGATCATGTGGATCGGCGAACAGATATCAGAGCACGGTATCGGCAACGGAGTCTCCCTCATTATCATGGGCGGGATTCTGGCCAGAATGCCCAGCCAGTTCCAGGTCATGTACAACGACCTCGATCCTGCGGAGCGAATGTCCACTTTCGCCACCCTGGCGGGGATCTACCTCATCATCGTGCTCGGCATCGTCTATGTCACCAAGGGGCAGCGGCGTATACCCGTCCAGCAGGCGAAGCTGACGCGCGGCAGGAAGATCTACGGCGGACAGCGCCACTATCTTCCTCTCAAGGTGAATCAAGCGGGCGTGATGCCCATTATTTTTGCGGCCGCTCTCTTCATCCTTCCCCCGGTCCTGGACAAGATCTTCGGCGACAGCCAGTTTTTCAGCAACCTCTTTTCCTGGGGAGGCTTCTGGTACGTACTCTTTTACGTGGGGCTGATTTTCTTCTTCAGCTTCTTCTGGACCGCCCTCATGTTCCAGCCGACCGAGATTGCCAACAACCTGAAGGAATCGGGAGGGTTCGTACCCGGGCTGCGCCCCGGCAAGAGAACGGCCGACTATCTCGAAAACGTCATGTACCGCGTCACGTTGGCTGGCGCTACCTTCCTGGCCTTGATTGCGATTCTGCCTCACGTTATCTCGGGCCAGCTGAAGAACATTCCGCAGTTCGTGGCCATCAACCTGGGCGGGACAAGCATGCTCATCGTGGTCGGCGTGATCCTCGACCTCGTGGATAAGCTGAACTCCCAGCTCGTGATGAGGAATTATGAGGGTTTTACGAGTGGCGGGGCCTCGAGCGCCTGGGCCAAGGGAAGAAAACGGTAGAGATCGTATGGCCAAAGAAGAGGCGATCAGGATATCGGCAGTGGTTAAAGAGGCGTTGCCCAATGCCGTTTTCCGAGTGGAGCTTGAAAACGGACACAAGATCATCGCCCATGTGTCCGGAAAGATGAGAATGCATTTCATCAGGATCCTTCCTGGTGATGTGGTGACAGTGGAACTGAGTCCCTATGACTTGACAAAAGGGCGCATTGTCTATCGTGGCTGACCGCCCCTTAGAGAGGAGGCCTGTCAGGCGAAGCCCTGATCAGGCTGTTGAGCATGAAAGTAAGATCGTCTGTCAAAAGAATTTGTGAGAACTGCAAAATCATCAAGCGGCGCGGTGTGGTGAGGGTCATTTGCAAGAACGGCCGTCACAAGCAGAAACAGGGGAAGTGAGCCGGTGACGGTGTTTTATTGGCACCTCGTTTCGCCGCGGCAGCCACTATGCCCGCTTGGAAGGAGAAAAGAATGCCTCGTATAGTCGGTGTTGATATTCCCAACGACAAGGCGGTTTCGGTCGCTTTGACTTACATTTTCGGAATTGGGAATACGTCTTCCGAGAAGATTCTCAAGGATCTGAATATCGAAAGAACGATCAAGGCCAAAGATCTCTCCGAGGAGGACCTGGCGCGCTTGGGTGCTCATATCGAGAAGAACTACACCATCGAAGGCCAGCTCAGACGCCAGGTGGTGCAGAATGTCCAGCGCCTCAAGGATATCGCCTGTTATCGGGGGATGCGGCACAGGCGTGGCCTGCCGGTCCGCGGCCAGAAGACACAGT
Source organism: uncultured Phycisphaerales bacterium (assembly GCA_964633825.1). Taxonomy (GTDB): domain Bacteria; phylum Planctomycetota; class B15-G4; order B15-G4; family CAYZWU01; genus CAZWHE01. The sequence goes on along the minus strand of CAZWHE010000067.1, from coordinate 9,285 downwards.
CGAATGCCCGGACCCGGAAGGGACCCAAGAAGACCGTGGCCGGCAAGAAGAGTATCAAGAGGATGTAACGAATCAATCTTTCCCGTCTAGGGGGTTTATATGGGCGCGTCAAAGAAGCGTAGGAAAATAAAGAAGACCGTTGTCAAAGCGATCGTGCATATTAAATCGACTTTCAATAATACAATCATCACATTCGCCGAAGCCAACGGCGATGCTCTCTGTTGGTGTTCGGCAGGCACGACGGGGTATAAAGGATCGAGGAAGTCCACCCCCTTTGCGGCCCAGAAAGCGGCGGAGAAATGTTCCGAAATGGCCAAGAAAATGGGGGTCCGCGAGGTCGAGGTTTATGTCAGGGGGCCCGGTTCCGGAAGGGAAGCCGCCATACGGGGCATTCAGGGATCGGGAATCAGGATCAAGGCTATTGAAGACAGGACTCCGCTTCCTCATAACGGCTGCCGTCCCAGAAAGAGAAGAAGAGTCTGAACAGAGAAAGAACCGTTTCACGCGGTGATTTTCAAAGAGGATAGAGACATATGGGCAAGATGAAAGCGAGTATGTGTAAACAGTGCAGGCGTGAAGGGCAGAAACTTTTCCTGAAGGGACAGAGGTGTGATACACCCAAATGCGCCCTTCAAAAACGCAATTACCAGCCCGGCGCTCACCCCTGGATGAGGGGACGTCCTTCGGAATACCGTATCCATCTCCGGGAGAAGCAAAAAACCAAGAAGTTTTATGGGGTTCGTGAGCGCCAGTTCAAGAAGTACATGATGAAGGCGGCAAGGACCACAGGGAACACGGGAGAAAACCTCCTGGTATTGCTCGAAAGGCGCCTCGATAATGTGATCTTTTCACTGGGGCTGACTTTATCCAGAAACCATGCCCGGCAGATGATCAGCCACGGGCATTTCTTCTTGAACGGAAGGAAGTGCGATATCCCGTCGGCTCTTGTCAAGACCGGGGATACTATCCGTGTGAGGGATAAGGACACTATCAAAAAGATCATTCATGAATCAATGGAACAAAGCCAGAGCAAGGGAGTTCCTTCCTGGCTGGAGCAGGATCCATCCCAATTCGGCGGCAAGGTCAAGTCCCTGCCGGAGCGTGAAAACGTTCAGTTTGAGGTGGATGAACAGCTTATTGTCGAGTTCATGTCTAAGTAAGATGTCGAGGTTATAGATTTCTCGGGTATTTCCGCAGACGATAATTCCGCAATCGGTAATTCCGCAATCGGTAATTCCGCGGAGCCTATGAACGGCTCGTCGCCAAGGAGAAAAGCATGAGGATCAGATGGCGCAATTTTGAGCTTCCCACATCGGTTTTGGTGGACAAGGAGACCAAACTCGACACCTATGGGAAATACACGATCGAACCTTTCGAAAAGGGATTCGGCCATTCGGTGGGGAACGGCCTCAGGCGGGTTCTCCTTTCTTCAATCGAAGGGGCTGCGATCACGTCCGTCAAGATCGACGGCGTTCTTCACGAATTCACCTCGATGCAGGGTGTTCTCGAAGACGTGGCCGATATCATCTTGAACCTGAAGATGGTCTTGGTCAGGATCCATAATGATCGAGAAGCGGTCTTGAAGATCGACTCCGGCAAGGCCGGGACCGTAACGGCCGGCGACATCATCACCGACAGCAACACGGAGATCGTCAATCCCGATCAGATCATTGCGACCTTGACGGAAGACGTCGCCCTGAAGATGGAGATGAAGGCGTGCGTTGGGCGGGGTTATGTCACCGCCGAAGAGAATGAAGACGAGGAAAAAGAGATCGGCGTTATCTACATGGACTCCAACTTTTCTCCTGTCCAAAGGGTCAGGTACAGCGTGGAAGATACCCGTGTCGGTAAGATCACGAACTACGATAAGCTCATCCTCGAGATCTGGACGGATGGGAGCGCAACACCGGAAGAGGCGCTTGTCGAAGCGTCCAAGATCTATCGCAAGCATTTGAATCCCTTTGTCCACTACGAACGTCTGAACCGTGATGTCCCCGTTGATGAAGCCAAAGACACCGGCACGGAAGAAGTGGATGAACAAGCCGAGAAATTAAAAGAAAACCTTTCCAGAAACATTGAAGAGCTCGATTTGTCCGTTAGGGCCAGGAACTGCTTGGATTCAGCCAATCTCAAGTCGATCGAAGATCTCGTTCAGATGACCGAGCCTGAATTGATGAAGCTCAGGAATTTCGGCAAAACATCATTAAAAGAGATCAAAAAGACACTGATCGATCTGAGACTCAACCTGGGGATGGATTTGGAAAGCATGAAACGAGGTCAACCATGAGACATAAAGTCAGAGGCCGCCGGCTGGGTAGAAACACATCCCATAGGACCGCCCTGAAACGCAATATTCTCTCTGCACTTTTCGAGCACGGCAGGATCGTGACAACCCTCGCGAAGGCAAAAGAATACAGACCTTTTGCGGAGAAGATGATCACTCTGGCTCGGACCAAATCTCTTCACAACGTCAGGAGAGCCGCCCGGGATATACAGGACAAGACGCTTCTTAAAAAGCTGTTTGACGAGATCGCGCCTTCATTCGCCGACAGAAACGGGGGCTATACGCGCATCGTCAAGCTGCCTACGAACCGCCTCGGCGATAACGGCCCGCAGGTCATATTCGAACTGGTGGGACACGCTCCGCCCAAAGCCTCGGAAGAAAAGGGGAAGAAAAAGGGGAAATAGCCGGCTAGGGAAACGAACCGGCCGGCAGCGGTCGAGCTTGTTTTTTAGCGGAGCTGCACATTTCCGCCCCCCAAAACCTTTTCGAGCTCGAGGAGTGTCTGCAGTGTGGGAGCCACATTGTATTGTGATCCGGCTTTCACGGTATATCCGGGGCCGTTCGTCCTGGGTGCGTCGAAGTGGAGAACGAGGTCGAAGTCTCCGGGGTGTTGGCTGCATATTTCACGGATCGCATCGAGAGAATCGGATTTTACGTTTTCGGGACGTCCCAGACGAAGGACAAAGGTGGATCGCTGTTTTCTGATGGCTTCGTCCAGTTCCAGTATTTCAGAGACGATCAGGCTGGGATCGTCCATCCTGTGATTCAGTGCGCCGCCGAGGAAAAGGAGCCTGTCCTCCTGCAGAAGATGGACGAATTTCTCGTACTCGCCCGAAAAAAGAACGCACGAAACACGTCCCCCCAGAGTACGGATCTTGAAGAGGGCGATTTTCTTTCCGGCATTGCGTCCTCTCCGAGCCATGGTGATGCGGGGTGTTTCGATCATACCGCCGAGGAATAGGGAGGCGCCTTCTTCGATTCCTTTGAGATCTTCCGGTCCTGTGGGCGCAAGCTGATTGAGCAGGGGAGCGAAGCGTTTCATGGGATTCGAGGTCAGAATGAAGCCGAGAGATTCTTTCTCGCACATCATTTTGAAGGTGTCGTCCCACTCTTCCCGGATCGGTATTGACGGTTTTCTCATGTAATTCTCGTCGTCGCCGAAGAGAGAGGCTTGTCCGTTTCTCCTGTCTTTTTGCTCACCGGCGGCCACAGCCAGGAGCTGCTCGACCGAATCGAAATAAGAAGCTCTGCTTATGCCGGTGCTGTCGAAAGCACCGGCTTTGATCAGGGTTTCCAGCGCGAGCTTGTTGAGGCACTTCAGATCGATGTGCTCCAGCATGTGGGGAACATCCTCGAATTCGCCGGCATCCTTCCTGGCGATGACGATCGCCTCAGCCGCTTTTTCACCCAGGCCTTTGACGGCGTTCAAACCGAAGCGAATGGTCTTGTCCGAGATACTGAAATCGGGCGTGCTTTCTCGGAAATCCGGTCCGAGCACCTTGATGTCCATCCGTTCCGATTCTTCGACGCAGGCGGCGATTTTGTCGGAATCGGAAGCGTCGCAGGACATGAGAGCGGCCATGTACTCGATGGGGTAATTCGCCTTGAGGTAGGTCGTCTGGTAAGTAATCATGGCGTAAGCGGCGGAGTGGGATTTGTTGAATCCATACCGCGCGAACGCCTCGATCTTGTCGAAGACCTCTTCGGCTTTTCCTTCCTTGACTCCCTTCGCCACGGCGCCTTCGATGAACATGCTGCGGAACTTGAGCATCTCTTTGGGTTTCTTTTTACTCATCGCCTTTCGGAGACCGTCGGCATCGTTGAGGCTGAATCCGGAAAAGATGTTGGCGATCCGCATGACCTGTTCCTGGTAAACGATGACTCCGTAAGTCTCCCGGAGAATGCTTGCCAGCAATTCGTGGAGGGTGTCGGTCTTCTGCCTGCCGTGTTTCCTCTCCACGTAAAGGTCGGCCATACCGCTGTCGAGCGGTCCGGGTCTGTAGAGAGCCAGAAGAGCGATGATGTCTTCGATGCAGTCGGGGCAGAGCCGTACGAGAAGATTTCTCATTCCCTCCGACTCGAGCTGGAAAATGCCCTGGGTCGCTCCCTCCTGGAGAAGGCGGTACGCCTTTTCGTCGTCCAGGGGGAGATCGGCCAGGTCGATCTTTACGCCGCTGTGAGTTTCGATCAGGCCGAGGGCTTTGTCGATGATCGTGAGATTTTTCAGGCCCAGGAAATCCATTTTCAAGAGGCCGATGTCCTCGAGCATCGTCATTTGGTACTGCGTATTGATCTCGTCCTTGACCCGGCAGAGCGGCACGTAATCGGTGAGCGGCTTATCGGTGATGACGACACCGGCGGCATGGGTCGACGGGTGCCTGTTCAGTCCTTCGATTTTGAGTGAGATGTCGAAGAGCTTCTCGATGCGCGGATCGGATTTGCGCATCTTTTTCAATTCTTGATCTTCGTCCCGGACCATTTCGAGAAGAGACCGGGTTTCGTCGGCTGGTTTTCTGTTGGGGATCTTCTTTGCGATAAGATCGACCGTGGGGAGATCGATGTCCAGGATGCGCCCCGCGTCCCGCAATGACCCCTTGGCGGCCATGGTGCCGAATGTGATGATCTGGCAGACGTTCTCGGTCCCGTATTTCTCCCGGACGTAGTTGACGACCTTCTCCCTGCCGTTGATGCAGAAATCGATGTCGATGTCGGGCATGGAGATGCGGGACGAATTGAGAAAACGTTCGAAGAGAAGATCGTATTTGAGCGGATCCAGTTCGGTTATGTCGAGGCTGTAGGCCACGACCGAGCCGGCAGCCGACCCCCGGCCGGGTCCCACGGGGATTTGGTTCTCCTTGGCGTAACGGATAAAGTCCCACACGATGAGAAAGTATGACACGAATCCCATCGAGTTGATCACCTCGAGCTCGTATTCGAGCCTGTCGCGGATGGGGCCCGTCAGTTCGCCGTACCTGTTCCGGGCTCCCTCGAAACAGAGCCTCTTCAACATCTCTTCAGGCCGTTCGCCGCTCTCCGTTTTGAATTCGGGAATATGGTATTTCCCGAATTCCATTTCGAGATTACAGCGCTCGGCGATGAGGGCCGTGTTTTCCACCGCTTCGGGTGTGTGTGCGAAGAGCTCGATCATCTCCCGGCCGGAGCGGAAGTAGAACTGGTCCGTTCCCATGCGCATGCGCTTCTCGTCGTTGAGCGTCTGGTTCCTCTGGATGCAGAGCAAAACCTCCTGAACGAGGGCGTCTTCTCTCTCGATGTAATGAATATCGTTGGTGGCAACGAGGGGGATGTCGAGTTTTCGGGCCAGTTCGCAGAGCCCCGGTTTGACCTTGTTTTGGTCTTTGAGGCCGTTCTCCATGATTTCGATGAAGAAATTTTCCCGGCCGAATATTTCTCTGTAAGCCGATGCCGCCTGCTCGGCCCCTTGGGGATCGCCGTAGAGGAGTGACCGGGGAACACGTCCGCTCAGGCATCCCGAGAGAGCGATCAATCCTTCCGAGTGGCGGCCGAGAATTTCCAAATCGAGGCGCGGTTTCCGGTAGAAGCCTTCTGTGAAGCCCGAGGACGTCAGTTTGATCAGGTTTTTATATCCATCGGTGTTCCGGACCAGGAGAGTGAGGTGATAGATCCTCGAGGGGCGGTTGTCCACATGCTTCTCGAACCGGGATGTCTCGGCCACGTATGCTTCCATGCCGATGATCGGTTTGATCCCGCCTTCTTTCAGCTCGTGAGCTTTCTGGTAGAACTCGACGGCTCCGTAAAGGACGCCGTGGTCCGTCAGGGCGAGGCTGTTCATTCCATGGGAAAGGGCTTTATTCAGAAGGTTGTCCGTTGTGACACAGCCGTCCAGAGGAGAATAGTGGCTGTGGACATGAAGATGTACGAAATCTTCCGGTTTCATATCCTGTTCCCCATACTGCTGTGCCGGGCGATCGGTTTCAATGTCCGGCGGTGATCGGCGAAAATATTAAAATAACCGGGGTGGGCCGGTCCCGCAACGAGATAGATGAAAAACGTTTTGAAATCCCCCTGTTGGAGAGCGTAACCTCTTTGTATTAAAGAATCGTATTCAATCCGATGGCTTGGAAAGGATGTCTCATGGAGTGGAAGATTGCGCCCGGGTCGGAACAGTGCTGTTCTTGCGGCATGGAATTTCAAGAAGGGGATTTTTGTTTTTCCTCGGTCGAGATAAGCGGCGATACCGTGCAGAGGAATGATTTCTGCCGCTCCTGTTTTCAGCCGGATATGCCGGTCGAAGAATCAGGGCATTCTGAAGAATCAGAGCATTCTATAGACGAACCGGATCTTCAGTCCGACAGGATCTTCTGGAAGACGCGCATTACCGCTCAATCTTCCGAAAAGAAAAGGATTGTCAATTTTGAGTCACTCCGGGATCTCTTCTTCAAGATGCATTCCAGTAAAAACCCCGCTTTCGTATCAATGGTTTATCTGATCGGGCTCGTTCTGATCCGCAAGAAATTTCTCAAGCTCGTCGATTTTACCTCTCACGATGGAAAAGACATGATGCGTGTTCAAAGAAGGCGCGGTGAACCCGCCTTTGATGTGGAGATTCCATTCTTGGACGAGGAGAGCATCACCCACCTGAAAGAGAAACTGTCCGATCTGCTCAATGCCGACCTGGAAGGTGATTTCGACCTGAGCCTCCTTGAAAAGGGTGCGGGAAAAGAGGGGGAAGGGGATCGGCAGTAATCAGGCTGAATAATAACCGGGCTTGCGGTCCGGGCTCCCGCACTCATCCGATTGTTTTGTTGGATGATCCGGCTTAGAGGGATTTTTTTGTGTTTTTTGGGGAAAATTCGAAAATGAACGCAAAAAAACTTGCTTATGGGACGATATGATGCTTTAGTGGACGAAAAAGGAATAAAGTGGTCTAAATAGGAACCAAGTGATGTTTATCGGTTCTGCAAAAAGCAAGCTCGATCAAAAGAACCGGATCAAGGTTCCGCGGAAAATTCTAAAACAAATTCAACGCGCCAGCAACTCCAAAACAATGATCATCACCCTCGGCGTTAAACCATGCCCTCTTTTCCTCTGGACCGATGAAGAATGGCGGGAAGTGTTTAAGAAATGGGATGCTCCCTGGAGCATTACCGAAGCGGTCGAGGGTGAGATCGGGTTCTACGGCCTTGCCGAGGAAGTGGAGCTCGACTCTTCAGGCCGATTTCTCATCCCCGAAATCCTCCGGCCCGAGATTGCCGGAGCCATTGATCTCGCCTTCGTGGGCATCAAAAAGAAGATCGGTCTCTTCAGGGATGAGGACTGGAAGAAGTTTATCGAGGAGCACAGAAAAGACATCGTCCAGAACGTGGCCAAGGAATTGGACGGCAGAAACGGCATCCCGGCCGGGGAGACCGATCGGGCCTGATAAAGCGGTTCTGAAATGCATTTTTTTTTCGGAACGTGATCATTGAGCGAACAGGACCATGTTGTCCATCAGCCTGTCCTGGTCGATGAGGTGCTCGAGTGCCTCCAACCGGAGGGAGGCGGGATTTTTATCGATCTGACGGTTGGGGGGGGAGGCCACGCACAGGCTCTCCTCGAGAGGGCGCCGTCCGACGCGGTTCTCTACGGATTGGATCGGGACCGCGAGATCCTGCAAATCGCGGCCGGCCGGCTCGATCAGTTTGGCGAACGATGCGATCTTTTTCACGGCAATTTCAGTGAGGTGGATGTGATTTTCAACGAGCTCGAGAAGAAAGCCGGCGGGGTCTTGATGGACCTCGGGGTTTCGTCTCTTCAGCTCACCCGGCCGGAGCGGGGCTTTTCGTTTCTGAACGACGGTCCGCTTGACATGAGAATGGATCCTTCCACACCCGTCACGGCCGAGGACTTTATTAACAAAGCTCCGCGCGAGGAGCTCTATTCAGCTCTTTATCATCTCGGAGAAGAACCAAGGGCGAAACAGGTGGTCGAAGCCATCCTCAATGAACGGCGGAAGCGCCCCCTCCTTCGCACGACGGATTTGAAAGAAATCGTAGAGGGGGTTTACAAGCGAAGAGGCGGAAAGATTCATCCTGCGACACGGACTTTTCAAGGCGTCCGGATGGCCGTCAATCGAGAGCTCGAACATCTTTCAAAAGGGCTCGCGGCCGCGTTCGGGCTGCTTCGACCAGCCGGGCGGTTGGCCGTTATTTCTTTTCACAGCGGGGAGGACCGGATCGTGAAGGAGTTTCTGAAAGCTCGCGTCCGAGACGGAGAGGCTGATCTCTTATCGAAAAAAGTGATTCGCCCGACAACGCGGGAGCTTCGCCGCAACCGGCGCAGCCGCAGCGCCCGCATGAGGACGGCCCGGAAGAAGGTTGTGCAATGAAATTTCTGGTCGCGCTGGCTCTGACGTCGCTCTGCACCCTGGCCGTTGTGACCGTCAGGCTCAGGAACAGCGAAGTCCTTTCGGGTTACCGGACCGCCTGGCTTGAGAGGGAGGCGGAGCTTCTCAAAGACCAGTTGATGTCGCTCGAATCGGAAGCCGCCCGCATGAGGTCTCTTTCTTGCATCATGAATAAAGCCATAGAGCTGCGGATCATTCTTCACATGGACGGCTTCGAGGAAACGCCGGTGGAGCTGATCCGGGTTGCAGGAGTTCGGGCCTGCCTGGAATAAAATCGGTTTTCGGCCTCTCGGGGTCATTGACCGCGGGTGTCGCCGAAACGTGGAAAATGCTCTTGGGCGGACATGAGATCTTGTCCGCCTGAACAAATCAGCGAGGAAGTCAAAGAATGCTTCAGAGGGCAAGAGTCCTGTCTATCTTCATGCTTGCATCGATTATTACGGCTTTTGCCGTCCTCGAAGCCCGCCTTTTTTATATTCAGGTGATCCAGGGAGATCATTACACTCTTCGCGCTCGAAATCGCCAGCTGAAGAAAGAGTCTCTCCAAGCCCCCAGGGGGCGGATCCTCGATTACAGGGGAACGGTTCTGGCTGCCTCGATTCCGGCTCTGGATGTTTACGTCGATTGCGACCAGCTG
>CAZWHE010000066.1:0-19941 GCA_964633825.1 uncultured Phycisphaerales bacterium | reverse complement strand
CCGAAAAGGCCCCACGATATCAGGTCATCGAGGTCGATCGATTTGGGAAGTGTCATCATCAGGCGTTCCGCAATGTGCCTGACAATATGCATATGCTTTTCGATAAGGAAGTTTCGGATATTGGCGTCACCCGTTTTTCCGTAAATCTCCCAGATTTTTTTGAGGTCTTTCTCGGAAGAATTTCCTCTGTTTGTTATGAGCTGTGTTTTTTTGGCTGACGAGGTCTTTTTCTTGGATAAATTTTTGATCACGTTTCTTATGGAAGATTTTTTGTTTCGGGATATGGGAGGGTTTTTCATCCGAGGTGACTTCGGCTGCTGGCTTTTCATATGTTTTTCCACTAAGAAAAAGTCCTTCAGTAGGCCGGAGAGTATAAATAATACAATCTGTAACGGCTATATAAATTATAAATATTTTTAACGGATAGTCAAGGTATTCTAAGTCGATAATTCATATACGCACAAATTCCCCGCCATAAATCCGTGGGGCCGTTCTGTCTTAACATAATTAGCACTAGTGTATTATGTTGAAAAAAAACCCGGGGGTCCCTGGTAAAGTTTTTAATGAGAATATTGAAAAAAGAAGGGGTTCCTTGGGGCAATTCTGGTGTATTGACGAAACAGAACCGATCGGTCCGAACAGTTTAGTAGCTGATCAAAGACCGGATGTTCCGGCCTGCCAATTTCGATTGCCCCTCCAGGAATGAGAGCTCCACCACAAAAAGACAGACACTCACAGAGCCGCCTAAAGAATCTACGAGCCGGCAGCTTGCGGCCATTGTGCCTCCAGTGGCAAGCAGATCGTCGATAATGGCTACTTTCTGGCCTTTTTGAACTGCATCTGTATGGATTTCTACGGAGTCCGTTCCATATTCCAGGTCGTATGTCTGGCTGATCGTCGAATAGGGAAGCTTTCCGGGTTTCCGGATGGGCACCAATCCGAGCCCCAGTTCTAAAGCAACGGCTGCTCCGAAAGGGAATCCTCTCGATTCGATTGCAGCGATGAGATCACAAGAGCTCTCTTTGACGATTTCGGTCAATCGTTGCACGCATGCTTTAAAACCGGCGGGGTCTCTGAGCAGGGGTGTGATGTCCTTGAAGACAATGCCCTTTTTGGGGAAATCGGGGATGTCACGAATCAATTTTTTGAGATCCACTATGCTCCTCCTGAGGATGAAAGACCAGCTTTTGTGATGAGTTGGTATTTATATAACGTCTGCCTCGCCAAAGCAAGCTCCCTTCGTCATGAAGGAGCAAGCTCCCTTCGTCATGAAGGAGAGACCGTGGCGAATCAACAAACCCGGCCGGCTTGTCAGGACCAGGTTTCCCATTCCGTGTAGAGCTCTTCCAGTTCGTCTTTGAGAGCGTGATGCTCCTCTTCGAGCTCGCCGTAGCGCTTCTTGTCCGTGTAGATTTCTTTGGTGTAAAAGGCATCCTCGATCTCGGCGAGCCTCTCTTCTTTCGAGATGATGAGCTCTTCGAGCTGGCTGAAATTGAAGCGCCGTTTTCTACGGGACCGCCCTCTTCTTTTCTTGGCCGGCTTCCGCTCTCTTTTGTTGACAGCAGGGGTTTTTTCCTCGGCGGCCCCGGTTTCTGTCTGTTCCATGAGCGACGAATAATTGCCGTAATGGAGAGCCGCTCTTTCCCTGTCCAGGGAGAGGATGTGGGTGGCCGTCCGGTCGAGGAGACGCCGGTCGTGGCTCACAATGATTACAGTGCCCTCATAGGCCATGATCGCCTTTTCCAGCGCTTCTCTGCTGAACAGGTCGAGGTGGTTGGTCGGTTCGTCCAGGACAAGAAGGTTGGATTTTCTCAAAACGAGCCTGGCAAGAAGGACCCGGCTTTTTTCACCGCCCGAAAGGTGACCCACTTTTTTGTCCACACTGACGCCGGTCAGACGGAATCGAGCCAGATGGTCCCTCAGTTCCTGATCAGTGATCGCGGGCCGTTCCTTTCTCAATTCGTCCATGACCGAGCTGTTTTCCGAAAGCTCTTTCAGGCGCTGGTCGAAATAAGCAGTCTTGACCGTCGGAGAGACCGAAATCTTTCCGGCGGCGGGATCGTGGCTGCCGAGAATGATGTGGAGAAGCGTGGATTTGCCGCATCCATTGGGGCCGATAATGCCGAGTCTGTCGCCCTTTTCCAGGGAGAGATCGAGGTCTTTGAAAAAGATCTTGTCGCCATGGGAAGCCGCGGCGCTTTCCATGGTGAGCACCCTTTCGCCCGACGGGCGGCCGGCCGAAAACCGAAACTTCAGTTCCCGGTCGGCGCGAACCTTCTCGACCGGCTCCAGCCGATCGAGACGTTTCTGCCGTGACTTGGCCTGGCGTGCTTTCTGCCCGTAAAAGTTGCGGCGAATGAACTCTTCGTCCCTGGCGACGAGTCGCTTTCTCATCTCCAGCTCTTTCCGGACTTTTTCCCGAGCGCGCTCTTTCCCGGCAATATAAGAATCGTAGTTTCCGGTGAACGATTCGAGCCGTCCCTCTTCGATCTCGATGATCCTGTCGGAGAGGGCGTTGAGAAGATACCTGTCGTGGGAAACCATGACGAGGGCGCCTTTGTAATCCTTGAGGTAGTGTGTGAGCCATTCGAGCCCGCGGATATCGAGGTGGTTTCCGGGTTCGTCGAGGAGGAGAAGCTCGTGTCCGCCGAGAAGGAGAGTCGCGATCTGCAGGCGCTTGACCTCCCCGCCGGAGAGCCGGGCCGGCGAAAGGGGGAACTGGCTTTCGTGAAAACCGAGGCCGGACAGGACCGATCGGACGCGCGCCGGTCCCGTGTACCCGCCTGCGAAGCGGTACTGTTCTTCCAGGTCGGTCTGGCGAAGGACGAGACGGTCCAGATCCTCTTTGGCGGCGTTCTCGATCGATTCGGAGATGCGGGCCATCTCCCTTTCGATCGTTCTGATCCTTTTTTGACCCTGCGAGGCCGCCTCGAGAAGAGTGGCGTTTCCGCCGAAATCTTCTTCCTGCTTGATGAGACCGATCGAAGGAGTTCCGGTCACGCGCCTCGTCCCCGTGTCGGGCGCTGCGATTCCGGCGATGATTTCTAGCAATGTGGTTTTGCCGCACCCGTTTCGTCCCACGAGACCGGCCTTTTCCCCTTTGCGCAGGATGAGATCCACGTCCCGGAGAACGGTTTCTCCCCTGAAAGCCTTGCAGATCTTTTCGAGAGTGAGGAGAGTCATTTGTCAGAGCGCTCTTCCAGCCCGAAGATTGAGTAAACCGGCCTGTCGAGAAGGGCGTTCAACTCGCCGAGGAAGCGAAGGGATATTTCCCTGTTTTCGCGCATCCATGACGAGTCGCCGTAGCGATTCAGGGCTTCCCGGTAACGAGTCTCGATGGTCACGATCCGGTCGTGCATGACAAGGGAATCGGAGAGGGCGATGATCTTTTCCGACAGGGTGATGGACTCGAGATCGAGACCGCCGAAGAGCTCGTTCAGGAGATCGGTGGTAAAAAAAGGCTCTTTCTCGAGCTCGCTGCGGGGCCGTCCCTTCAGCCAGTGGGAAATGCAGGGCTTGGCAAGGTGTTCGAGCTGCATTTCCTCGAGCAATCTGAAGCCTTCCAGGGAATGCCATGTTCCATGGGAGCGCGACCGGCCGATGTCGTGAAGCAGGGCCGCTGTTCCGATCCACTCCGGATCGAGCGGAAGGCGGGGGCGCCGGGCCGCGATTTCATGAGCGAGCTCTTGAGCCACGCGGCTCGTTTTTTCGCTGTGCTTCCGCCAGGAATCATCGGGCGATGAAAGGCTGTCGAGAAGAGCGAGAGCGCGCCGCCGGTCCTTGTTTTCGAATTTTGCATGTTCGGCGATGGCGGAATATGCGCAGTCCAGAATTTCCCGGAGCGTGTCGAACTGAAGCGTTTTCCGGGCCGTCTTTCGATCTCCCCAGAGAATTTCGCTGTGCTCGGAAGAGGGTTGGACCGTTCCTTCGTCTTTCCCGGGTCCGGTTTGTGCAAGAAAGAAGCGGACGGCTTTGGCAGACCCTCCCTTTTCGCCGGGGCCGGTGTGATAACGGATTTCTTTCGCGAAGCCGGGGACGAGCTCGAGCCTCCGAAGCCCTGTTTCTTCCATGGTTTCCCGGGCGGCTGTCTCTTCGAGGGATTCGCCGGCTTCGCAATGTCCTTTCGGGAATCCCCAGGTCCCGTGCCGGGCGTTCCTGAGAAGAAGAAAGAGGGGTTCAGGCCCGCTTCCACCGTGGCCGGCAAGGCGGTAGACAATGATTCCGGCCGCTTTTCTGATCTCTTCTGATTGGGTCACGGCTCTGCTTACAGCAAGTTACAAAAGGGACCACTTTGAATGAAGACTGTCCAGCAAGCGGCTTATTCTGTTAATATGCCGGGGATGGGACAACGAAAAAAGAGAAAGAACCGCTGTGAGAAACCGGACCCGGGCCGTTTCGAGGGAGTCCTTTCGGAGGCACGTCCCGTCAGGCCGGAAACGAAGGTTCTGACTTTTACCATCCCCCCGCCGGCCGGGCTCCCGAGGCCGGGTCAGTTTTTCATGATCAAACTGTATTCAGAGGGATTCCCGCTCTTTGGACGGGCGTTCAGCCTTCTCGACTGCCGGCTGTCCGCCGGGGAGGCCGAGGTCGATTTTCTTGTTCAGACGGTGGGGAGGGGGACGGGGATCATGAACAGCGCGGCGCCCGGATCAAAGGCCCTTCTTGTGGGGCCGGCCGGAAACGGTTTTCCCGAATCCCCGCCGGGAGGCCGCCTCATCCTCGTGGGGGGCGGAACCGGGATCGCTCCCTTTCACATGCTGATGAAAAGCCTGTCCCATGAGGAGAAAGGGAGCCGGGACCTCGTTCTCCTTCACGGAGCCCGGGATCGGGCATCCCTTTACCTGGCCGATCGCCTGGAATCATTTTCTTTTCCCGTCGAATTTTCCACGGAGGACGGAAGCCGCGGAACCCGGGGAATGGTCGATCTTCTGCTGAAAAAAAGGCTTTCTCCGATTTCGAAGGACGGAACGGAGCGTCGACGGACGTGGATCTTCGCCTGCGGACCGAATCCCATGATGGATGCCGTGGCCCTGCTGGGCCGGGAATCGGAAATCCCGACCTATCTCTCACTGGAAACGAGGATGGCCTGCGGAATCGGGATCTGCAACGGCTGTGTCGTCCCGGCCGAAGGAGACACCGAGTATCTCAGGGTCTGCCACGAAGGCCCTGTCTTTCTTTCCAGGGGGACACAATACGCGATCACGGGCAGCTGATCGCGCATTGTGTCCCCCTGGAAAGGGTTTGACCTCCAATCTTTACAATTACATAATGTAAAATTCCGGTCCGGCCTTCATTCCGGGACTGGAGTTGCTCTTTCTGCCGGACGGGAAATGTCGATTCTTTTCCGGGAAAGCCGGCGGCAATTCAATATTCATCTGCCTTGCAGACTTCTGTCTTGTAGATTTCTGCTCTGCAGACAGAGACGCGGCTGTTCCGTGGGCCCGGACGCGGCGTTTTTCCATACAGGATCATAACCTTGGAAAATCAAAGAGGTTAAACAATGGATAGTGTGCTCACTGAAGAACTCGCAATTCTCAAGCAGACCGCTCGTGATTTTGCCGCTTCAGAAATCGAACCTCATGCAGCCGAGTTCGACCGGAAGGGAGAGTTCCCGACCGACACGATCCGCAAAGCGGCGGAGCTCGGTTTCCTTGGGATGCTGATTCCCGAAAAGTACGGCGGAGTGGAAATGGGAAACCTGGCTCTTTCGATTCTGATCGAGGAGCTGAGCCGGGCATGCGCATCGATCGGCGTGATCCTTTCGGTGCACAACTCACTTTTGGGAAATACAATATCCATACACGGAAAGGATGAACAGAAAGAGAAATACCTTCCGAAGCTGGCGTCGGGCGAAACGATCGGTGCATACGCTCTCACCGAAGCCGAAGCGGGAACGGATGCCGCCAACCTCCAGTGCCGGGCCGAGAGGAAGGGCGACGGATACGTTCTCAACGGGAGCAAGCTCTTCATCACGAACGGCCTCCAGGCCGGGCTCTTCATCGTTTTTGCCAGGACCTCGAAAGAGGAAAAGAAATCCCGCGGAATCTCGGCCTTTCTCGTGGAGCCTTCCTTCAAAGGATTTTCCATCGGCAGCGAGGAAGACAAGCTCGGAATCAGGGCGACGAGCACGGTGGAGCTCATTTTCGAGGACATGGAAGTGCCGGCCCGAAACCTTCTCGGCGAAGAGGGGAAGGGTTTCGGCATTGCCATGGGCGCTCTCGACGGGGGCCGGATCGGTGTGGGGAGCCAGGCGCTCGGAATCGCCCAGGCCTGTCTCGATGCATCGATCAAGTACTCCAAGGAGAGGGTCCAGTTCAACCAGCCGATCAGTAATTTTCAGGCGATCCAGTGGAAGCTTGCTCAGATGGCCACCGGAATCGAGGGCGCCCGGCTTCTCGTCCGGAAAGCCGCCGGCCTGAAGGACGCCGGCAAGCCCTGCACCATGGAGGCGAGCATGGCCAAGCTCTGCGCCTCCGAGGTTTGCGTGGAGGCCGCCAACGATGCGGTTCAGATCCACGGCGGCGCGGGGTATACGAAAGAGTTTCCCGTGGAGAGGTATTTCCGGGATTCGCGGATCACCAAGATATACGAGGGGACTTCGGAAGCCGTCATGATGGTGGTGGCCCGCCACCTTTTAAGATAGTCGAGGAGCTCGATGACGGGGGAAAAAAAGATCGAAGATCTGCTGAAGCGGTTCCTTGGAGGGGATCGTATCGCCCTGGCCCGTGTGTTGACCCACGCCGAGAACGGAACCCGCGAATTTCCCTATCTGTACGACAATCTTTATGCAAAAGCGGGCGGCGCAAGACGCGTGGGCCTGACCGGTCCTCCCGGCGCGGGTAAGAGCACGCTTGTCGAGGCCCTGGCCCGCCTCTTTCGCAACAGCGGTGAGGAGGTCGGAATCGTCGCCGTCGACCCGACCAGCCCTTTTTCGGGCGGGGCGCTGCTCGGCGACAGGATCCGGATGCAGAAGCTCTCTCTCGACCCCGGCGTCTTTGTCCGCAGCATGGCGTCCCGCGGCTCCGTGGGGGGGCTGGCCCACACCACCGACGAGGTGGCCGACATTATGGATGCCTTCGGTTTTTCCACGATTCTCATCGAAACGGTCGGCGTGGGGCAGTCCGAGGTCGACGTAGCCTCGTCGGCGTCGACGACAATGGTCGTTCTCTTCCCCGGGGCCGGCGACATGATCCAGGCGATGAAGGCGGGCCTCATGGAGATCGCCGACATTTTCGTCGTGAACAAATCGGACAAGCCCGGCGCCGATCGCATGGTTGTCGAGATCGGCGATATGCTCGAGCTCAGGACAGGGGGAGAAGGGTGGAAGCCTCCCATCCTGACCTGTTCGGCGTTGAACGAGGAGGGTGTGGGCGACCTGCTCGAAGCCCTGTCCGGCCATGGGCGGTTCCTGTCCGACTCGGGGGAGCTCGGCCGGCGTCGCACGCGGCACTTGAAGGAGAAGGTGAAACGGCTAGTAGAAGCCATGGCGGGGAAGGAGATTTGGCAGAGCCGGGGCCAGGATGAAATCCTGGAGGAGGCGGTGGCCGGAGAAGGAGTCCTCTCGCCTTTCCGGCTTGCGGGCGAGATCGTGAAGAACGTTTTTAACGGTGACAACAATGAGCGATAAAGAAAAGAAAAAGAGACCGTCCGACCGGGACGCCTGGCTCGGTGATTTCGAGAAAGGCGCGAAAAGAGACATTGCTTTCGTGACCCAATCGGGAAAAGAGGTCGATCCCCTCGGCCTTCCCGGCGACATCGAAGGCCTGCGCTACGAAAAGGATCTCGGCTATCCGGGGCGATATCCCTTCACGCGCGGGGTCCATTCAACCATGTACCGCGGCCGGCTCTGGACGATGAGGCAGTTCTCGGGATTCGGAACGGCACGGGACACGAACAGGCGCTACAAGTTTCTGCTCGACCATGGAACGACCGGGCTCTCCGTGGCGTTCGATTATCCCACGCTCATGGGGTACGACTCGGACCACGACCGCTCCCTCGGCGAGGTGGGAAAGTGCGGCGTGGCCATCTCGTCGCTCAAGGACATGGAAACGCTCTTCGACGGCATACCGCTCGACAGGGTCTCCACGTCGATGACGATCAACGGACCGGCCTCCATCCTGTTCGCTTTTTACATCGCTGTGGGCGAAAAGCAGGGCGTGCCGCCCGAGAAGCTCCGGGGCACGATCCAGAACGACATCCTCAAGGAGTACATCGCCCAGAAATCCTGGCTCGTCCGGCCCGAGCCGTCGATGAGGATCATCACCGATATCCTCGCCTATTCGGCGGAGCACGTTCCCCAGTGGAACACCATCTCGATCAGCGGGTACCATATCCGCGAAGCGGGATCCACGGCGCTCCAGGAGCTCGCCTTCACCCTCGCCGACGGGCTCGCTTACGTCGAGGCCGGTGTCAACGCCGGCATGGATGTGGACAGCTTCGCACCCCGTCTCTCCTTCTTCTTCGATTCCCACATGGATATCTTCGAAGAGGTCGCCAAGATGCGGGCCGCGCGCCGGATCTGGGCGCGGGAGATGAAAGAGCGGTTCGGCGCGAAGGATCCGCGATCCTGCATGGTGCGTTTCCACACACAGACGGCCGGTGTGTCCCTCATGGCCCAGCAGCCCCTGAACAACGTGGTCCGCACGGCCTACGAGGCCCTGGCGGCCGTGCTCGGCGGAACGCAGTCGCTTCACACGAACTCCATGGACGAGACCTATGCCCTTCCCACAGAGGGGGCGGTCAAGGTGGCGCTCAGAACGCAGCAGGTCCTGGCCTTCGAGACGGGCGTTCCCAACACGATCGACCCTCTGGCCGGCTCCTACTACATCGAGAAGCTGACCGACGAAATGGAAAAGGGGTGTTACGACTATTTCGACAAGGTCGAGAAACTGGGGGGCGTGATCGCCGCGATCGAGAAGGGATTTTTCCAGCGTGAGATCGCATCGGCGGCTTTCCGGTACCAGAAGGAGATCGAGGAGAAGAGAAGGATCATCGTCGGCTTGAACGAGTATGTCGAAGGGGAGGATGAAGAGATCGAGGTTCTCAAGATCGATCCCGAGGTCGACGAAGAGCAGCGGAGGGGCCTGGAAGAGCTTCGCGCCTCCCGCGACGGCGGGGCGGTGGAGTCTGTGCTCCGCTCTCTGGCCGAGGCCTGCCGCGACGGATCGAACCTGATGCCGCGGATTCTGGACGCCGCAAAAGCATACGCCACTCTGGGCGAGATCGCCGGAGTTCTCAGGAAAGAGTTTGGAGAGTACAGGGAGCCCCCTTCGTTCTGACAAGGGGATTTTCCCGAGGAGGAGTCATGGAAAGAAAGATCAGAGTGCTCGTTGCCAAGCCGGGTCTCGACGGTCACGACCGGGGCGCCAAGGTCGTGGCTTCCGCGCTCCGCGATGCGGGCATGGAGGTCGTCTATCTCGGCCTTCACAACACACCCGAGGAGATCGTTGAAGCGGCTGTTCAGGAAGACGTGGACGTGGTGGGGCTGAGCATTCACTCGGGCGCCCACATGACGCTTCTTCCAAGGATTCAGGAGCTCCTGAAAGAGAAGGGCGCCGAGCACATTCTCCTCACGGGCGGCGGAATCATCCCGCGGGAGGACATGGGCAAGCTCGAGGACCGGGGAGTGGGAAAGCTTTTCACGCCTGGAACGCCGACCGCCGAGATCGTCGACTACATCAGCCGGTCGGTCGAAGAACGCAGAGCCGCCGAGGAGTAAAGCCGAAGAAGGAGTAAAACAACGATGAAGCTGACCGAAGAACAGCTCATGATCAGGGAAACGGTGCGGAAGTTCGCCCTGGAAGAGGTGGAGCCTCTGGCCATCGAGATCGACAAAGACCACCGTTTTCCCACGGAAACCGCGGAGAAGATGGCCGAGCTCGGTCTCCTGGGAATCAACATTCCCCAGGAATACGGAGGCGCCGGCATGGACGATCTCTGCTACGCCATCGCCGTCGAAGAGCTGGGCCGCGTCTGCGGATCGACGGGCCTGACCCTGGCCGCGCACATATCGCTCTGCACCTATCCCCTCTATGCCTTTTCCAGCGAAGAGCAGAAGAGAAAATATGTCCCCGATCTGGCGCGGGGAAAGCACCTGGGCGCTTTCGGCCTCACCGAACCGAACGCGGGCTCCGATGCGGGCGGCACGCAGACAACGGCGGTGAAAAGGGGCGACCGCTACGTGCTCAACGGCTCCAAGATTTTCATCACCAATGCCCAGCATGCCGGAACCTTCATCGCCACGGCCGTGACCGCCAAGGGGATCGGCACGAAGGGGATCTCGGCCTTCATCGTCGAGAGGGACACGCCCGGTTTCAAGGTCATGCCCGGCGACGAGAAGCTCGGCATGCGCGGTTCCGACTGGGGAGAGCTCGTTTTCGAGGACGCAGAGATTCCGGCCGAGAACCTGATCGACGAGGAGGGCCGGGGGTTCAAGGTTTTCATGAAAACACTCGACGGGGGCCGCATCTCCATCGGCGCGCTCGCCCTCGGCATCGCCCAGGGCGCTCTCGACAAGTCGCTCAAGTACGCGAAGGAGAGGGTCCAGTTCGGCAAGGCCATCATCGAGCACCAGGCCATCGCTTTCAAGATCGCCGACATGGCGGCCAAGATCGAGGCGGCCAGGCATCTCGTCTACGACGCGGCCCGGCGCAAGATCGCGGGGGAGCCCTACACCCTTCAGTCGGCCTACGCCAAGTACTACGCTTCGGAGATCGCCATGGACGTCACGTCCGATGCGATCCAGATCCACGGCGGATATGGATATACGAGGGATTATCACGTGGAGAGGTATTGGCGCGACGCCAAGCTCTGCACCATCGGAGAAGGCACGAGCGAGATCCAGAAGCTCGTGATTTCGCGCATTCTATCGAAAGCGTGAGCGCATTCTATCGAAAGCGTGAGCGCATTCTATCGAAAGCGTAAGAGCGGAAAAGAGCATGCAGGACAGAAAGACAGCGGGATACAGCGTTTCGGCCGTCCGGGGATCGGGCCTCCGTCTCGACGGGGGCGCCATGTTCGGTGTCGTGCCCAAAGCGCTCTGGCGGAAGAAGACGGAGCCCGACAGCCGGAACAGGATCAGCCTCTCCACCGATCCTCTCCTCCTTACGGGGAATGGAAAGACCATTCTCGTGGAAGGGAGCACGAGCTTCACCTTCGGTGAGAAAGAAAAGGACATTTACGGCATGACCGGCGAGGGGCTTGCCGCCGACCTGGCCCGGAAAGGGTGCTCGCGCGAAAGCGTGGACCTCGTCGTCGTGACCCACCTTCATTTCGATCACGCCGGCGGCCTGGTCACCAAAAACGCCCGGGCCGAACTGGAGCCGACCTTTCCCAACGCCCGGATCGTTGTTCAGAAGACGGAGCTCGACGATGCGCTCTCTCCGCCCGATATCAGAGCGGCTTCCTATAAGGCGGACGACATCAAGCTTCTCTGTGAGGCCGGGCTCTTTTCTCCCGTTGAAGGCGCCGTCGAGCTGGAGGACGGAATCAGAGTCGAACCGACGCCCGGCCACACGCGGGGCCATCAGATCGTCAAGATCGGCCGGGGCGCGGAGACTCTCGTGTTCGTGGGGGACCTGATCCCCACATCGGCCCACATCAATCCGGCATGGCTCATGGCTTACGACCTCTCCCCCGTCGATTGTGTCCGGGAACGGCGAAAGCTTCTGGAAAAAGCCGCTGCCGAAGAATGGACTCTCTATTTCTATCACGACCCGAAAGTCAAGGCCGGCAGGGTCACAAGGAACGAGAAAGGCCGGTACGACTTTCATCCCCTCTCTTGACAACGCCCGGCCGGGAAGGAGTAGACAATGAACCGATATCGGTCAGCCGCCGTCCTGGTGCTGCTTGTTTTTCTTTCGGCGTGCCGTACAACGCCGTCCGGTTCGGCGCCCGCAGGAACAGGGGATGAAAAGCTCGAGATCCGTCTCGAGCAGGTCTCGCCCAATGCCGTGGCCGGAAAGGATCTCCGCTTGAAGGTGACAATCCGGTCGAAAGACGGATGCGGGCTCAGTGCCGCCATGTTCGACGCCTCCTGTTTCAAGATCGATCCGAATGACGGAGGCGATACGCTGGCGCTCCCGTCCGAGGGATTGACCTTTTCACCGATCCAACTGGGATCGGACGGGATGATCGCCCGGACCGTCAACGCGGGCTCTTTGCTGGAGGTGGACGGATACAGGACGATCAAGGCCTGGTGGGAGTATGGAGATCTCTCGTCGGACAGCCTCTCGATCGATCTTTTCGAGTGGCCCCTCGATTCCGTTGAGGCGGTCATGGTAACCACAAAAGGAGAGCTCCTTCTCGAGTTCTATCCCGACAAGGCGCCCCTGACGGTGGAAAACTTCGTCAAGCTGAGCCTGCAGGGATTTTATAACGGCAAAACCTTTCATCGAGTCGTGCCGGGGTTCATGATTCAGGGGGGCTGTCCCAAGGGGGACGGCACTGGCGGCCCGGGTTACGAGATCCCGGCCGAGTTCAACGATCTGCATCATGGGCGGGGCGTTATCTCCATGGCGAGAAGCAGTGATCCCGATTCTGCGGGAAGCCAGTTTTTCATCATGCACGGAGATGTTCCGCGTCTCGACTGGCAGTACACGGGCTTCGGAAAGCTCGTTGACGGTTTCGATGTTCTCGATGCGATCGCCGGCGTCGAGACGGTAAACCAGCTTTACAGCGAAGAAAAATCCCGACCCGTCGATCCGCCCTGGATCAAGACCGTCACCATCCGTCCGAAAAAAGAGCAGTCTGTCGAATAGGAGTCAATGACGACCCGCCATGGGAATGACACTCGTTGAAAAACTCATCAGCTCTCACTCGGGAAGAGAGCGCGTCGATCCCGGAGAAAAGGTCACGGTCGAGGTGGACCGTTTGTTCTGCTACGGTCCTTCACTCTTCACGGTTTTCCCTTCGTGCGAAGAGAACAAAATCCCCGGCGTTTTCGATAAAAACAAGATCGTTGTTGCACTGGATCAATCCGTGGCGCCCGACGACGCGCGCTGCGGCCGGGATCTCTTCGAGCTGCGCCGGCTTTTTCGTTCCTGGAAGATTCCGTTCTTTTATGATCTGGGTCGCGGAGGCGTTCCCAACATCCTGCTGCCCGGCAGGGGGCACGTGAGGCCCGGAGAAGTGGTGGCCGGCATGGACGGGCACGTTCTTCCGCTGGGGGTTTTGGGAGCGCTGCCGATCGTGCCGTCCGAATCGGATTTCGAACGCCTGCTTGTCGAGGGTAAGGTGGAAGTGGGCGTTCCCGAAACGGTCCGTATAGCGCTCCGGGGAGAGCCCGGGCGCTGGGTCGGGGGGAGCGATCTCGGATACCGTCTTCTCTCTCGTGTGGAGTCCGAAAGAGTCCGGGGAAAGGCCGTGGAAATCGGCGGTGAGACTGTCGCCGCACTCGATCTCGCCGATCGCTTCGCTCTGGCGGCAGCGCTCCACGGCATGGGCGCCGCCTGTATCCTGATGGAACCGGACGAGAAGACGCGCGTTTTTGTGCGGGCCAGGACACATATGGGCTTTCCTCTCGAGGGAAGCGACGAGGATGCGGGCGTCGCCGACGAGATCGAGGTGGAGTGCCGCGGGATCAGGCCGCACGTGATCGTCGAGGGAAAGATTCTCGACATCGATCAAGCGAGGGGAATCCCCGTCGATCGTGTGATCATCGCCCCCTGCAGCGGAGGCGGGCTGGATAGCCTCAGAGCGGCGGCTCTTTTCCTGAGGGATTACTCTGTGAACAGAAGGGCCGGGCTCGTGATCCATCCCGGGAGCCAGGAAGTGCTCCTCCACGCCATGCAGGAAGGCTTGGCCCAGATATTCATCCGTGCAGGCGCACACATCGGCCCGCCTTCCTGTGTGTACAGCATGAACTGTCATGCCGCCTCAGCGGCCGCGAACGAGCATTGTCTTTCCACGGGATGCTGCCCCGGCGAAGGCGCGGGATCCGAGGGGGGAGGAAGGATTTCCTGTTCCAACCCGAACATCGCTGCCGTTGCCGCCATCATGGGAAAAATCGAAACGCCTTTGGAGCTTGCGAGGAACAAGAAACGCGAATCAACGGGAATGATTCGATGATGAAAGTGTGTGGGGAGCGCGATTCAGCTCGAAGCGCCCGGGTTAGAAGTTGTTCTCAGCGCCGAAGTTTTTTCTGTTCATCGGGCCTTTCTTGAGGGCGGGCCGGTTCCGGGGAGCGGTTTTTCCGATCGGTTTCTTTGCTTGTCGGGTGTTGAGGTAGTTCCTGTTCGCCTCGATATATTTGTCGAGGACATTGATGGCGCTCTTAATGTCGAATCCCCATCTCAGTTTGCGGGGCGCTCTTTTTGGAGACATTATTCGACCTCTTCTTCCTTCGGGATGGCTTAATAAGGATTACCTGTCCGGCTGTTAATATTTTATAATATTAATATTATATCATAGAATAATGCAAAAGTATCACAAAAGTCGCCTTATATCACAATAAAGTGAGCTATCTATGGTCCGGATCATCGTTCCTGATAAGGATGTGAGGCATTTCGGCGACGCAATCGCACAACTAAAGTCGGCAAAAGGAGTTGCGGCTTTTACAGGCGCCGGGATCTCCGTGGAGAGCGGGATCCCCGATTTCCGGAGTCCGGGAGGGCTCTGGACTCTTTTTCCGCCCGAAGAGTATGCCGGCATCCATGTCTTTCTCACCGACCCGGTAAAGGCTTGGAAGCTATACAGGGCCATGGGCCGTTCCATCGAAGGCCGGAAGCCCAACGCCGCGCACCGAGCTTTGGCTGATCTCGAAAAGGGGGGCTTCCTCGATTTCGTGGTGACTCAAAACGTGGACGGACTGCACCAGGCAGCCGGAAGCGAAAAGGTTTTCGAGATCCATGGCGATCACGGGCGCCTCCAGTGCCTCGACTGCGGCAGGCTCGAGCCTGTCATGCCGTCACATCTCGAAGAAGGCGATCTGCCCGAATGCCCCGTGTGCCGCAGGCCGCTGAAACCGAATGTCGTTCTCTTCGGCGAGGGAGTGAGGGAGATGGACGCGGTGGCGGCATCCCTCGAAGAGTGCGAACTGCTGCTCGTTGTGGGAACATCGGCCAAGGTCTACCCGGCCGCGGGAATTCCCCAAATCGTGAAATCGAAACAGGGATTGATCTACGAGTTCAACCGGGAGGAAACGAGCCTGACCCGCGGTTCGGTATTTGGAATGTCCTTCGCGGCGCAAACGGATTTTTTCTTCAAAGGATCGGCAGGTGTTACGCTGGAGATGCTGGCCGAAGCGGTTTTGGAATAAAACGTGGTGGGCAGACCCGGATTCGAACCGGGGACACCTGGATTTTCAGTCCAGTGCTCTACCACTGAGCTATCCGCCCACCCATTTCGAGGGGACATTATCGCAGTCTTGTTCGGGCTGTCAAGAGAAGTGTTATTTCTTCCCGTCGGGCGGAACATCTCGAGCGGCGGGCAGGCGGAGCGACTCGATATCCCTGCGGATGTTCTCGAGAAGCTCCTCGACCGAGTCGAACCGTTTCTGGTCCCTGATCTTTCTGACAATAAAAACCTCGACCACTTTTCCGTAGAGGTTTCCCGAGAAACCGGGGATATGGACCTCCACCGTGGGCACGGCTTCGGTGGTGCCGTGAAAGGTCGGCCGCGTGCCGATGCTGAGGACGGCCCGTTTCCGGATTCCCCAGAAGAGAATGATCACTTCGTATACGCCGGCGGGCGGAATGATCTCGGTCTCCACCCCCACGTTCGCAGTGGGGAAACCGATCTGGCGGCCCCGTCCGTCCCCGTGGATAACCTTGCCCAGAATCGAGACCTCCCGGCCGAGCATCTCTTCCGCCAGGGCCAGATCCCCAGACCTGATGGCGTCCCGGATGCGGGTGCTCGAGATCACCTTGCCCCGAACGGAGACTTCCTTCGCCGCCAGCACGGAAATCCCGTGGGAGCCGATGTACTTGTTCAGAAAATCCACATTGCCTTCACGGTTTTTTCCAAACGCGCTGTCGTGGCCGAGCACGATCGTCCGGGCGTTGAGGGAACCGATCAGGAAATCGGTCAGGAACCGGTGCGCCGAGATGGAACGGATTTCCCTGCTGAAGGGAAGGACCACGGCGAGGTCGATGCCGTTCCGCTCAAGCAGCCTCAGGCGGTGTTCCATGGAAATAATCATTTCCGGAGGCCGTTTTCCCAGGATTTCGTCGGGGTGGCTGGAAAAGGTAACGACCGTGCGCGGAACCTTGAGCCCGGCTGCCGCTTCCTGCATGAGATGAAGAACCTTGAGATGCCCCTGGTGCATGCCGTCGAACACACCGACAGTGGCCACGCACTCATCGGAGAGGGGCGAGGAGAGATCTTCGACGGCATTGAGTACTATTCTTTTCATGCGAGTTCAGGAGCCGTTTTTCTCCCTATCCGAGTTTTCTGCTTCCATTTCTTCGAGCTGCCTCTTGTTTCTGATCTTGTCCGTGTGAGACATTCTGTGAACAAGCAGAAGCTTGTCCAAATGATCCATTTCGTGTTGAACGATCCGTGCAAGAAGTCCGTCGCAATTCATGCAGAGCGTCTCGAATTTCTCGTTTTCATACTCCACCTCGATCTCTTGGGCGCGCTCTACCATGGCGTAGATCCCGGGAAAACTGAGGCATCCCTCCTCTTCCGTGGTCCGGCCATGGCTCATTTTGATCCTGGGGTTGATGAACGTTAATTCGCCGTTCTTGTCGTTTCCCGATGCATTGGCGATAAAAAGCCGTGCATTCCAACCCACCTGCGGCGCGGCCAGCCCAACCCCCTTGTGGCGGTACATGATTTCGAACATCTCGCCGATTTTCTGCCATAAATCTTCATCCTTTTCCAATCCATCGGGTTTGACGGGGATGGTTTTCACGAGAAGGAGAGGGTTCGGGTAATAAATCAGTTCCACGATATCGGTTCCTGCCGGGGTGTTTGATTCACTTAACTTGTTGTAATAGCGTATGTAATAGCAACCCGAGGGAATAGGTGCAACTCAAATTTGTATTGACACATCTTCCAGCCTGTGATATTTCTTATCTTTTTTCCATTTGTCAATATAAAGAGACCTCCTGCAACCCCTGTCTGTCCGGTCCCGGCTGCCATGGATATCAACAAACACCTGGAACGAGCCCGAGAGGCTGTCAAAAAGAGAAACTATGATTTTGCCATCTCGCTCTACGTGCAGGCTTTGGAGATCAAGCCCGATCAAGGGGATGCCAGGATGGGCTTGTTGCAGGCCGCTCTCAAACGGTTCGAATTCAAGAGAACCCCGAAGCTGCTTCGAATCCTGTCGGGGCTTCCGCATTTCGCCGGAATCGCGGCGGCGAAAATATTCAGAAATCAGGCCGCCCTCGCCCGGGCGGGCCAGCGCTACCTGCTCGTCGACCCGACGAGCGCGATGACGGGCTTTCTTCTGGGGGGCGCTCTGGAGGCATCGGGCCATTTTCAGGGAGCCTGCGCCGTCTACGAGTTCCTTGTCCAGCGCGACGGGAAAAATATCGAGGCCTTGAAAAAAGCCGGTTTTGTCAAATACCGCCTCAAAAAAATCCACGAGGCTCTGGAAATTTTCGAGAAGGTTCTGGCCGTCGCGCCCCGGGACGCCGAAGCGGAAAAGATGAGAAAGAACCTGGCTGCCGAAGACACGCTGGCTGCCGGATCCTATACGAAAGCCCGTTCATCCGCCGATCTTGTGAAAAACAAGGAAGAGGCCGCCCAGCTGCAGAGCGAGCTCAGGATCCACCGCGATACGGACGAACTGGAGGAGGAAGAAGCGCGGCTCCGGAAAGAACTGGAAAGCGGATCGCAGGACAAGCGGACGTCGAGATCTTTGGGCGATCTGTTGGTTAGAAAGAAGGACTACGGGGGCGCCCTGAAGCATTTCCAGAATATGCTCCAAGAGGATCCGGCGTCCTATGACGTCAAAAGCCGAGTCGGAGATGTGAAAATCATTGCCCTGAGGGACAAAATCGAAAAGGCCAAGTCACGGCTCCGCCGGGGGGACGACGCGGAACTGAAAAAGAAGCTCGCCCTTCTTCGACGGAATCTTCTCAAACTGCAGGAAGAAGAGTATGCCTGGAGGGTGAAGGAACACCCAACGGACCTCAATCTCCGGTACAAGCTGGGACAGTGCGTCTTCAGGGCCGGCAAGGTCGATGCGGCGATTGAATCCTTCCAGCATTCCGTCAAGGATCCGCGCTACAAGCTCGACTCGCTTCGCATGCTGGGGAGGTGCTTCCGTGAAAAGGAGCTTTTCGATCTGGCCCGGAAGCAGTTCGAATCAGCGCTCTCATCCACCGGTGAAGGTGGTGACAAGGCAAAAGATATCATCTATGATCTCGGGGATATTGCCGAGAGAGTGGGAGACCGGACCGCCGCGCTCTCATGGTATTCCAAGATATATGAAATCGACATCGGTTTCAGGGATGTCGCCGTTAAAATCGAATCATTGAAGGAGTAATGGATAATGCCCCATTCCAATCAAGCAAAGAAGAGACTGAAGCAGGACAAGAAAAAGAAAATGCTGAACCGAAGCATCAAATCCGCCATGAAAACTCATATCAAGAAGGTGCAGAAAGCCATTGATGCGGGTGATTCGGAAACAGCGCGGAAAGAGCTTCCCATTGTGATGAAGAAAATCGATAAAGCCGCAAAGAAGAACATCATTCACAAGAATACGGCTTCTCGTAAAATCTCCAGGCTGAGCAAGAAGATTCCCAAGTAAACCGTTGCGCTGTCGGGCCGAGTTTGTCTTTTACCTCGATCCGAGCACGTTGTCGTAGCGGTAGAAGACTTCGAGGCAGAGAGTCAATAGGGCGGTGGAATAAACACGCCCGCCGCTGTGGCCCCATGGGTCGTTCTTGGGATCCCAGGAACCCCGGTTGCATCCCTCATCTTTTCTCTGGTTTTCGACGACGGCTTTTTCCATGGCCGTTTTCCAGATTTTCCAATCCTTGCCGCCCATCTGGTACATGGCGTAAGAGCCGTAGTACCAGTAGTAATAGTCGATGCGGCCTTTTTCTTCGCTCCAGTCGGGGACCTTGTTTCTGAGGAGAGCCGCGCCGGCTTCGAGGGTGGGCACCTGCTTGTCCATTTCATCGAGGACGATGCCGGCAAAGACGCGGCTCAGCATGGCCACCGCCGTCATGGCTTCCGTCTCCTCGAAAGGCCACACCGTTTCCATTCCGGATTCGCGGGAGGAATAAGAGCCTCTCTCCTTGTATCCCGTGCGGCCCGTTGCGGAATCGGTCATCTCGTCGATGTAGAGGAGAGCGTCGCGCATGTCCTGCTTGTCGTAGCGGAGATTAAAGTCTTTGGCCGAAGCGAGGCACATGATCATCCATCCCGTGACGGACACGTCGTTCTGGTCGACAGGGTCGATCTCGCCGTTGTGATAGCGCCAGGCTTTGCCCGGGTTCTTTGTCTGGTGAATAAAGTCGAGGGCTTTCTGCGCGCGTTTTTTCAGCGGCATCCATCGTGACAGGCCGTACGCCTCGGTGAGCGCCAGGGTGCCGATGGCGTGGTTGTACATCCAGTGCATGCCCTCCTTGGTGACAAGGCAGCCGTCGTCGGGATGCTGGACGTCGCAGAGATACTTGGCCCCTTTTTTCACGACTTTCTTGTAAGGACCTTCGGTGATCGTGTTGCCCGCTCCCAGGAAGGCCAGCATGGCGAGACCCGTAACACCCACATCGTTCAGGCAGTGGCCCTTGCCGTCGCAACTCGTATCGGTGCATTGATAATGGTATTCATCGGCGTCCCAGAATCCTTCCGGGTCCTGGTGGCGCTTGAGCCAGTCGAGACCCCATTCCACGGCTTTCTGTGTGGCCCGTCCGCCTCCCTTGCCGGCGCCCCTTTTCCGATATTTCCCGCCGAACCGGCCGCCGGCTCCGCCGCCGATACCGATCACATCGTTCACGCTCTTGCCTTCAAAGGGTGCGTCGATCGGCGTCTGGTCTTCCTCGA
>CAZWHE010000065.1:0-20016 GCA_964633825.1 uncultured Phycisphaerales bacterium | reverse complement strand
GAGGCCGATTTTTGAGATGCTGAAGTTGAACCCCCAGACGAGGACGGCCGTGAGGATCATAACGACAAGGGTCCGGATCTCCATGTCAGCACCCCCTCCCGGGCCCGAGGAGCCGCTTCGACATGAAACGGTTCAGAGCGAGAAGGACGACCATGATCATCCCCCACTGAAAAACACAGGTCGCCACGCTGTACGTCGAGAAGGGATCGTACCAGGACTCCGGGGCATAAACGGAAGCGGAGAGAAACATCCACCAGGCAAGGAGAACGACGCATTCGACGGGAATGACGAAGCGGATTACGTGGTCCCACCACCGGCCGAGCGTGATGTCGCGCGTCTCCAGGTTGATCACTTCCCGCCGGAATCTCTCAGCGCCGCAGCGGATGCAGAGGAAGGCGATGAAAGCGCCCGAGATCATCAGCCCCACGCCCCAGACGAAATCCTGGTTCCCGAAAAAATCGAGGTCGAGCGCCGAAGGCACGCCGAAGAGATAACCCACTCCGCAAACGAGAAGCACGGCTTTCCATCTTCTCAGCCCCATATCGACGAGCGAGCGGGAAGCGAGCTCGACCATCGAAATGAGAGACGAAAAAGCCGCAAAAGAGAGAGCGAGAAAGAAGAAGATCGCGAAAACATGGCCAAAGGGCATCCGGCTGAAGAGCTGGGGCATCCAGATGAACGTGAGGCCCGTGGAAGCCGGCCCCGATGTTTTCATGACCTCGATGATCTCGCCCTGGCTCATGGACGATCCCAGGGTGGCGAAGACAGTGGAGAAGATGGTCAGCGCCGCGATAAGAGAGACGGAGTTGTTGCCGAAACCGGTGAGGCACGCGTTGAGGGTCACGCCCTGTTTCCTCTGCATGTACACGGCGTAGGTGAGGATCAACCCCCACCCGGCGCCCGTATCCCAGGCGTTCTGGGTGAGGGCTTCGAGCCATACATTGGGGTTCTTCAGCTGGGCGATATCGGGCGTAAAAAGATAGCGCACTCCGTCGAACGCGCCGGGCAGGGTCAGGGCCCGGCAGGCCGATACGAGAATGATCAGGAGAAGGGTGGGAACGAGGACGCGGTTCACCTTTTCGATGGCCCGGATCCCGCGGATCACCACGAGAGCGCCCAGAACCATGACGAGAAAATGGCACAGGAGCGGGAAACGACCGGCCTGGAATTGATCCCATACAGCCTGCGAGGCGGCGCTGTCGGCCGGAAGCCCCTTCACCGTCATCGACGTGAAATAGTAGAGGCACCAGCCGTTCACCACGGAGTAATAAAACATGATCGCCGTGGCCACCATTCCGACGAAGGCGCCCATCCAGGTCAGCCGTCCCGAGAGGAGCCGGGCGAAGCTGCCGGCAACGCCGAGCCGGCTCTTCCGTCCGATGGCGAATTCGGCGATAATCAGCGGAATCGACCAGAAGAGGAGAAAGACGACCCAGGCGATCAGAAAGGACCCGGCGCCCTCTTCGCCTCCCGTCTTGGCCGCGATCCTGGGAAAGCGCCAGATATTGCCCGTCCCGACGGCGATACCGAGTATCGATAAGAGCATCCCCCACCGGGAGGAGAATGTTTCCTTTTTGTCGGGGCCGTCCAATGCTTTTTTCTCCCTGGCAACTGGAGTAGGAATTTCGCAAATGACCGGATAGCCGTCAAAGGAATAAGGGGAATGGTGCATGGAAAGCGTCTGGAAATGTATGTAAAGAACCCGGAGAATGCGCGGGCGGAATTGACAACCCCCGTCTTAATTGCTTGACTAAAAAAGACTGGTCTCGAGGCATTGGCCATTCTGGAGGCATAGGCCATGAAGAACGGCTTTGTAAACCTTTCTCTTATCCTGGCCGCCATTCTGTTCGGCGGCGCGGGATGCAGGACGGGAACGATCAGTGACAACGCGCCTTACGGCGCCGAAGCCATCCTCCGGCAGCTGGAGAAACGGGGCGAAGAGAGAACGATCGCCCTCGAAGGCGACATCCGCGGCTCGGCCAATCCCCCCTGCTCGCTCATGGAAGCTTTCCTCAAGGCGCGATCCCGCCTGTCGTGCGCCAAGGTCAAGCTGGTTGAAAGAGACCTGCTGAACCTGATCGAAGACGAGCACAGGTTTTCGCTGAGCGACATCTCCGACGACCAGAGCCTCGTTCGACTCGGCGAGCTCATCAACGCGAACACCGTCGTGATCGGCTGGGGCGGCGAAAACAAGCACCAGATCTTTGAAACCGATTCCAAGACAGGGGAAAAGAAACTCGAGGATGAGTTCTGGTACACGTCCTACCTGCACATGATCGCCATCGATATTCCCACGGGGTGTGTCATCGCCTCCTGGTCATTCTACCCATCGACGACGCGGGACATCGTCTGCAATGTCTCACCCCTTGTCAGGAAGGACGACGCCGTCGTGGTTCAGCCCACGCTCGACGACGAAGTGAAAAGCGCTCTTCTGGCAAGCCTCCACATGGGGAGCCGGGACCGTTACAAGGTCGTGGTGCGCGATCTCGCCAGGCTTCTGCTCAGGGAAAAAGAGAGGCAGTCGTCCGACTTCTTTTCCCGGACGAGTCAGAACCGGCTCAGGATCTCGGGCGCAACGACCATCATCGGCGCCGACAGTGCAATGGGCCGGAACCTCCGCGCCATCGACGTGCGCTCGGGCGAGATCATCGGCGGTCTGCCCGGGGCCCTTTCCCATCACGTCAGGACAAGCGTTGACGATCCCGTATGCATCTTCCGCTGATCATGGAGCACGACCGGCATGGTTGATCTCATCATCGTAATGATTCTCACCTGCGGCGGCGCCGATCCCGCGGACAATGCGCCCCGATATGACGATTGGTTTCTCGACAAGGGGCTCCGGATCGATCTCTACCACGTGGGAGACCACGACACGGAGCGCGTCTGCATCGACGAGCTGAAAGAGGAGAAATACTTCTCCGGCCCCAAAAAGCGCCTCATCGACGAACGGGACCTGGGCCATTACCGCTGTGAAGTGAGAGACGCCGCGTCGGGCGATCTCATTTTCTCGTCGCCATACTGCGGGCTCTTCAACGAATGGCGCACCATTGCCGAGGCCCGGTCGGGCGTGTGGCGCGCCGTCGAGCACTCGGTGATCATCCCCTGGCCGAAGGCGCCGATCCATCTCACCGTCTCGCAGCGCGGAGAGGGAGGAGAATGGAAAGATCTCCTGAAACAGGAGATTCCCATGGAGGCCCGGTTCATCGTCAAGGACAATCCCTTCGGAGACCTCAAGGTCAAGCCCGTGATGATCAACGGCGAGCCCTCCAAAAAGCTCGATCTTCTCGTCATCGGAGACGGATACGGGCCGAAAGAGAAGACCAAGTTCGACAAGGACGTGAAGAGGGCCCACAAGTCCCTTTTCTCGAGCCCCTCCTACAAAGATCACAAGAACAAGTTCAACGTCTGGTCGGTCTGGTGTCCCTCTCCGGAGTCCGGCGTCGACGAACCGAGGAACGAGACCTTCCGGTCCACGGCGCTCGGAGTGACGTTCAACTTCTTCGACCTGCCGCGCTATTCCATGACGGCAAAGATCCACACTCTTTTCGACGCCGCGTCTTCGGCGCCGCACGACGTGATCCTGCTCCTCTTCAATTCGGAGCGTTTCGGCGGCGGCGGCATCTTCAACCTCTACGCAGCCTGCTCCGCCGGAAAAGCATTTGCCGGCCTCCAGGTTCTGGTTCACGAGCTCGGACACGCCACGGCCGGCCTGGCGGACGAATACTACGGATCGGGCGTGACATACATTGATTATTACCCCGAAGGGACGGAGCCCTGGGAACCGAACATCACGGCTCTCCTCGATCCCCGGAACATCAAGTGGAAACACCTGATCGAAAAGGGAACGCCCCTTCCCACACCCAAGAGCTCAAAGTACCGAAGCGCCGTCGGGTGCTTCGAGGGCGCCGGCTATAAGGCGAAGGGCCTTTTCCGCCCCTGTCTCGACTGCGTCATGTTCTCCCTGATGACGAGCGAGTATTGTCCCGTTTGCACCGAAGCTATTGAGAGGGCGATCGATTTTTACTCCAAATAGAACAATCCGATTCGGTCCGGCCGTGCTTCTGCTGGGCATCGCGGCGTTCCTGCCGGCGGGCTGCTGGAACAGCGATGATCCGGCGCAAAACGTGATCATCATCTCCATCGACACGCTGCGCGCCGACCGGCTCGGGTGTTACGGATACGAACGCCCCACATCCCCTTTCCTCGACTGTTTCGCCGCCTCGGGCACGCTCTTCGAGAACGCCGTGGCCCAGGCGCCCTGGACGCTTCCCTCGCACACCACCATGCTGACCGGCAAATTCCCTCACAGAAACGGCGTGGTGGATGAATCGAAGAAGCTCTCCCGCAATGTGCCGACCCTGGCCGCCATGCTGAGCGACCGCGGCTTCATCACAGGCGCTTTCGTGAATTCCCACTGGATCAGCGCCGCACAGGGCCTCGACCAGGGCTTTTTGACCTTCAAGCCCTTCAAGGAAACGATCGGCAACATGGGAAAGGCCATCACGACACAGGCTGTCGACTGGCTGAAACAATACTCGAAAAAGCCCTTCTTCCTCTTCATCCACTATTACGACGTGCACAGCTCCTACTCCCCCGATCCGCGGTACCGCGCAATGTTCACCCGGCCTTACAGCGGGACAGCCGACGGAAGCACGGGCGAGCTGCTCGCCGTGCGCGACGGAACACACGCATACTCGGACGAAGACGTGGGCCACGTGTCCGACCTCTACGACGCCGAGATCCGCCAGCTCGACGACCAGCTCAAGAGGCTCTTCGGGCATGTGCGCGACCTCGATCTCGACAAAAACACCCTCGTCGTCATCACATCCGATCACGGCGAAGAGTTCATGGAGCACGGATGCGTCCTTCACGGCAGAACGATGTACAGCGAGATCATCAACGTTCCCCTCGTCATGAGGGGGCCCGGGGTTCCCGAAAACCGCCGCGTGGAGGAGCTCGCCATGGTGGCCGACATCGTTCCCACCGCCCTGGCCCGCCTCGGGATCGACCACGCCCACGCCCTGGACGGGACCGACCTGATCGACGCGATCGAGAACAAGCCCGCCAGCTTCGCCGAACGCCTCGTCTTCGCAGAAGCGGACTGGCGCAACGAAGAGCCCGACATCTGGCGCATGGTGCAGAACCGCCGCTTCAGGTTCTGCTTCAACCGGCTCACCGGAGAAAAGACGCTTTTCGACCTCCAAAACGATCCCGCCGAACTGAACGATATCTCGGGCGAACACCCCGAGCTCGTCGCCGAGTTCGCCCGGGAGCTGGAGCAATTTTTAACGGGAAGGACGAAAGCTGGAACCATCGATCCCCGGTCGGAAGAGGAGATCGAGCTCCTGAAAAGCCTTGGGTATTTTTAAAAAATGAAGAGAGCCGTTCTCATCGTTCTTGACGGAGTCGGAATCGGCGAGCTCCCCGACGCCGCCTTGTACGGAGACGAAGGGACGAACACGCTGAGCCACGTGATTGCGGCCGCCGGGGGGCTGGAGCTTCCCGCCCTCGCCTCCCTCGGTCTCGGCAATATCCCGGGCGTGGAAGGCATTCCGCCGGCTGCCGACCCTGCCGCGTCGTTCGGCCGCATGGCCGAAAAAAGCGCGGGCAAGCACTCGACGACCGGACACTGGGAACTGGCCGGGCTCGTCGTCGCAAAGGCCTTCCCCACCTACCCGGACGGTTTTCCCGAATCGGTGGTCCGTATCTTCGAGAGAGAGATCGGCAAGAAAACGCTCGGCAATTTCCCCTGCTCGGGAACGGAGATCATCGAGCGTCTCGGGAAGGAGCACCTGGAAACAAGACGCCCCATCATCTACACGTCCGCCGACTCTGTTTTCCAGGTCGCCGCGCACGAAGACGTCATGACCAATGACGAGCTCTACCTGATCTGCGAGAAAGCGCGAGCGCTGTTGAAGGACGAACACGCCGTCTCGCGCGTCATCGCCCGGCCATTCGAGGGAGAGCCGGGCGCTTTCAGGAGAACGGCGGGCCGCCGCGACTTCTCTCTGCCGCCCCACGGCCCCACCCTGCTGAACCTCGCCTCCGACGGAGGGGGAACGGTTCTCGCCATCGGCAAGATCTTCGATCTCTACGCCGGCTCGGGCATCGGCCGGCGCCTGCCGTCCAAAAGCAACGCCCAGACGATCGAGCTCCTGCTCCGAGCCCTTTCCGATCAGGATGGAGCGAATGAAAAAACCGGCATCGACGGCGGGATCATCCTGGCCAACCTGGTCGACTTCGACATGCTCTTCGGCCACCGGAACGATCCCTCCGGTTTCGCCCAAGCCCTCGTCGAATTCGACGCCGCGCTGCCCGAAATCCTCGGTTGCCTCGATCGGGACGATTTTCTCGTGATCACAGCCGATCACGGCAACGATCCAACGACGCCGGGGACGGACCACACCCGGGAGTATGTTCCGCTCCTTGCCTTCGGCCAGTCGATCACGGGCAACCGCAACCTGGGCACGCGGGAATCCTTTGCCGATGCGGGTGCGGCCATGGCCGAGTTTCTGGGGCTTCCGCCGCTCGGGACGGGTCGCTCCTTTCTCAAGGAGATCATCAATTGAATCCCGCCGAAATCATTGCAAAGAAACGGGACGGAATGATCCTCACGGCCGGCGAGATCGGCCTCGTGGTGAACGGCATCGCGAAGGGCAGCCTCCCCGACTACCAGGCCGCGGCTTTCCTCATGGCCGTGACCATTCGCGGAATGGACGACACCGAAACGGCCCTTCTCCTCGACGCCGTGCTCGCCACAAGCGGAATCCTCGATTTTTCCGGGATGCCCGGGGCCAAGGTCGACAAACATTCCACGGGAGGAGTGGGCGACAAGGTCTCGCTCGTTCTGGCGCCGCTGGCCGCGGCCTGCGGCCTGATCGTCCCCATGATCTCGGGCCGCGGCCTGGGACACACGGGAGGAACGCTGGACAAGCTCGAATCGATCCCGGGCTTCAGAACCTCTCTCAACGAACAAGAGCTTCGCTCCGTGCTCGAAAAAACGGGCTGTTTCATCTCCGGCCAGACTAAAAACCTCGTTCCCGCCGACCGCGCCATGTACGCCCTCCGGGACGTGACGGCCACCGTCCCCTCCCTTCCCCTCATCCTGGCCAGCATTGTGAGCAAGAAAATCGCCGAGGGCGCCGAAGCTCTCGTCTTCGATGTCAAAACCGGTTCGGGAGCCTACATGAAGAGAACGGACGATGCCCGGGATCTGGCGAAGCGCCTGGTCCGCCTCTGTTTAGGGAAAGGGCTTCGCGCGAAAGCCATGATCACGGCCATGGACCAGCCCCTGGGGTGCGCCGTCGGCAACTCTCTCGAAGTCAAGGAAAGCCTCGACATCCTCATGGGCCGAGGTCCCGGCGACGTGAAAGAGCTCGTCCTGAACCTGGGCGCACAAATGATGGAGCTTGCCGGGACCCCGGGAGACGAAGCCCGGACGGCCCTCGAAAATGCGATAGCTACTGGCCGTGGATATGAAAAATTCATCGCCATGGTGGAAGCCCAGGAGGGAGACGCCCGGGCCCTCGAAAAGGGCCTTCCCAAGGCACGGCAAGTTCTGGAGATGGAATCACCGGCCGGCGGTTTCGTCACCGCCCTCGACGCCGGCCTCATCGGCCGCGCCGCGCTCCTTCTCGGTGCGGGGAGGCGGAAGAGAGAGGACGAAATCGACCATTCCGCCGGAATCGTGCTCAACAAAAAAACGGGCGACCCCGTCGACAAAGGGGAACCGGTCGCCGTGCTTCACGCCCGATCGGGAAGAAAGAGCGAGGGAGCACAATCGCTCCTGCGGGACGCGATCGAGATCGGACCAAAATCCCCCGCTCCCCGCCCGCTCGTCATAGAAACAATCGGCGGCGACGACGGTTCGGAATAATACGAAGGCCTGGTAAACAGCGAACCGGTCCCATAAGATAACCAAAGAAGGATTCGACAAGGAAAGCCGCATGCAGTTCGTTCATCTTATCATCCTTTTTGTTTTTCTCGGTTCCGAAGCGGCGGGGGAAGGTTCTTCGGCGGGGAAAGAACCGGCGGCCGGTCCCCGTGTCGCAACCGCTCTCGAGACGATCGACGCCGACGACATACACGCCTATATCTCCTATCTCGCTTCCAACGCTCTGAAGGGAAGGAACGCCGGCACCAAAGGAAACGACCGGGCGACCGAATGGGTCGCTTCGTTCTTCGAGGAGATGGGTCTCGAGGGGGGAGGCGCCGACGGATCCTTCTTCCAGCCCTTCGAATTCCGGGCCAGCGGTCTCAGAGGAAAGAAAGCGAAAACGCGCAACGTCATCGCTGTCTGGGAAGGAAACGATCCCCTTCTCAAGGAGGAAGCCGTCGTGATCGGCGCCCATGTCGATCACGTGGGAAAGTACGGAGACGAATCCAATCCGGCCCGCCTGGGGCAAGCCAAACCATACGATAAAATCTGGAACGGCGCCGACGACAACGCGTCGGGCACTTCGGCCGTGATGGAGATCGCCCAGGCATTCGCCCTCGCCCGGGTCCCGGTGAAGAGGACCGTGATCTTCATCTGCTTCAGCGCGGAAGAACACGGCCTGTTCGGCTCTTACCACTATGTTAAAAACCCCGTCATCTCCCTCGAAAAGACGTCGGCCATGATCAATCTCGACATGATCGGCCGGAACCCGAACAGCCCCGTCTTTGTTCTCGGTGTCGAATCGGACGCCGACGGCTTCATCAAGAAAGCCCTGAACCGAATCGTGGAGAGACACAACATTATCAAATACAAGGAAGCGGGAGGCGCCTTCGGCGGCAGCGACCACTGGCCCTTTCTCAAGAACAGCGTGCCGGCCGTCATTTTCTTCACCGGCTTTCACAAGGATTATCACCAGATCGGGGACGAAGTGGAAAAGATCAGCCCCGAGCGGGTGAGCGGCATCGCCAAGACGGCCTTTCTCCTTGCGCTCGAAATCGCGAACAGGGATTCGATCCTCACCTTCAATCCCACACTGGAAGAACAGATCAACTCGCGCAGCAGAAGAAGAACACTCGGAATCGACCCGGGCGGCAAGATCCCGCCGGAGAGGCTCGCCGGACTGGGTCTCCCCGAGAACCAGGGAGCGGTGCGAGTATCCGGAGTCTACAGCGATTCCGCGGCCGGAAGAGGGGGACTCAAGTCGGGCGACCTCATCCTCTCGTTGGGAACGACCATTATCACGCGCAAGGAAACCTTGTCGTCGCTGAGGAAAGCGGTCCGAGCGGCGCCCACCGGGATCGACGTGCCGCTCACCATCCTCCGCGGGAACGAGATCATCACGCTTCAGGTCAGGTGGTCTGAAAAGAAAAAATAAACCGCCGGCTCCGGGCGGATTATTTCACTCCATCGATTCCGCTGATCGGGATTTTGTTGAAGTACCACCATGTGGTGCTATTGACACCTCAACCCTTTTATTCTTTTTCATTTCAAACGAACCATTTTGTCATTCAAGGAGATCACCATGCGGATATGGACACCACTTCAACTTCTCGGAATACTCTCTCTCTTTCTCTTTCCGGCGCCGGCCAATGCGGCCGTCGTCGATGTCGACATCGTCTCGTTTACTTTCAACCCCGATCCACTGACCGTTAATGTGGGCGACACGGTCCGTTGGACCAACCTCGACGCCGCTCCACATTGGACAATGTCGGACACAATGGTCTGGAGTTCGGGCACTCTCACAACGGGGCAGCAGTTCTCGTTCACATTCACCCTGGCCGGGACATACCCCTATCACTGCCATATCCATCCGTCCATGACGGCGGCGATCATCGTCCAAGAGCCCGCCCTCTCCTCGGACGTGCCCGAGATCTCGATCGGCAGCGGCGGCGCGGTCAATTTCTTTCTCGACGCCGGCTCTTCGTACGCCGGCCGGACCTACGTTCTGCTCGGATCGCTGTCGGGAACAACGCCCGGCACCCCGCTCCCAGGCGGCGGCAATCTCCCCCTGAACCAGGACCAGGCGTTCAACTACATCCGCAACCATCTCAACAACTCGATGTTCATCAACTTCCAGGGGACTTTCGACGGATCGGGACAGGCGACGGCTACATTCGACACTCTCGGCCCCGTTCCTCCCGTTGTCTCGCCGGGCGCTATTTTCAATTTCGCCTATACAACGATCAGTCCCTTCGATTTCCAGTCGAACGCGGTTGAAATCCTGTTTATTTCCTAGCCCAAGTTCAAAAAATAAAAAACCGCGCCCGAAACAACATCGCTTTCGGACGCGGTCTTTTTTTGCTAAGGCTCCGGTTCGAGTCGTCTACACCCCGGTGATCTCATCCAGAAACCGCGAGACGGAGCCCCCCTGGAGGTCGAGCGCTTTTTTCAGCCCGGCCTTGTCCAGGCTCCTCATCATGTCGTCGGGATCATCGGGCCCGACCCAGCCGATCAGGATCCTTTTGATCCCGCCCTCTTCCAGAGCAATGGACAGGACCAGTTTTTTGTCTCCCTCGAAAGGAAGAAGAAACTCCATCTCGTCGAAATCTTCGAAGGCGTCGGGAAGATAGCGCGGAACGAATCCGGCCTCCCGAAGCGCCGCTGATCCGTCGATGTTTTTCCGTTCCACCTTGCGATTGACATAGATCTGAAACCGTTCCATGGCCAGCTTCCTTTCCAAGAACGTTTTATTCAACCGATCGGACCGCGGCGGCGGACTCAGGCCGTCGTGGTCGATTCTCTGAACACGACATTCATATCTCGTTCGAGCTCCTGGAGAATTGGCTCGTAGATCGACGGGGTGACCGGAATGAGGACCCCGCGGTCCGTGATCTCGCCTTCCAGGATCATCTTCACGCCGATGGCGGCCGGGAGGCTCACCAGGCGTGCCATGGAGGAATCGCCATTGGGAATCCCCGTATCGACGAGCGTGGAGACTGTATTCTCCTTCCGGCCGTCGGGATACTCGGCTTCGAACTCGTGCTGCATAACGCAGAGGTCGAGCTCCCCCTCATCGAAGACGAGCTTCTCGTTCATCAAACCGGCGAGCACGTCGATGGGCGCCTTCGCGCCCTCGGCAACGGGCGATTCGTCGAGAAGGCCGAGCCATTCCGCCCTGAAGACGGTGTTTGTGTGGACATTGACATCCATGGCTTTCGCGAGCTCCTGTTTGAGATCGCCCCCCTTGGCGTTGACGGTTTCACCCGTCCTGGCGGCGATCAATGCGCGCGTCACGTCGGCGCAGGTCCGGCCGGTCATATCCTCCTCTTCGAGGCCGAAGTAACCGAGGTCGGCCATCCTCTTCATCGCGTAGCACCAGCCCACGTTGCGGAGCGTTCCACGGAGCATGTTTTTCACGCCTTCGAGGCCGTAGAGCTCTATATAGGGAATCGAATCACGATTGAGGTAGGCCTCGAGCTCGCCGTATCCCTGAACCGGCACGTACCAGTGATGGCCGAAGAGCTCCGGACCGGGGATGTCGATGATCTCGCCGTTCTCGAGATAACGGGCCGCGTTCCGCCCCGCCATGATCACGCCGTGCGGGCTCCACGAGAACTTGTACCCCCAGGGATTCGTGTCCGCCTCGGGCGCCGGCAACCCGCCGCAGTAAGAGTGGAACTTCACCACCGTGCCCCCCCCCTTCTGGATCGCATGGATGACCTTCATGGCCGACATGTGGTCGATCCCGGGATCGATGCCGATCTCGTTGAGAACCGTCAGGCCGGCTTCCTTTGCGGGGCCGTCGAGGGCTTTCATTTCGGGGCTCACGTAGGATGTGGTGACCATCATCTTCTTGTGCTTGATGCAGAGCTCGGCCACGGTCACGTGGAACGCAGGGGGAAGAAGGCTGACCGACAGGTCGTGTTCGGTGACAAGCTTTTCGAGCGCGGCGCCGTCCTGCACGTCGAGAGGGAGGGCCCGGCCTCTCTCATGGCCGTCGACGAGCTTCTCGGCCTTGCTCACAGTGCGGCTGGCGCACGTGACCGAGTAATCGGGCCGATCGAGCAGGTACCGCACGAGCGGTTTGGAAACGAGCCCGGCGCCGAGGACGAGTATCTTTTTCATGGGAAATCTCCTTTTACGATTCGGGGAAGTTCAGGATATGAATTTTTCCATATAACTGTAACGGGGAGTCAGTTCTCCGTGGTGAAGGATCATGGCCCTCTTGATCGGCGCCGGCAGGGCGAGCTTCTCGAAAGAAACCGCGAAATCGGCCGAAGCGATGGCATGGACGAAGGGCTTCAGCGATTTGCTGAAGTGGTGCGACGATTCGAGCGCCAGCTCGCAAGGGAGATTGTCGACGCCGAGCACGACCGGGCCCTTCCCGGCCACCCCGTCGACGGCCTTCCCTGTTTCGGGATCATAGACAAAGACGGGGTTGTCCGTGGTGGTCGTTTTGAGAAGGAACTCGATCGATCCGCCCGGATCGCACGATATATCTCCCACCACGCGGAGACGGGGATCGGGAAGAGCCCAGAGCCCGGCCGCATCATCGAGTGTGACAAGACGCGGGTACTTCTCCTCCCAGTAGATGCAGTTCACGAGAACAGAGAGAAAGGGAAGGTACCGGCCGAAGCGGGACCGGTATTTTTCCGGATTGTCGTAGTAGTCCTGGAGCTCGAAGGAGACGCCCTCTTCACGCGGGACGACAAGGTGCTTTTCGTGGAACTCCGTCTTGTAAACGCGGTCCCGGGAAGCGCTTTTCTCCTCAAAGAGGGACGCCGCCTCTTCGGGTGCAACGGATTCGACGGGGAGGAGATCGAGAATTTCCTGCGCGCCCTGCGACACGTTCCCGTACCCGGCGAAACCGAAGAGCATGGGGCAAAGCCTTTCGGACAGCCCCTCGCCCTTGATCGCGTTCCCCACGCGGGCAATCTTTTCCTTCACATCTTCGAGATCGCGGTAACGATGAGCCTGCTCCACGGCTGCAAAAGGATTGGGCGAAATCCCCTCCCACTCGAGGCGCCGGCCGAGCGCCCAGAGGGTGTCGATCATGCCGGCCAGGCCCGCGTGGCGGCCGAAAAAGATGAGCCGCCTCCCCAGGTCGTCCACAACCGTTTCGTAGTCGATGAGCTGACAATCGAGCTCCATGAAGCGCTTCAGCATCTCCATGTTGTAGGACTGGCCCTTGATGGTGTGGGAAAAACAGATATATGTGCGGCCCCTCTTCAGGAACTCCTTCGGGATCTCCTTCACGGCAATAACGACCGAGCACCCGTCCAAATCCTCGGCCACCCGGACACCCGCTTCGCTGAAAGCCCGGTCATCGAAAATCCTGATCGAAGAGGGTTGGATAACGATATCCAGGCCGTATTCGTCAATGAGCGTCTTCGCGTCGTCAGGGGTGATGGGGACGCGCGCCTCCCAGGGGTTCTTGTCCTCGCGGCGGATTCCTATGGTGTGTTTCAACGCTGCGTACCTTTTTCCTTTCGGCTCAAACGGTTCCTACATGTACTCCAGCGTCCGGGTGGGACAGAAAGCCGCGCACGCCGGTTCTCCCTTGCAGAGATCACACTT
Organism: uncultured Phycisphaerales bacterium; assembly: GCA_964633825.1. Classification (GTDB taxonomy): domain Bacteria; phylum Planctomycetota; class B15-G4; order B15-G4; family CAYZWU01; genus CAZWHE01. The sequence goes on along the minus strand of CAZWHE010000065.1, from coordinate 6,563 downwards.
GACGGCGATCCCGTTTTCGCCGTCGTGGTCCATGTGCCCGAAAGGGCAGACGATGGAACAGAGACCGCAGCCGATACACCGCCCTTCGTCGACCTCAACGGCGCCCGTCTCCTCGCTCCGGTCAAGCGCCTCGACGGGACAGGCCTTGACACATGCCGCCACGTCGCACTGGAAACAGGTAATGATCTGGTTTTCTCCCTCGCCGAACATGTATGTCCTGATGCGCGAGATGCCGGGTCCGCCCCCCTTACGAGCGTGCCTGAAGGAGCAGGCGAGCTCACAGGTCCTGCAGGCCGTGCAGCGCGTCGGTGTGATGATCAGTGTTTTCTCCATGGCGTCGTTCCCGTCAACGTGACAGCCCGGCTTCGACAGACTTCAAAACAAAGGAAGATTTGATCGTCTCCAATGTTTCCTGACTGGAGCATTCGGGACAGGTTTTGAAATAGTCGGGATCGAGCCCCGATTTCTTCACCTCGAATTCGAGCTGCGCCCCGGGCATGATCGGTCTCCCGCAGGAGAGGCATTTCACCATATCGAAGGAATGCCCCCAGATCTTGCGGACATCTTTATTGTCTTCGTACCTGATCGTGTCGGTGGGACAGATATGGGCGCAGCTCGCACACCCGATGCAGTCCGGCGGCGGCTGCTTGAAGGGGATGGAAATATTTTTTCCGATCCCCCGGCCCGCCGTGCCGATGGCGCTCAATCCCTTGACGGCGCAGACACGCACGCAGAGCCCGCAGAGGATGCACGTCGTTTTGACCTCGCTCTTTCTGAAGGACGTGGCGGTCACGCCGTACTCTGCGGCGAGCTTCCTGATCGCCCGGGAGTCGGGACACCGGGCAAGGAGAAGGTCGAGAACTGTCTTCCTCGCCCGCTGCACGGCCTCTGAGTCTGTCGTGACCTGCAGCCCCGCCTCCACGGGATAGAGACAGGAGGCGACGAGCCCCTTCCATCCCCTCCAATCGGGATGGGTGATCTCGACCAGGCAGAGCCGGCATGCGCCGAAAGGCTCCAGGGCGTCGTGATGGCAGAGGGTGGGAACGGCGATTCCTTCCCGCCTCGCCGCCTCCAGAACGGTCATCCCCTCCCGGGCCTGAAAGAACCGGCCGTTGATCTCCAGGTTGACGGTTTTATCTTTCATCAGACCACCTCGACTGCGTCGAAGATACAGACGTTGCGGCAGGCGCCGCAGCGGGTGCACTTGCCGACCTTGATTCTGTGCGGCTTTTTCTTTTGACCGGTGATGCAGTCCACGGGGCAGGCCTTGATGCAAGCGCCGCAGCCCGTGCACTTGTCCTTCGAGATCTTGAATTTGAACAGATCCCGGCAGACGCCGGCCCGGCACTTCCCGTCCCTGATGTGGGCTTCATACTCCTCCCGGAAATAACGGAGAGTGCTCAGAACGGGATTGGGCGCCGACTTGCCGAGCGCGCAGAGGGAAGCCTGCACGATCACGTCGCTCAGGGACTCGATCTTGTCCGGATCGCCGGGCGATCCCCTGCCTGCGCAGATGTCTTCAACGATCTGGTGGAGCTGGTGGACTCCCTCGCGGCAGGGGACGCACTTGCCGCACGATTCGTCGACAAGGAACTTGAGAAAATAACGGGCCACGTCGACCATGCACGTCCTGTCGTCCATGACGATCATGCCGCCCGAGCCCATCATCGAGCCTTTCGCGGTCAGGGTGTCGAAATCCACGGGAAGATCGAGCTCGCTCTCGGGCAGGCAACCCCCCGAAGGACCTCCCGTCTGCACTCCCTTGAAAGGGCGGTCGCCGATGATGCCCCCGCCGACGCCGAAGATGATCTCGCGGAGTGTGACCCCCATGGGCACCTCGACGAGCCCCGTGTTCTTCACCTTGCCCACGAGCGAGAAGGCCTTGGTGCCCTTGCTCCCGTCGGTCCCGAGGGCGGCGAACTTTCCCGCCCCCTCGGTGATGATCCAGGGTACGTTGGCCCAGGTCTCCACGTTGTTGAGAACAGTGGGCTTGTCGTGGAGGCCTTTGAGCACCGAGTGGACATACTTGGCGCGGGGCTCGCCCACCTCTCCGGCCACGGATTTCATCAGAGCCGACGACTCGCCGCACACGAAGGCCCCGCCCCCGCGCGCGATCTCCACGTCGTAGGAAAACCCGGTTCCGAGAATGTTCTCTCCGAGAAAGCCCCGTTCCCGGGCCTGGTCGATGGCGAGCTGCAGGTGGCGGACGGCGAGGGGATACTCCTCCCGCACGTAGATATAACCTTCGCTCGCCCCAACGGCGTAAGCGCCGATCACCATTCCTTCGAGAACGGCGTGGGGATCTCCCTCGCAGATGCTGCGGTCCATGAACGCGCCCGGGTCCCCCTCGTCGGCGTTGCAGAGAACGTAGCGCGTTCCGTTGGACGACGCCTTCCTGCAGGTTTGCCACTTGCGCCCCGTGGGAAAGCCGCCGCCGCCGCGCCCCCGGAGCCCGGATTTCGTCACGGCGCCGACAACCTTGCCGGGCGTCATCTCCGTCAACGCCTTGGCCAGCCCGGCGTAGCCGCCGGCGGCGATGTAATCGTCGATGTCGGCCGGATCGATCCTTCCGATGTTGCGGAGCGCGATACGGACCTGCTTGTTGTAGAAGGGGATGTCCCTGTACTCTTCCACCCTCTTCTTCGTGTTCGGATCGCGGTAGAGGAGGCGTTTCACGATCTCGCCCTTCATCAGGGTCTTCTCCACGATCTCCTTCACATCACGCGGTTTCACCCTGTTGTAAAAAATCCCCTTTGGCTGGATCACGACGAGAGGTCCTTTTTCGCAGAAACCGTGGCAGCCCGTTTTCTTCAGCCCGAGCTTGAGTTTTGCGTCGAGCTTCCTCCTGCGGATCGTGCTTTCGAGCGATCGGGCGACATCGAGGCTCCCGTTGGCCAGGCAGCCCGTGCCGGCGCAGACCAGGACCTCGGTTTTCAGCTTTCGGCGTTCCGCGCAGGCCCTCCTCGCCGCGCTCTTCAGGCTTTTCACACTCTTGATGCGCATAGGTTTTACTTTCCGCCTCGCACTTTTTTGATGACAGCCCCCGGCTGAACATTGCCGTGATATTTCCCGTTGACGGAAACAACGGGAGCCATGGCGCAGGCTCCCACGCAGTTGACCGTCTCGAGAGTGAAGGCGAAGTCCTTCGTTGTGCCGCCCGGGCCGATGCCGAGAGCGGCGCAGATCTCGTCCACCAGGGTTTGAGCGCCGCGAATATGGCAGGCCGTTCCCGTGCAAACGCGGACGATGACATCGCCCTTCGGCTCGAGGCTGAAGGCCTTGTAAAAAGTCGCCGCCGAGAAAGCCTTGCTGATGGGAACACCGAGACGGATGCAGAGTTTTTCGACAGCCTCGCAGGGAATGTATCCGAACTCGGCCTGAATGTCCTGGAGAGCGTGAATCAGACCGGTACGGTCCCCTTCGCGATAGCGCTCAATGACTTTCCGCGTTTTCCTCGGATCGATACAGGACTCAGTCATCGCTCATTCCCGCCTTGGCCAGTTCATAGCCCTTCATGAAAGTTTTGCAGTTCACATCGATGAATTGCTTCTTTTTCGCAAAAGTCTCCTTGATCGCCTTGATCACGGTCTTGTGAGAGACCACTTCTTCGAGGCCGAGAAAGGCCCCAAGCATGACAAGGTTGGCCGATCTCCTGTTTCCGAGATCGAGAGCGACCTCGTCGGCCTTGATCCGGAAAGACATGATATCCTTTCTGTCCGTTTTCACGGGAACCATCGAACTGTTCACAACGAGAATCCCGTTCCTGCAAAGAGCGGGAGCGAACTTCTCGAGAGACGGCTGGTTCATCACAATGGCGGCCCGGGGCGACGAGATCAGCGGGGAACCGATCTCTTCGCTGGCGATCACAACGGTGCAGTTGGCCGTGCCGCCGCGCATCTCGGGGCCGTAAGAAGGGAGCCAGGTCACCTCTTTTTCTTCCTCGAGACCCGACCAGGCCAGGAGCTTCCCGATCATCATCAGGCCCTGCCCGCCGAACCCGGACATGATCACTTCGGTCTGCATCTCATCTTCCTCCACCCGGGCCCGCGCCGGCGGCCTTGCGGCCGATATCGGCAGCTTCATCCGGCTTTTTGAACACGCCAAGCGGGTAGTAGGGCGCCATGTTCTCCTCGAGCCATGCGTCCGACTCCTTGCCCGTCAGCCCCCAGTTGGTCGGGCAGATCGACAGGATCTCGACCAGCGTGAAGCACGTTCCCTCCGCCTGGAGCCTGAAAGCCTCGTGGACAGCCTTTTTCGCCTCGATCACTTCAAGGGGGGTGTGGGCGGCGACACGAGCCAGGAAAGAGGGTGTCTTCAGCGTGCTCAACAGTTCGACGATCCGGATCGGGTAACCCTCGTGGCCGGGGTCGCGGCCGAAGGGGCATGTGGTCGTCACCTGGCCCGGCATGGTCGTGGGCGCCATCTGGCCTCCCGTCATGCCGTAAATGGCATTGTTGACGAAGATGACCGTGATCTTCTCTCCCCTGTTGGCGGCGTGAATGATCTCGGCCATTCCGATCGAAGCGAGATCGCCGTCGCCCTGGTAAGTGAATACGATCAGCTCGTTGCGGCACCGTTTCGCTCCCGTGGCAACGGCCGGGGCCCGGCCGTGGGATGCCTCGAACATGTCGCAGTTGAAATAATTGTAGGCCAGGACAGAGCATCCCACAGGCGCGATGCCGACTGCGCGCTCGCGGAGGCCGAGCTCATCGATGGATTCGGCCACCATACGATGGATCGTACCGTGCGTGCAGCCCGGACAGTAATGAGTGTGGCTCGGCGTCAAAGACTTGGGATATCCGAATACCTTTTTCATGCCCATGGTCCTCGCATCACTTCACGATCTCCCTGAGCTTATTCGCCACATCGTCGGGAGAAGGCACCATCCCGCCGGTGAGGCCGTAAAATTCGATCGGCTTCTTTCCGAGAACAGCCAGCCTCACGTCCTCCACCATCTGCCCCGTGCTCATCTCGACAACGAGAATTTTCTTCGCCTTCATGGCTTCCTTGGCCAGCGCCTCGTATGGAAAGGGCCAAAGCGAAATAGGGCGGAAGACGCCGATTTTCTTTTTCTTCAGCTCGTCCACGGCTGTCTTGCAGATGCGGGCCATCGTTCCGTAGGCCACGACAAGCACATCGAGCTCTTTCCTGCGGCAGGCATATGTTTCAAAACGCGTCTCATTCTTCTCGATCAGGTCGTACTTCTCCTTCAGCTTCCAGGAATTCATGTTGCATTCGTCTTCCTTGAGGTAGAGGGAGTTGACGATGTTGGGCGGCCTCCCCTGCGCCCCCGTGATCGCCCAGGGCTTCTCGGGAAGATCCTCGAGATCGCGTATGGGGGGAAAATCGACGGGCTCCATCATCTGACCGATCATGCCGTCCCCCATGACCATCACCGGTGTGAGGTAGCGGTCCGCCAGATCGAAAGCATTGACAATGAGATCCACCGCTTCCTGGACCGAAGAAGGGGCGAGCACGACGAGCCTGTAGTCTCCGTGGCCGTGTCCCTTGGTGGCCTGGAAATAATCGGATTGAGCCGGCAGGATCCCGCCCAGCCCGGGACCGGCGCGAACGATGTTGACAATCACGACGGGGAGATGGCAGGCCGCGATATAGGAAAGCCCTTCGGCCATGAGGCTGATGCCGGGGCTCGACGAGGTGGTGAGAACCCTCTTGCCCACACCGGCGCCGCCGTAAAGCATGTTGATGGCCGCCACCTCGCTCTCGGCCTGGACGAAGCACCCGCCCACTTCGGGGAAGCGCCTGGCTAGGTACTCGGGAACCTCGGTCTGGGGCGTGATCGGATAGCCGAAAAAGTTGCGGCACCCGGCGCGGATCGCGGCCTCGCCGATCGCTTCGCACCCTTTCATGAGAACCTTGACCATGGTCGAGCATCCTTTTCAAAGGCCCGCTTCGTAAATACGGCGCCGTATTTACGAAAAGAACCGCTCAGTACTGGAAAAACTGAAACTGCGTCCCGTGAACAAAAACCTCGATCGCCACGTCGGGACAGTTGACGGCGCAGAGACGGCAGCCCAGGCACCGGGGCTGCCCGGCGGGCTCGGCATAAAAGTAGCCCTTCTCGTTCAGGCTTTTCGACATGGAGATGACGCCCCGCGGGCAGGCTTCGCGGCAGCGCTCGCATCCCTTGCATCTCTTTTCGTCAACAACGATCTTGGGCATACAGATCACCTTTTCTCATTGCGCAGCTTGGGATCCCGGCCGAGCACCCTCTCGGCCTTGTCCGTCATGCTTTTCAGCTTCCACGGGGGAAGCATGCGCCTCTTGATCCAGAGCGCACGGCATTCTTCCTTTTCGGGATCGAACTCTTTGCGCAGTTTTTCATCGACAGCTACGAAAGCAACGGGCAGGCAGGCCGCTTGACCGACGCCGCGCGCCAGCCGGAGCCCTTCGATCACTGTCTCCTTCTCGGTCTCCTCGATAAGGTGTGTGTTGGAGACAAAACCCGTGACGCGGAGGCGGGAAGCCGCCTCGATCTCGGCCTTGATCTTGAGACACCCCTCCACATCCTCTGTAAACGGCCGCCTGGCGTTGAGGACCTG
>CAZWHE010000064.1:0-20226 GCA_964633825.1 uncultured Phycisphaerales bacterium | reverse complement strand
TCCCAGATATATCTTTCCTTGAACGTGGTCACAATATCGCTTCCCAGCAATGCGGCGTTCCGCTTTGCGAGGAAGCTCTCCCATGCCTCGGGGGCGACATCGAGCTCGATGAAGTCCCGGAGATCGTTCTTGTCGATTCCCGCGATCTTGACCAGACCGCCGCCCGACGACGCTCAGAGGTTCATCTTGAAAAAAACCGGCGTGGCTTCGACCACGTGGGGAACCTCACGCTCGATGCGGCGCGCCATGTCCACATCGCCGGGCAGTTCGCTCTTGGTCGGTCAGTAGACGTCCTTCTCCTGAACGACCAGAATCGTGCCGGCCGTCTTGGCCGAGAGCTGGCTGCGGCTGTCAAAGACGGCTAGGAGATAGGTGGCGATAAAAACCGCAACACCCACGCCCAGAACCGTCAGCCCGGTCCTCACCGGGTTGCGGATTACATTCCGCAGAACGTAGTGCCAGAATTTAAACATCTCTTAACAGGCCTCCTTCAAAATATCGTCTTGACCGATCGATCACCCACTTCCAGCGGCGGCGCTCTCTGCCGTCGGGACGGTCTCGACAAGAACACCCTTGTCAAGATATAGGGTCCTGTCGGCGTACGAGGCCGCTCGCGGATCGTGGGTCACCATGATCAGTGTTTTATCAAACTCCTTGTTGAGCCGTTTGAGCAGCTCGAGAATCGCTGTCTCGCTCTCCGCGTCGAGATCGCCCGTCGGTTCATCGGCCAGGATGACTTTTGGATCGGTGACGATAGCGCGCGCAATGGCCACCCTCTGCTCCTGGCCGCCCGAAAGCTGTCTCGGATAGTGATCGCGGCGGTCTTCGATTCCCACCGCTTTGAGCGCTGTTTCCACGTGTCTGGCTCTTTCCGATCTCGACATGGGAAGGAGCAAAAGGGGAAGCTCCACGTTTTCCCAGGCAGTGAGGACGGGAACGAGGTTGTAGAGCTGAAAGATATAACCGATCGAACGGGTCCGCCACTGGGAGAGCTCAACGTCGTTCAGCTTCGTCAGATCGGCGCCGCCCACACTGATAAACCCCTCGTTCTGGGCATCGATGCCGGCAATAAGATTGAGGAGGGTTGATTTCCCCGAGCCCGAAGGTCCCATCAAGGCGAGGAATTCTCCCTCACGGACGACGAGGTTGACTCCCTGCAGCGGTCTGATCTCTTCGTTTCCCCGCAGGTAAGCCTTGGTGAGGTTTTCAGTCCTGACGATTGTCTTTGGCATCATCTTTCCTCTTGAAGCGGATCCGGGCGATCATTTCGGGGAAAAGACTGCTCGATGTCTCGAGGAGCCGGACCTTGATCTGCACCGTGTTTTTCTTGAAATCGGCAAGCGGTTCTATGCGGATGACAGTGCCCTTGTAAGCCCGGTTGGCTTCGGCATCGGTAAAGACCTCGACATCTTGACCAATGAAGACGTCCTTGATGTGTTCCTGCCGCACGTCGACGCGGACCTGGAGGTCCTCGGGATCGAAGAGGCTGACGATCCGGGGATTGTCTGCCGGTATCCATGTTCCGGGTGTGACAAAGCGCTCCAGCACGACGCCGTCGGCAGGGCTCGTGATCGTTGAGTATTCGTACTGGTTCCGGGCCAGTTCAACAAGAGCGCGGGCGCGGCTCTGTTGTGCCTCGGCCGCCTGGATATCTTCGGTCCGGCTCCCTTCCTCCTTTAAAAGAAGCTCCTGCCGCCGGGATTCATAGAGGGAGAGCGCGGCGCGGCTTTGAGCTTCGTCTCTGTCGAGATCCTCCCGGCTGACAGCGCCGCTGGAGAGGAGATCCCGTGTTCGGGCCACGATCTTTTCTTTCAGTTCCAGGTCGGCCAGGGCCGCTTCCATCTCAGATCTCGCTTTCTCGATTTCCTGGATCCTGAAGCCTGCTTTCAGACGCGCCCGGTTCGCTTCGGCAACCTTGAGCTCGGCCAGAGCCCGGTCGAGGGCGTCTTTTCGGTCTTTCTGATAGAGGCGGGCGATCACGTCTCCCTTCTTAACGCGCGATCCTTCGAGAACGTTCAGCTCATCGAGACGCCCCGGAACGAGCGCAGTCACCACAACAGGGTGATAAGACGGCACCTCGATCCACCCCCCTTCCGTGAAGCTCTCCTTAAAACCCGTATCACGGGATGGGCCGGTCTTTTCGGACTCAATCGGCGCCGGAGCGACTGGATTGAGCGGAGATGCTGTTTCCTGATCCGGCTGGTGGCAAGTCCGTGCGGCAAGGAAACCGAGGACAAGGCCGAACACGAAAAGGACCGCTGCCGGGACAAAAGAAAATCTTTTTTTTCCGGCAAGGGGCTCGTGTTGTATCTTCAGCTCGTTGAGGTCGACGTCATTCATAAACGATGAAACCCTATTTGAAAAATAGGATTCTATATGATCGGGACAGGGATATTAAAGAATGCATTATTAAAAATACGAAATTTCGATCTTTAACTAGGCAGTTTTCCTTAATTTATGCGGATTGCACATTCAAAACGAGGTTTGATCCTTATCGAATAGTGCTGAAAGAGCTCTCTTTATCATTGACTTTAGATCAGATTAGTAATATATTTAGAAAAGCCTGAATCAGTAGGGTCTGTTCCCGGAGCCTGAAGGGCCGGCTCGCGGTAATAACATGGGCAGATCGGGTTTACGAGTTTTCGGGACTCATTGATAGAAAGATCCCTGATCAACCGCTACACCTCTTAGAGAAAGAAGTGCCTGAGAGACATAAGCGGGATTCTCTTGATTAACCAAAAACTCACGCAATTTAAATCTAACATAATTGCGTTGATTCTATCGTGTTCAAAGCGGTTCCTGAGTTGGGAGCTGCAACGAAAATTGAAAGGTTTGGATTCTTGAAAAGGAGTGAGATTATGTTCAAAGTGAAACCGTTTTTCTTTCTCTTGCTCTGCTGTGTCGTGACTTTCGGCATTGCAAACGCTCAGGTCAACATGCGCCCGTCCACACAGGTCGACACGACGACGACGGGTGTCGCTTATGGGCCTTCCGTTTCGAGCGACGGCGAGCTCTCTGCTGTGGCCTATAACGACAACGGCCAGCAGCAAGTCTTTGTCGTCACATCCGACGGCCGCGGCATCACCTGGTCCGCCCCGATCAGGGTCGATCAAGATCCCGGCGGCACCACGAAGAAATACACCCAGGAAGATTCCGTTACCGTGCTCGACGGCAGCATCTACGTGGCCTGGGAGGACGAGCGTTACGGAACGAGCTCGGACGACGTCTTTTTCAACTATTCCGATGACGGCGGCGCCACCTGGGCGGGCGAATTCATGATTCCCAAGGGTTTTCCCACGGGCAGCAATTCGGTCCGCGACTGGAGGATGGTCGTTTCACCCGGTGTCCCGGACAATAATGTCTATTTCCTCCTTTCCGTAGACAACGGCGATGAAGCGATCTATCTCGTCTACTCTCATGACGGCGGTGCCAACTTCACCGGTCCCGTGGCGATTTCGGACCAGCCCGTCCATACAGTTGACGTGGACTATATCGACATGGCGGCCAACAGCATGATCGTTCACGTGGCCTTTATCGACGACCGAAACGGATCGGCGAGCTACGACGATGTCTGGTACCAGCAAAGCACTGACGGCGGCGCCACTTGGCTTCCCGCTGACGTGCAGCTCGACGCCTCCGGTCTCGGCGTGGGTGATGCCGAAGGCGGCATCGAGATCGCCGTGGTCGGAAACATGGTCGCCGTGGGATGGCAGGAGGAGTATTCCGACGCTGCCAATGAAGAAGTCCAGGTCAATGTATCCCAAGACGGCGGCCTCACATGGAACGGCGCCGTGATGGTCGGCGGCTACAGCACTGTGACAGATGACTGCGACGGCTCCAATGTCGCCATCAGCGACTACAACGGCACCCCCACAGTGATCGCCGCCTGGCGTGACAATCGGTCGGGCGGTGACGAGATCTACACGTCCACATCGATGACATACGGCGCCACATGGAATACGGACGTCGTCCAGTCCTCACAGGGCGGCAGTTATGCGAAATTCCCCAGGCTCAGTGAAGTACCGGAGACGACTGTTTTGACATGGAGCTCCGGAGATTATCCCAACAGGTCGCAGGCCGCTTTTACGAATGACGGCGGCCAGACTTGGACAGGTGATCTCGAGGTCTCGGACAACACCGGTTTCGACGTCGATTATGCCGAAGTCGGATTCAACACACTCTACAACAACGGCATCTATGCCTGGCTCTGCGACGACCTCGGTTCGAACAACGTCTATGTGGGCGGTTTCCGCGCCCAGAACCTGACGGAACAGGGCAACTGGACAGCGAACGGATCGGTCTGGTTCGATGCGAGCAACTGGGTCGGCGGAAACGCCAATTTCGGCGTCTTCATCGCAGGCGGAACGGGCAACTACGTTCTCCCCTTGGGTTTCGGCCTCAACACGGGTCTGGCCAACGACGCCTACCTCAACGTGTCCAAGGGTTACATCATGTCGGGACAGCTCTCGGGAACACTCACAGCCGGAGCCGGTTCGACCCCTCCGCTCACCCTGCCCGGACCCGGCCAGCTTCCTCCGGGGCTGAATCTCTACTGTGTCGCATTCGGTTATGACACGGGCCCGGCCAGCACCGGATATACGAGCGACATCGTCCATATCGTCACATACTAGTTACATTGTGAAACCTTGCAGAGGCCGCGGCGCTTGGAGCCGCGGCCTCTTTTTGTGAACAGTGGACGGGATTGTTCCGGATTCGCTCCCTTAAAAAATTCGATTTCAAAGCTTGACAATATTTAGTTTACACGCACACTGTTAGGCTTCTCTAATAAGAGGGTCTGTTTTCCTTGAGCGGATGGATTATCGTCATGGTTTCTGTTCTTAAACGGTTCTATACGCACTTCAGTGTTTCGGTTTTTTCGCTATTGGGTCTTTTTGCGTGCACCGCATCCGACTCTTTGCAGATTAACGACTCCATAGAGCTGCCCGTGAAAAAGGTTCCGGGATTCTACTCGGCTGCGGAGGCTTATTTTTCACCGGACGGGTGCTCGCTCGTCTTCAATGCCCGGCGCCATGAAAGCGAAAAAGACTATCATGTCTTTACCACCCGTCTCGACGGCTCCGAAATACGGTGCATCAACGATCGGGGAGTCGATGCCTGCTCCTATTTTTTCCCCAACGGCAAGGAGTTGATCTTTACATCGACGCGGGACAACCTCCATCTTCCTCCGGGCAATTATTCCGATGTGACCGACTATCCCAGAGGCGCGGAACTGTATCGCTGCAACCTGAACGGCTCCGATGTAAAGAGGCTGACGCGGAACGAATGGTACGAGGCCGAGGTTTCCGTCTCCCCTGACGGGAAATGGATTCTCTTTGGACGATCGATCGACGGACGGATGGATTTGTGGCGCATGCGGCCCGATGGAAGCGGCGAAAGGAAGATCACCGACACCCGGGATTGGCAGGAAGGCGGGGCTTTCTATCTCGCCGACAGCGAGCACATCCTTTTTCGAGCCTGGAGAATAAAGGACCAGGGGCGGCATCCTCTGCCCATGACGCTTTTTACGATTAAGCACGACGGCACCGAGCTCCGCCGGATTACTCATGATGATGGAACCAACTGGGCGCCCTATCCCAGCCCGGACGGCAGGTATTTCGTTTATGTCAAGGTTTTGCCGCCTCGAAACTTTGAGATCTTTCTCATGAATACCGAATCGGGCCGACAGACCCGGTTGACATACAATGATGCTTTTGACGGATTTCCGGCTTTTTCACCCGACGGCAGGACGGTCAATTTCTCATCGAGCCGGGGGCAGGAGCCGAGAAGCGGCAGGCTGGCGGTCTATCTGATGGATATCGGGTCTCTGCTGGATGAATAATTTTCCTGGTTCGGCCTTGCCTGTAATGGAATAGACTTGCCCTAACATTTGGAATGCCGTACTTTTTTAGGTTTGCTGTAAACCATGCAAACAACAAGCCTCTGAAAGGGAGCTGAAAGATGAAAAAGGGCCGGAACCTGACATCGAGTTTGGAGGACTACTTGGAGGCCATCTTCCATATCATCAACAAGAAAAAAGCGGCTCGAGCCAAGGACATCGCCAAGAGCCTCCAGGTCAACAACTCCTCGGTGACGGGAGCGCTTCGCTCCCTCGCTTCGAAAAGATTGGTCAATTATTCTCCATACGACCTGATCACTCTCACACCCAAAGGGAAGAGGATGGCCCAGGATGTGGTGCGCCGGCACGAGGGGCTTCGCAACTTTTTCATCAAGGTTCTGGCAGTCGATCCCCTGGAGGCCGACGAAGCCGCCTGCAAGATCGAGCACGCAGTCCATCGCGATCTTCTCGATCGGTTCGTCCGGTTCGCCGAATATGTGGAATCCTGTCCTCGAGGCGGCGCCGAGTGGGTCGAGGGATTCGGGTATTTCTGCGAAGAAGGTGTCAGACGCGAAGACTGCGAGAAATGTATCACTCTCGACTCGGCCGGCCTCAAGGGAAAGATAAAGAGAAATATGGGAGACTCAGCTGAAACATGACCGGAATCAAGGCCTTTTTGACCATCCTCTTTCTCATGCCCCTCGGCCACGCCGCCATGGCCCTCATGAACAAGCATCTTCCCGGCTCCTGGCTTTATGCCGGCGCCTGGGCTCTTTTTCTGGCGGGCTTTCTCCTCATCGTGCTGACGCGCTTTATCAAATCGGCGGGGTGGCAGTCATTTCTCGGAGCTTTCTCGGGCGTCTTCATGTGGACGGGAGTTGTGGAATACGGCTTTATCTACGGTGCGGAACAGCTCGGCGTGGGCGAGTTGAACGGATCGAAAGGCGAATACAGGCTGTTGACCCATACGTGGAGCCTCGTTCTGCTTCTTTCCATTTATCTGCTTTTTCATGAAAGCGTGAGATGCAACTTTTTCGTCTGGCTCAGGAGGAAGCTCAAACTCCTCCGGGGCCCGGCAGTCCATGGCAAGGTCGAGAACTACGGACCCAGGACGGCCTTTGAAATGATATCCGTGCTCTGGTTCTTCTACGTTGTGATGCTCCTTCTCTACGACGAAAATATTTTCGGCGTCCATCATCCGGCGACCTATCTCTTTCTGCTTCTCTCTCTTGCAGGTTCGGTCTGGCTTCTCTACAGGCTGGTGAGAATCGCCGACATGGGCCACGCCCTGCGGTATGCCATTCCCACGGTTATTATTTTTTGGAACGCCATCGAAATCCTGATCAAATGGAAGATCTTCTCCGAGCCGTGGATCACCCTGAACCTGCCTATTATGGCAACAATACTGGCCGCCTTTGTCGCCGGAGTTTATTGTGTCGTCAAAGACCTCCGCAAAGCCGGCCGATAGACCGGCCGTTCATGTCAATCATTTCCGCATCCATCCTGTAAGACGGCCGGTTCAGTACGGGTTTCTGGCAACGACCCTCTGGATCGGGTATCGATTCGCTCTTTTCGTCCAACAGCTGGAGGACGGCAGCGACCATGTGATCGCTCGTCCGCCGGGGGTGGAAGCCTTTCTTCCCATCGGTTCGCTCGTCAGCCTGAAGCTCTGGATCGTCGGCGGCGTGTTCAACAAGATCCACCCTTCGGGACTGATCCTCTTTCTCGTCATCGCCGGCACGGGACTCCTTCTCAAGAAAGGCTTCTGCAGCTGGGTCTGCCCCATCGGGCTTCTCTCGGAACTGCTCGCCCGCGTTCGTCATCTCCTTTTCAAGGGAATACATAATTTACACCGCTGGATCGACACGCCTTTGCGCGGAATCAAGTATCTCGGTCTCCTCTTCTTTCTCTGGGCCGTTCTTGCAGGCATGAACGCCGCCCGGCTCGAGGAATTCGTATACGGCCCTTACAACCGGGCCGCCGACATCAAGATGCTCAAGTTCTTTACCGAGATGTCGGCAACGACCTTTTGGGTCCTCGTCGTTCTTGTTCTTTCGTCCGTCTTTATTCCTTTTTCCTGGTGCCGCTACCTCTGCCCCTACGGGGCGTTCCTCGGCGCTTTGAGCTGGTTCTCCCCGTGGAAGATCAACCGCAGCAAAAAAACATGCACCGCCTGCGGCTCCTGTGCGGCGGCCTGTCCCTCCCGCATCCGTGTGGATGAAAAGAAAGCCGTCTTCTCCGATGAGTGCCACGCATGCTTTCGGTGCATCGATGCCTGTCCCGAAGAAGGCGCGCTTGGCTTTTCCATATCATCGAAGCGGGGGCGTTTCCCCAGGCCTCTCTATGCCGGGGTCATCGTTCTCTTCTTCCTGGCCGGAACTTTCGTCGGCCGTGTTACGGGGTACTGGCAGAACGAGATCTCCGTCGAGGAGTATCGTTACCACGTTCACCACCTCGAGAATCCCGAGTACGGTCATCCCGGAGAGGACGATCTGATAGATTCGGAGGAGGAAAAGGGCGGAATGTAGACCGCACTGATCGAAACAGAGAGATCCCCATACAGGAACACTTTCGTGAAAACCGTTTCTCATGTGCCTCTTATTGTTGCGCTCATTTTGCCGACGGCTGTTGGAAACGATGAAAAGAAGACTACCGACCAGTCCGAGCCGGCCGTTCTCTTCGAGGCCGTATACAAGGGAGAGTATTTCGCCAACCTCAAGGGCGGCATCAATACGCACAACGCCGCCGCATACCGCGGCCTTCTCGACCTGACCGCCACGATCGACACGGAAAGGATCGGCTTCTGGAGAGGCGGGACCTTCTTTATATGCGCCCAGAAAGGACACGGAGACTCGATCGCGGAGGATCACACGGGAGACTTGCAGGTCTTGAGCAACATCGACGCCGATGACTTCACCCAGATCAGCGAGTATTGGTACAAGCACAGCTTTCTGGAAGGAAGGTTCGAGTGCAAGGTGGGAAAACAGGACGCCAACGCCGACTTCTGCTTCTCTGCATACGGCGCGGACTTCATCAACTCATCTTTCGGATTCTGTCCGAACAAACCCCTGCCGACCTTCCCCGATCCCGGTCTCGGAGCCGTGCTCTTTTGGGAACCGGACGGTTTGTTCTCGGTCAGGGCCGGGGTATACGACGGAGAGTCCAACGGCGGGACCTCGGGTTTCGATACGACATTCGACGGCAAGGGCGGGAGTTTCTCCATCATCGAGTGGGCCGTGAAACCTCAGTTCATTCGGGAAGGCATCCTGCCCGGCTATTGGGGGCTCGGATTCTGGACGCACAGCGCCCGCGTCGAAGAGATCACGGCCGATCCCGGCCGCCGGATCTTTCCCGGAAACCAGGGCTGCTACCTTATCGCCGATCAGTCCCTTTTGAAGGAGAACGAGGACCCCGACGATGATCAGGGACTCGGAACATTTCTTCAGCTCAGCCTGACTCCGGGCGACCGGAACGAGATCTCTCTCTATTACGGCGGCGGCCTTTCTTACAAGGGGCTTGTTCCGGACAGGTGCGAAGACATAGCCGGAATCGGCGTGGCTTCGGCGCGCCTGGGGCGGGGCAGGCGGGAAACAGGGCCGGGCGCTCACGAAACAGCTATCGAGCTTTTTTACAAGGCCAAGATCTGCAGCCGGTTTCAGGTGCAACCCGATATCCAGTACATCGTCAACCCGGGCGGCGGAACCCACAACGCCTTGGCCGCGGGCCTGCGCTTCGAAATCAGTTTCTGATTGATCGGCCCTCAGCCGAAGTCTTTCGGCCCTCAGCCGAAGTCTTTCGGCCCTCAGCCGAATCCATTCGGCCCTCAGCTGAAGTCCTTGCCGAAGATGACGGCGATAATGACGGCCAGGATCGCCGCCGGCGCAACAAAGCGGATCAGGAAGCGAAAGACCGAAAAGGTCCGGGTCGGGGTGCCGTCAGGCCAGGTCAGGCCGAGCTCATCGAGGCTGACCTTTTTATCGAGAAACCATCCCACGAAGATCGTGATGAAGAAACCGCCCACAGGGAGCATCCAGTTTGCGGCGAGATGATCGAGCGTGGTCAGGAAACCGTCTTTCCCCTCGCCGAAGACGTTGAGCTCGGAAAGGAACTTAATCGATCCGAGGGAAAGGGCCGCGAAGATCGAGACCGTGTATGCCGTTCCGGCGGCGATCAGGGTCGCCTTGCGCCTGCTCATTTTCAGCTTGTCGATGAGGAGCGAAACGAGCACCTCGAGAAGGGAGATCGTCGATGAGAGAGCGGCGAAGGCGACAAGGATGTAAAAGATCGGCGCCAGCGTCGAGCCGAAAGGGATCTCTGAATAGAGCAGGTTGGGCAGGGTGATGAAAAGCATCCCCACCGTGGAGCCCGAGACGCTGTCTTTCACATCGGGCGCCGAGAAGATGATGGTATACATCACGATGCAGGCGCATATGGCGATCAGCGAATCGAGAAAGACCACCATGGCCGCGTTCCGGGGAATGGAGGCGCCGCGCCCCATGTACGATCCGTATGTGATCATGGCCCCCATGCCGAGGGAGAGGGTGAAGAAGGCGTGGCCCACGGCCTCCAGAATTCCTTCGGTCGGCAGTTCGGCGAAGTTCGGATTGAAAAGAAAGCGAAAGGTCTCGTCCCGGCCGGGGAGAAAGAGGGCCATGACGACCATGTAGACGAGAATGCCGAACAGGATCGGCATCAAGATCTTGGTCGCTCTTTCGATCCCCTTGTTGATCCCTTTCCAGATCACGGCGGCCGTTGCGGCCATGAAAAGAAAGGAAAGGAGCAGCTGGAGCGATCCATCGCCCGTGAACTCGTCGAAATATCCGTCAGCCGGCCGGACGTATCCGGAAACGCTCCAATCGATGCACGACAAAAAGGACGTGATCGTCCACCCGGCGATGACGCTGTAATAACCGAGAATGACAAGGCCCGTCAGCACGCCGAGCCACCCGACGAAACCCCAACCCTTCCCCCCCAGCTTTTCAAAAGCCGGCACCGGATTTTCCTGGGTGCGGCGGCCGATCAGGATTTCGGCCATCATGATCGGCCAGCCGATGATGATCACGCTGACCAGGTAGATGAGAACGAAGGCCCCGCCGTTGTTCTCCCAGGTGATATAGGGAAACTTCCAGAGATTGCCGAGGCCGACGGCGCTGCCGCTCGCGGCAAGGATAAAGCCGATCTTCGATCCCCACTGCCCGCGCTGTGCGGAACCGTCATTCATGGTGCGCTCCTTTTATCCGTCTTTCGAACCGTCCTGATCGCCTGCCTCATCCCGGTCATCGGGAGTTTTCTTCGGGCGGGAATCGTTCATGCTGTGGAACAGATTATTCAGGTCGTCGACGATCTCACCTGTTTCTCTCAAACCGGTTTTGAGCTCATCGACGACTTCGCTCATCTCGGTCGTTTCTTTGTTTTGTGGATTGGAATCCGCACTATCGATCTCGGGTTCGTTCACGCAGGCTCCGCCGCAGGCAGGCTCGCTCTTTATCGTGTCTTCGGGAGATGCGCATCCCGAGCCGAGTGCAAAAACGCACAAGAAGAGAACTGTCAGAATGAGCGAAAACGGCATTTTTTGCTCCTCACGCCGTAAAAAACCGATACAAAGGCCGGATGCTTCGCACTCCATTTAAAATATCATGTCATTCCCGATTTCAAACACTATTTGAAGAGGCCGTTGAAAGCGATCCGTCTCGCTTCAAAGGAAAAACATCCCACCAGTTTAATATTATGATATAATCCGGAATCTGAAAAAGCCGGGAGCTAATTGATCTGACTTATTCTTTTGCGCTTCATTTGCACACGAGGAGGATCTGAAATGCAAAAATCAACGTTATTCCTTATGGCCGTCGTCATGACGGTTTTCCTCTTTGTCCCTTATTCGCAGGCCGCGACCTACACCTGGGAGCAGACCTCGTTCACGGGAGACATGATTGACAGCTCCATGGGGCGTCTCTTGCCTCATCCCACCGATCCCAACAAGATCTATCTCGCAACGGTCAATTCGATCGATTTCGTGAGCGGCTCGCCGTCACCTGCCGACGGGCTCTGGATGACGAGCGACAAGGGTGTGACATGGGCGACAATCAACGATGGCGTTTTGCTTGTCTCCTATAACATCATGGACCTGGCCATTTGCACGGGCAATCCCGATGTGATGTACGCGGGCACGATCGAGCAGGGCGTGTTCAAGACCGTGGACGGCGGCCTGAACTGGACAAGCGTGAGCTCCGGTCTCGGGTTCCCCAATTCCGACTGGGCCGTCATGGCCGTGGCTGTCGATCCCGTTGACCCGGACAAGGTCTATATCAGCGTGGCCCAGGTCGCCGGGCTCGATGTATTCAACCTCTCCCCCGACCATCCGGGCTTTTTCTACAGCCACAACGGCGGCGCATCGTGGGCTTCCAACAACAGCGGCCTTCCTCCCCGGTACGACAGCATCTGGGACGGTAAATCGCGAACCGCCGCGGCCGGAAGCATCGTCATTCCCCCTCAAGCTCCGAACTATGTTCTGCTCGGCATGGTCGACCTGTCCGTCAACACGGCTCTCCTCTTCAACAAGACGGCGTCAACGGACGGCAGGATATTCGTCAACTCGAACCACGGCGCCGGCTCATTCGCCGAGGTGAGCAACGGCCTGCCCACGGGCATCAACCAGAGCCCTGAGATCAGCGGAAGCATCGCCCGGATCTCGTCCTCCATCATGATGCTCAGCTGTTCCACCGGATCGAACGCCATGCTCTGGACGAACCACACAGGCCTCACCTTCGATCTCAATCTGAACGACGAAACGATTATGACCACGAGAAGCAAAGGCGTTTACTTCACCCAGACCGGCCAGTGGCAGGCGCGGAACAGCGGCCTCCCCTATGTCGCCTCCTGGACGGACAACGCGTCAACGGCCGGCACGACGATCCGCTACATCGATACGGTCCATACGGGCTCGGTGGGCATGGCCCCCGGGAACTCGAGCAAGATATGTCTCGTCGGCTCGCAGCGGTCCGACATGGGGAATGCCTCATCCAACAACACGAAGGTCTATGCATCCCCCTCTTCGGGGCAGCCCTCGTGGATGAAGACCTGGGACGCCGGCCTCGATGTCTCCCCCACCTACGGGTACACCGAAGCGAACGCGGCTATTATCGCCTTCAACGCCGACATGAGCTGTATTTTTGCAACGATCCGCTGGACCGACGATGTCGAGACGAACCCCCTCGACGGCGACAACGGCGTCTATCGTCTCGTGCTCCAGTAAAGAAACCTTCCTGAAAAAAAAGCCGCGGCGGCTCTGCTGTCGCGGCTTTTGTTTTGATTCTCATCGGCTACAGATCGGGAACGATCTCGAAGGCCTTCCCTTCCAGGCAGAAGACGACCCTGGGACCAAGCGAGGCGCAGCGCGCGGCAACGGGGCGGCCGGTCGCGAGGTCGAAATACTCGTCGCTGAGAAAGACGATCTTCCTTGTTTCGGTCCCTTCCCTGAACAGCGTGTCGAACCAGACGCCGTTGACGAGGATGAATGTTTTTCCGCCGAAGTGCCTGATCGTTTCATCCGTTCGCATGGCTTTCAGGAAATCGGTGTCTTGAGGAGCCGTGAATCCCGTCTTGAGCCCGCGCGAGGACATGCTCAGCTCGGTGGCGGGTCCGCCCACGGCGCGGCCCGCTCCTATCCTGGCTTTCTTGAGCTTCCCATCCACACTCTCTTCGAGAGAATCCGCCGAAAACCTCATGGCCAGAGGAGTGGCGGGAGAAGCGCCGGCTTTGATGTCCTCCACAACGAGCAGGGCCGTATAGGGAGTGACCACTCCGTGCCGGGTTGCGAGCTCGATGATCTCATCGATGATTTCTTTTTCCGCAGGCACTCTCGAGCCTTTTAAATAATCGATCCCCTTCAGGCGGAGCTGGTCGAGGAGGTAGCCGATCTTGGCGGTCGCCCAGAGGCGCGCGATACCGCCTTGATCGCCTTCCGTGCCGGCGAAGGTCGCGTCGTAGGCGTATTCCACCTTCTTGTCGTTGACCGTGCCCCGAAGCCGCACCGCCCCGCCGCCCGAGCCCGCGTACCGTCCGTAGACCACGAGCTGGGAGCCGCGAAAGATGTCGGGGAGTCGTGCGGGGAGAAGGTCGTACGCCTCGACCCCTTCGATCACGACCTCGACGTCGGACATGACGGGGCAGGCGATTTTCTCGTAAAAACCCGAGACCTTCACTTCGATGTTCTCGTCCGGTGCGACGTACATCCTGTCGCCCCGAATCTCGCGCGCCATCCGGTCGAGGAGAATGGTGTTCACATCATGGCCCACACCGAAAGAAAAGAAGCGCGTGGAAGGTTCCGCATTCCTCCGCGCGAAGCCGGCGAGATCGTCGATCCCCTGAAGATCGCCCACCGTGGGCAGACCGTCTGTGAGAAAGACGATCATGCAGGGCCGCGCCGAGCCCTTGTCCTGCATCCCGAAGGCGGTGAGAAGCGCCTCGTGGATGTTGGTTCCGCCGGCGGCTTTCATCGAATCGATGAAGCCGAGCGCCTTCCGGCATATCTCGCTGCCTGCGGGCTGGAGCTCGTTCCGGAATGGCCGAGCGGCCGTGGCGAAAGAGATGACGTTGAACCGGTCGCCCCGGTTGAGACTGCCCACGCAGAAGCGGAGCGCGCCCTTGGCCTGGTCGATCTTCGTCGGTTTCGCCCCCGGCTCCTTCATGCTGCCCGAGGTGTCGATGACGAAGATCACGTCCTTCTCGACCACGTCGTCCGCGTCGAGGTCGTGCCGCGGAGAGAGAAAGAGGGCGAAGTACCCGTCTTCTGCGAAGGGTACGTCTTCGGCCGTCCGGCCCGAGCTGACCAGCGAGGCGCCGAGCTCTTCATTCGAGAGGGAGTAATAGAGGAGAAAATCCCTGTGCGGTTTCACATTTTTCTTCTCGAATCCCGCCCTGGCATGGAAGTCGTCCTTCCTGACCACATCGACCTCGTGGGAAGGGGAAAAAACCGTCTTGAGCGGAACCGTCGTCTCGATTGCAACGCTGACAGCCACGTTCTCGAGCGGTTTGGAAGAGAACTTCTCCGTCGACAGGGGGTAGCGGTAAGTGCAAAACCCCGCGTCCGCGCTGATCATCTCCGTGTAACTGATCCGGACGCGTCTTTCGCCTCTTGGTTCGATGGGAAAGATCTTCGCGCGGAAGAGGCGAGTGCCCATGTATTCCAGGATCGCCGGATCCTTCATCCGCCGGACGATGTCGGTGTAGATCTTGACCGCCTTGTCGCGGGGCAGGATCTCGCCCTCCATCTCTTTGCCGTCGATCCAGAGGCTCAGAGCCGAAACAGCGGCGTCTTCAGGCAGGGGGAAGATATATGTCCCCTCGAGGCGCATGTTGTTCGGATTGACAAAGACCTGGTCCACCTCGGTCGATGCGATTTGGTCCCTGATCTTGACATCGACGTGATGGTACTTGACGGCCAGGGGAACGATGTGAAGGCCGGGCCGGGGTTCGGGATGGCGGACGATTATGACTCCGTCGGCAAAGAGCGATCCTGCAGAAAGAAACAGGAATATGAGAACGGGCATTGCAGTTCTTTTCATCGCGCAACCTCCTCGAATTCGATGTCAAGCGGGGCGGCCGACCGCCCCGGATCCGAGGGATTAGATGGAATTCGCCCGGCCGGGTTCCCCTGTTTGACAAAAAACGTTGCGGAAAGACCTCCCGGTCTTCCAAACGCAACGAAGTGATCAGCCCATGAATTATTCGATCAGCTCTCGAAGAGGTTGCCGAGCTTGCCCAGCACCGAGCCTTCACCCTTGCTCGAACCACCCGCCCGGGGCGCGTGCGCAATAATGGAGTCGGCCATGCGCGAGAAAGGGAGGCTCTGGAGCCAGACCGTTCCCTCCCCTTCGAGCGTGGCCAGGAAGAGCCCTTCCCCTCCGAAGAGCATCGTCTTGAGGCTTCCGGCCCGTTCGATCGAGTACTCGACGCCGGGCGTGAAGGCGACGAGACAGCCCGTATCGACCCTGAGTTTTTCTCCTTCTATCTTCCGGCGGATAACAGTGCCGCAGGCGTGGACGAAGACCATACCGTCGCCGCGCAGCCTCTGGAGGATGAAGCCCTCTCCGCCGAAGAATCCGGCGCCGAGCCGCTTAGAAAAGGCGATGCTGATCTCCGTGCCCAGTGCGGAACAGAGGAACGCGTCTTTCTGGCATATGAGCTCTCCGCCGAATTCGGCCATGTCGACGGGAACGATCTTTCCCGGGTAGGGAGATGCGAAAGAAACGTGCCTCTTCGTTCCCCCGCTGTTCGTGAAATGCGTCATGAAAAGAGACTCGCCCGTGATCATCCGCTTTCCGGCGCTGAAGAGCTTGCCGAGCACGCCCTCGTCCGCCTTGGAACCGTCCCCCATTCTGGCCTCGAAGGTGATGTCTTCTTCCATGGTGTTCATGGCGCCCGCTTCGGCGATCACCGTTTCACCCGGGTCGAGCTCGACCTCCACCATCTGCATGTCATCGCCGATGATCTCGTAGTCCACTTCATGGCACTGCATAAGCAATCTCCTTAGTTGGGGGATTCTCAGGGAGATACAATACGTATTCTTCCGAAATCAAAGCTGATATATTACCTAAATAGCAAACGGAAGAATACGAATTGTGTCCCCCTGCTTGACGGGCAGGCTAAGAGATCAACGATTCTCCGGCATACTCCTCGACGGCGAGCATGCTTTCGTATGGCGTGCCTACTTTTTTGAAAACGGCTTCGAGCTCCTCTTTGGAGGGGGCCGTCCAACAGCAGATGCCGAATCCCTCTTCCCAGTTCAGGTAGGAACGTTCGAAGATCAGGCCGCTTCCTCTGGATGCGGCAAGCACTTCGCTTCACCCTTTCTTGAGCTCAGCCTCGGGCAACTTAGGCATGGTGACGACGAATTTCATGGCTTTCTCCTCTCGTAACAGTGAATCAAAGTCGGACTTCATTTAAATTATCGGTTGAAATGCGTTCTTTGAATCGAAAAAAATGCGAATTCACCGAAGAGGCGATTCCCCTTGAGGCGCCGCCGATGGGAAGGCTATAATCAGCGCTTCCTGTTTTAAAAGTATAATTTCCGTTTCGCTCGCCAGAGAGGAGGCAAGAAATATGGACTGGGGTATGCAAAACCGCCTGAACCGCATTTTACAGCCCGGCGACGGGCACACGGTCATGCTCGCCATCGACCACGGTTATTTCCTGGGACCGGTGACCAAGCTGGAAAAACCGGCGGAAACGATCGAGCCGCTCACCCAATACGCCGACGCCCTCATGCTGTCGCGCGGCGTTCTCAGGAGCTGTATCGATCCCGCCCTCGACCTTCCCATGGTCCTCCGCGTATCGGGCGGCAACAGCATCGTGGGCGACGATTTGTCCCACGAGGACATCACGGTCTGTATGGAAGAGGCCGTCCGCATGAACGTGGCAGCCATGGCCCTCTCCATCTATGTGGGCGCGAAATACCAGCACCAGACGCTCGTTGCCTTTTCCCGGCTTGTCGATAAGGGGCAGAGATACGGGATTCCGTGCCTGGCCGTGACGGCGGTGGGCAAGGAGCTCGAAAAGAGAGACGCCAAGTACCTGGCCCTCTGCTGCCGCATCGCTTCCGAGCTGGGCGCGCAGTTCGTTAAGACCTACTACTGCGAAGAATTCGAGAAGGTGGCCGGAACATGTCCCGTCCCTCTCGTGATCGCCGGCGGCCCGAAGCTGAACACCGTGTATGACGCTTTTCGGATCGCTTACGAGGCCATCTCGGCCGGCGCCAAGGGCGTGGACATGGGGCGCAACATCTGGCAGTCCGAGCACCCCGTGGCCACCATGCGCGGCATTCGCTCCGTCGTCCACGAGGGCGCGACCGCGGACGAGGCCGGCAAACTCTACGACAGTATCGTGGCCGGAGAATCTTGATTCGAGTGACGGCTCGCTCTTGCCGAATTGGGGGCGATCATGCGTGTTGCCAAATATTACAGGAACAACGACGTCAGGCTCGAGGAAATGCCCAAACCCCGAATCGGGAAGGGCGAGATTCTGGTCAAGAGCTTGGCCTGCGGCATCTGCGGCTCGGACGTTCTCGAATGGTACCGCCTCAAAAAGGCGCCCCTCGTCCTGGGCCACGAGATGACGGGCGAGATCGTCGAGGTCGGCGAGGGAGTCGACCGCTTTCGGAAGGGCGACCGCGTTTTCGTCTCGCACCACGTGCCCTGCAACACGTGCCACCTCTGCCTCTCGGGACACCACACGGCCTGCGAGACGCTGCACACCATGAACTTCGATCCGGGCGGGTTCGCCGAATATATCCGCATCCCCCCCATCAACGTCGACCGCGGTGTCTTTCTCCTCCCTGACTCGGTTTCTTACGATGACGCCACCTTTGTCGAGCCTTTGGCCTGCGTGCTTCGCGGCCAGAGAAAAATGGATATCGACCCGGGTTCGTCCGTTCTCGTTCTGGGAAGCGGTATCTCGGGGGCGCTCCATATCGTCATGGCGCGTCTCTTTGGGGCGGGCCGGATCATGGCCACGGACGTGCACCCCTTCCGCCTGAATCTGGCCAAGGAGCTCGGTGCCGAGACGGCGATTCCGGCCGATGAAAACGTGGCCGAGAGAGTCCGTCAGGCCAATGGCGGGCGCCTCGCCGACAGGGTGATCCTCTGCACCGGAGCCCCGGCCGCCGTGGATCAGGCTCTGGGCGGGGTTGAGCGGGGCGGGCAGGTCCTTTTCTTCGCCGTTCCAACGGGCGACATCACCATCCCCATCCAAGAGCTCTGGCGAAATGACGTGACACTCACCATGTCCTACGCCGGAGACCCGACCGATCTGGCCCAGGCCGTCGAACTGATCCGGGCGGGCCGGATCCCCACGGAAAAGATGACCACCCACCGCTTCCCGCTGGCGGAGACACAGGAGGCTTTCCGGCTCGTGGCCGAGGCCGGCGACTCTCTCAAGGTCATCATCCATCCGAACGAGTGAAAAAAGGTCGCCGGGAGAAATAGCCGGATTACTCGCCGATGATCTTGACGAGCACCCTCTTTCTTCTCCGGCCGTCGAACTCGCCGTAAAAGATCCTTTCCCACGTACCGAAATCGAGCTTCCCTTTTGTAATGGCCGCGACGACCTCGCGGCCCATGATGGTGCGTTTCAGGTGGGCGTCGGCATTGTCTTCGCCCACGTTGTGATCGTACCGGGAAACCGGTTCGTGCGGGGCCAGACCCTCGAGCCATTTTTCGAAGTCGCGGTGCAAACCCGACTCGTCGTCGTTGATGAAGACACTCGCCGTGATGTGCATGGCATTGACGAGACAGAGGCCTTCCCTGACTCCGCTTCGGACGACCAGCTCTTCAACCTGGGGTGTGATATTGATGTATGCACGCCGCGTGGGCGCCTCGAACGAGAGATATTCGGTGAGTGACTTCACGCACTCCTCCTTTCATTCATTCTATCCTTCCACGATCTTGACAGTGGCTTTCCGCGTTCGGGGTCCGTCGAAATCGCAGAAGTAAAGGCCCTGCCAGGTTCCGAGAGCCAAGCGGCCGCCGTCAATGGGAACGGCCACGCTCGATCCCATGAGCGAAGCCTTGACATGGGCCGCGCTGTTGCCTTCCGCGTGGGCGTACCCCCCCTTCCAGGGCACGAGGCGGTCGAGGACATCGATCATGTCGCTCCGAACGGATGGATCGGCGTTCTCGTTGATGGTGACGCCGGCTGTCGTGTGATGCACGTAGATCGTGCAGATCCCGCTTTCCACACCGCTTTCGGCAACGATCGACTCGATCTCACCGGTCATGTCGACGAAATCCGTCCTGCCTCTCGTCTTGATCGAGATCTGTCTGCTTTTCATGGCTCCCCCTGTTCGGAAACAGTTTTCAAGCAAGAGCTCGGCCCGTCGAGCTCTTTCGAGGGATTTTCTCATACACGTGTTCACCGGCGCAAGCCTGGCCGACCCGCCCCTTGTGGGATATCGATCAATATGTCCCCCGTGGGGCCGGGACAAAACCCCCGACATGAAGCTCGATCAACATTTTATCTCCCCCTGTTTCGGGTGGGGGGAGAAAAAATGACTCAGCTATCCGGATGATTTCTTGTTTGAAAAATCCTACGGGGGACCGGGGGGGCTGTTCCTGGAGACCGCCCCACGTGGACCATCTATTGCAGTAGATATATCCCCACGTGGGCGTGCCTCGACTGCGTGCCTTCGTCTGTTTCTTTTCTGTGAGAGTCTTCTCCCCTGACGTCACGTTGTCACTCATTGACCGAGCACAAGATTTTTCTCGTTCAGCCGCCTGGGAAGCTTTGCATGATTGAATGCGCTGCAAAGAAGCCTGAATTCGCTTCGGCAGGCCCGTAAGCCGCGGCGCATGAAGCGGCGCATGAAGCGGCGCCATCCCAGGTTGTGTTTCATGTGG
>CAZWHE010000063.1:0-20414 GCA_964633825.1 uncultured Phycisphaerales bacterium | reverse complement strand
CGACATGCCTCCCAAAGAGATGACAGGCAGGGATTTCAGGGAGGCTGTCCTCGAAATTCTTCCCAGACGTTTTACAGGCAAGGAGAAGTACCTCTCTCAAGTCCCTCAGGTGGCGGCTGCATATATGGAATACCTGAGATCGTCAACGGATCTCAAAGACCTGCCCCAAATCGAGAAAACCCTTGAAGAGCTCAAGAAGCGGTTTATTAAGAAAGTAAAGTCGGTGAAAGACACAGACCGAATTCAGGACGAAGCCCCCGTGTCGCAGATCGTCCGTGAAAAAGTGAAACTGAGCCGAAACGATCCCTGTCCCTGCGGCAGCGGCAAGAAATACAAGAAATGCTGCCTCGGAAAGGAAGACGGCTGACGGAAAATGAAAACAGCCGGTTTCCTCGACTGAAATATGGAGAGAGAGGATGTTCAACCGGTTGTCCATTTTTTTGACGCTGCTTTTCTTCTGGGCTTTCCCCGCGTGGGCCCCGTTCGGCGTAGCTTTCGGCCAAGCCGTTTCTTCAACTCATCAGTCCGGACTTCAAGATGAATCCGTCCTCGTTGTCAAGGCCGAAGCCGTGCCATCGGCCTGCCCGCCGGGATCGGTGGTAACCGTCAAGGTCACGGTAGCCCTCGAAGAGGGATGGCATATTTATTCAATGGATACCGAGGGCGGTCCAACCGCCGCTCGTCTGAAGCTCTTCTCCGGCGAAGGCTATACCGTGCTCCAGGGTGTGGAAGCACCTCCTCCCCGGCGCATCATGGATGAAGGATTCGGCATCGAGGTCGGGATCCATGAAGGGACTGTTTCCTTTCACCAAGAGGTAAAGATCGATCCGGGCGCTGCGGGAAAGGTGACGATTCTTGGAGAATTCTATGCCCAGGGCTGCAGCGATACGACCTGTTTGACGCCCGGCGAGCATCCATTCGAGGCGGCCCTCTTTGTTGGTGACGGCGCGGAAGAAGCGGGGTCTCTGCATGGTGATCGGGAACGTAATGACGACCAGGCCGATCGGGCGGAAGGAAGCGGTTCGGGAAACATAATTCGTGAGAACAAAATTCCTGAATCTCTGATGAATGCCCGGATCGTGGCCGTTCATCCGGGAATGGAACGGGATGAAAAGGCGTTTCTCATCTTTCTCCGGGGCGGGCTCGTCGATTCTGAGAAGGACGATAAGGGCTGGTTCTGGATCATTCTGGCCGGGTTTCTCAGCGGGCTTGTTGCTCTCGCCACGCCCTGCGTCTATCCCATGATTCCCATCACGGTTTCTTTTTTTACCAAAGTGGGAGAAAAGAGGGGCGGCCGGTCTCTTGGCCCGGCTCTCGTCTACTGCGCCGGCATTATTCTCTCATTTACGGCTCTCGGTCTTTTGCTGACGCTCTTTCTCGGCGCATCGGGTACGCAGGACTTCGGCGCCAGCCCCGTGGTCAACGGATTCGTTGGGGTCCTGTTTGTCGTCTTCGCTTTCTCACTTTTCGGATTTTACGAGCTCCGTCTTCCGAAGTTTCTCTCGTCGCTGGCCGGGGTGAACCCGACCACGGGCGGGATTCCGGCGATTCTTCTGATGGGACTGACCTTTTCCGTCACTTCTTTCGCATGTACGGGCCCGTTTATCGGAGCGGTTCTGGCCGGCGCCGTCACCCGGGGATATCTTGCGCCCGCACTGGCCATGCTCGGGTTCAGTTCGGCGCTCGCTCTCCCTTTCTTTTTTCTCGCGCTCATTCCCCAGCTCCTTGCGGGACTGCCGAAGAGCGGCGGGTGGCTCCTTTCCGTCAAGGTCGTGATGGGATTTCTTGAGCTGGCTGCGGCCTTCAAGTTCCTGGCCAATGTGGATCAGGTTCTGGGGTGGGGGGTCTTGAGTCGCGGGATTGTCATCGGGATATGGATCGCCATCGGCCTGGCCGCAGCGGTTTACTTTATCAGGCCGGACCGCTTCTTCCGGCGCACTGCATCTGCCGGGATCGGTCTGGGGCGGGTCGTTGCGGCTCTTCTCTTCCTCGCTCTTTCCTTGAGAATGGTCCCCGCTCTTTCCGGCGCCCCTCTCGGGGAGCTCGATGCACATCTCCCTCCTATCGAAGAGGAGTGCGACGAGGATGAAGAAGACTGCGGTGTTTCCTGGGGCACTGATCTCATCGAAGCCGAGAAGGAATCGCGCAAAACAGGAAAGCCCCTCTTTCTGAATTTTACGGGTCACGCCTGTACCAACTGCCGGTGGATGGAATCGAACATGTTCCACAGACAATCCGTGATCGACGAGCTCGACAATTACATCCCCCTCGAGCTCTTCACCGACAGGAAAGGGGATCCCGGCGAGGAGCTCAACAGGACTTTCCGGGAGAAAAAATTCAACACCGTGGCGAATCCTCTCTACGCCGTCATCGAGCTTCGATGAAATCGTCATCGAGCTTCGATGAACAACCGGGCTACTCCCCGACCCTGTCGAGGAAACGGAACATAACGGTCCGCTCGATGTGACGGCCGTGAAGGCGGTTGCTCCCTTCGATATCGGCTACGGTTCTGGCGATTCTCAAAATCCGCGAGTAACCGCGTGCCGAGAGGGGGTGTTTTTTCATGTACTCTTCCAGAAACCGGGACGCTCTCGACGTGAGCGGACATGCTTTCCTGATCTGGGCGGGCGACATGTGGGCATTCAAAGTCAATGACGAGCTCGCCCATCTCGTTTTCTGCCGTTCTCGAGCCGCTGCGACGAGAGAGGACATTTTTGACGACGAGTCCCCGGTCGTTCCGGCTTTGAGCATCTCGTATGAGACAGCCGGAACTTCAATGTGCATGTCGAGTCTGTCCAGAATCGGTCCGGATATCCTGTTCAGATACCGGCCGACCTCTTTCGGCGTGCAGATACACGGCCGGCGCGCGTCTCCGTAGAACCCGCATGGACAGGGATTCATCGAGGCGATGAGCGTGATCCTGGCCGGAAGCGTGACGCTTCCCGACGCGCGTGAGATAGTGATCATTTCTTCTTCGAGGGGCTGCCGGAGAGCCTCCAGGGCGCGGCGCTCGAATTCGGGGAGCTCGTCGAGAAAAAGGATGCCTCTGTGAGAGAGAGAAACCTCTCCGGGATGGGGAACATTGCCGCCGCCCACGATTGCGGCATATGAGATCGTGTGGTGGGGGGCCCTGAAGGGCGGCCTCTTGACAAGCCGCTTCAGTCCCTGCCTTGTGAATGAGTAAATTCGGGAGACTTCGATCGATGCTTTCGTGTCCAGGTCGGACATGAGAGACGGCAGCCTTCTGGCCATCATGGTTTTCCCGGAGCCGGGAGGACCCAGCATGAGAATGTTGTGACCGCCCGCGGCAACGATGGTCATGGCCTCTTTTGCCGATTCCTGGCCGACCACGTCGGTAAAATCCAACCGGGATTGATCGGTCCCTTCCTCGGGAGGGCGGCTTGGGGCGCTTTCTTCCTCGCCGTCGTTCGTCGACTGATCATCGTCTCCATTGGGTTCCGCTCCGAAAAGGAGTGCCGCTTTCCTGAGCGTCGGAGCGGTCAGAACCTCTATTCCGGGAACGAGCCCGGCTTCGTGGCTGTTGGCGGGTGGAACGACAAGGCCGCGTTTTCCGCTTTCCCGTGCGAGGATTGCTGCGGAGAGAGTGCCCGGAACAGGGCGAAGCCGCCCATCGAGGGCGAGCTCGCCGAGGAAGAGATAATCCTTCACTGCCCGGGGTGGAATGATGTTTGTTGCAGCGAGTATGCCCAGGGCCACGGGAAGATCGTAAAAGGAGCCTTCCTTTTTCAGGTCTGCCGGGGCAAAGTTGATGATCAGAGAGGATTTTGGAAAGGGATAAGAGCAGGCCTGCACAGCGGCCCGGACACGGTCGCGGCTCTCGCGAACGCTGTTGCTCGGGAGCCCTACCATGGCAATCTGGCCGAAGAGACCGCGTGTTTTCTGGATCTCCACCTCGACAGGCACGGCTTCGACGCCCTGGAATGCAACGCTCGTGATCCTGACGGCCATGCCTGCTCCTACGCAACAGCTCGGGAATGCTTTTGCCTTGATTATGACGGAATCGGCCTGGGATCGGTTACGCCGCGGATTAATCCCCTTTTCACTCCCTCAGGAGCGCTCTCTCCTATTTCTGCTCGGAAATCTTTGACGGAATGTGGTTAAAATCGTTATCTCTGTGACAGTTTGCAGGCTGGAGAACAGAAGAATATTCCGTTCCCAGAACGTACCAAGGAGGAAAAGAAATGATACTGCTCGAATTCAGCATGACGCCTCTCGGCAAAGGGGAGAGCGTCTCCGGCTATGTTTCACGCTCGCTCGACATTATCGACAAAAGCGGATTGGAGTACCGGATCAATCCGATGGG
Source organism: uncultured Phycisphaerales bacterium (assembly GCA_964633825.1). Classification (GTDB taxonomy): domain Bacteria; phylum Planctomycetota; class B15-G4; order B15-G4; family CAYZWU01; genus CAZWHE01. Next base: position 16,090 of record CAZWHE010000063.1, on the reverse strand, counting down.
AACGGTCATTGAAGGAGAATGGAACGAAGCGATGGGTGTCGTCGGGGCATGCTTCGAGACCATGCGAAAGGAGTGCGACAGGATCTCGGTCAGCATGAAGATCGATTACCGCAAGGGGCGCACAGGTCGTCTCGATTCCAAGATCCGTTCTGTAGAAAAAAAACTGGGGCGTGATTTGAAGAAATAACCGGGGTCAGGTGCCTTCTCCGAAGATCTTCTTTTTGTTGTTGTACCACCACTCCTTCCAGAGGATGTAGTCTGTGCCGTAATCCACTCCGGATAGCTTTTTGAGAACTTCGGCGATCATGCGCTGTTCCTTCTTGTCGACCGACTGGACGATTCCGTAAACGCTGACGTCGAGAAGGACTCCCTCTTGGAGAATGGAAACGATCGGTGCAGCCGCGGCGGAGCTTGAAGCCACGGCGGGCTCGAAACCGGTCAGGGCGGCTTTCTGGCTTCCCACGAAGATATGGGCCCTCCGGCCCACCTTGCCGCTTCCGCCGCCTGAGGAAGGCGCCAGGTTCGAAATGATTGCTCCCGCGGCACGCATGTCTCCCAGACGTGAAAGCCCTTCCAGGGCGTTCATCCTGTAATCCCTGTTGTTCAGGCGGAGTGTTCTGATAAAGGGGAAAATAATGCCCTCGTGCTCATAGGATGACAAAGCGTTCAGGGCGAGGTCCCGGTCTTTTTTGCTTTTATCGAATAGGGCGATTCCGATGAGGGGTTCCAGGGCCAGGATGGGCCGGGCCATCTTGAGGAGGCGCAGCGCTTCGGCTTTTTTTTCTTTGTCCTTCGAGTCGATTCCCATGAGCAGAACGGGGGCCAGGGCTTCTCCCGGGATGCGAAGCAGTATTTTCTCTCCGATCCTGCGAAGCGTTTGACCCGATTCGGCGGTGGAAACGAGGAGATCGGGAATGATTTCGGGCGTGAGGCTTGCCCGGAAGCCGTTATAGTCGATGGTCAGAGCCATTTCATCGATGAAGCTGTTTACGCAGAGCGAAAGCGGATCCGAAGAGAGTATCGTGTCATAGATTGCGAACATTTCCCGGTACAGCCCCTTTCGGCGGCACCAGCCGGCCAGGCCTTCGAGTCCGGCAATATCATCTTTGTCTATTTTCGAGCGCATCTTATCGAGGTCTTTTTTCAGCTTCCGTTCCTTCTCGATGGAGAGAATGTCGCCTCTGAAAATATCAACCGTCCCCGTCAGTGTTTGAACCTTGAGAAACCGGCTGTCATCACCCGGTTTGGACGAAACAATGGAATTCCCGGCAAGGGTGGTCCCGTCTCTGAGATTGAAAACATCTCCTTGAGCCGAGAATGCGAGAAGGATCCAGACAGGGATAACAAGGGCGAATAAACGGAGTTGCTGCATTTAATCTGCTCCTGACCTCAAATCGATGCGGAAAGGCGAACCGACCGAACTTCCTGCGATATATAGGGACGGGGTCGCAGGAAGTAACTTATTGTTTCAAATGTATTTTCGGCTTTTTGGACGCTGTGGAATCACGAGAAAAGCGACCAATAGCCCATAATAAATAAAAAGTATGCCCAGTGACAAGGACTGAACCGGCACCGGCTGGGGTAAAATTCCCGAAAACCTTTCCAGAATTCGGAGAAATGTGGTCGTCATGAACCCGGCAATTTCGGATGTCGGGCATGGCAAGATCGGAAAGAGCGATGCCATGGCCAGATGAACGTACCCTGTTGTCAAAACCACTCCGAAAAGAGGAACGACGATCAGATTCACCAGGGGGGCGAAGGGAACAATCTCTTTGAAGTGATAGATCGCAAGCGGGGCTGTTCCTGCCCAGGCCATTACGGAAAAACCCGCTGCGATAACGAGCTTTCTCAGTCCGGCGGGTTGGATTCGGGCGAAAACGCTGCTCTGTTTGAGAAAAAGAAGGATCGAGGCGTATCCCGCAAAGGAAAGCTGGAACGATATTTCGCGGCATGTCTCCGGGTTGACGAGAAGCAGGATAAAGAGAGTGTTCAGCAGGAACGCCACGGAATCGGTTCTGCGCCCCAAAGCCCTGGAAAGAATGAAAAGTAGACAAATAAGCCCGGCGCGGACCACGGGAATCCGCAATCCCGTGATCAAGCAGAGCAGAGCCAGCGCCGCGATCTGGCAGAGGGCGGTTTTTCTTTCGGAGAGGGCAAGCAAACCGAGAAAGCGCGACAGGGCGAGCATGATGATCCCCACGTGAAGCCCGCTGATCGCCAAGAGGTGAAGTGTCCCGGTTTTCCTGAATACATTGCGCGTTCGTGATCCGATTGATGACGGAATCCCGAGAAGGACCGACGAGCTCAAGGATGCCGCCTCAGGGGCGAGTGTCCGGTCGAGCACGGCTCGCAGCCGCTGGCGTAAACGGTAGAGCGTGGACCGCCAATAAAAGCCGGGCGATGGAGCGCTCACCTCGATGAGTTGGGAGCGTGTTTTGAGACGGGTTCTTCTTTCTCGTGAGGACGCCTCGGCGGGAAAACGGAGCTCGACACCCGGTTCCAGGCCCGGAACGATTCTGCCTGAAACGATGACACGGTATTTCATCGCCGGTCCTTGGCGGGGCTGTTCGTTATGATGAACCATTTCAACCGTTCGCGTGCCCGGAAAGGCTGTCGATTGCCACGGGCCGTCCAGGACGATCCCCTCGAACAGAACGATGCGCGGCAGGGGATGGTGCGGAGTTTCATCTCTCTTCAAGATGGAGCCTGTCCCGGCCGCTAAAATCGGCACGAGGAGCAGAGCCATTTCCCTGGGCGACGGATCGGGTAATAGCGCCCGCGGCGCATCGCATAAGCCTCGCCCGGAGGCGTCCGGGCTCGTCCTGCTGAAACGGCTGGAGGATATTATCGAGAGAAGAGAAGCGGCGAAAGCCCAGAGATTGAGGGCGGCCCAACCCATGAGCAAGCCCGAAACATAGGGAAGGAGAAGCAGGAGAACAGGATATCGTGCCAGAATCCCGCGCATGATCTTTCGCCTTTTCTGCTTTCTCTGCTTGAAGAAACCACACGGTGTCTCGACCTCCATAAAAAGACGGGGAAGGGACGGCCGGGTTGCCCTAGGTCCGGTTTTCTCTTTGCCATCGCACGGCACCTGTTCATAATGACAACTGTTAACAGTGCGCATCGCACGGGATTGTGTACGGAATTGTGTACGGACTTTTCGTGTGAATCGCGCTCAACAAAGTCTCTTTCACGGTATATTTCGGGGGTTTGAATGACGAGCGCCGTATATCCCGGGACTTTTGATCCTGTTTCTCATGGCCATATCGATCTCATTGTCAGGGGCAGCAAGCTCTTTCGGAAACTGATCGTGGGTGTGGCCGTCAATCCGGCGAAATCACCTCTTTTTACACCCGAAGAGAGGGTGGATATGATCCGGAGCCAGATCGCCAGAAAGCTCGACAATGTGGAGGTGGAGTACTTCGACGGTCTTGTCGTCAACTTCGCCCGCAGTAAAAAGGCGTTCACCATTCTCCGCGGGCTGAGGACCGTTTCGGACTTTGAATATGAATTCCAGATGGCTCTGACGAACAGATCCTTTGCCGAAGAAGTGGAAACCGTTTTCGTCATGCCCAGCCTCAAATACTCCTACATATCATCAACTCTCATCAGAGAGTCGATTATCATGGGCGCCGATGTCTCCCACATGCTTCCGGCCGAAGTGGAGAAAGAGCTCAGGAACCGCCTGGGCATCTCGGGTGGAAAGGGCGGCTGAAATCGGTTCCAAGCCGATGTGCTGAAAGGAATCCCTTCATGAAGAGAAAAATCGTATCAACGAAAAAAGCCCCCGAGGCGATCGGGCCCTATTCGCAGGCGGTCCGAGCGGGCGGCCTGGTTTTTCTCTCGGGCCAGATACCGCTCGATCCCGAGACGATGGAGGTCGAAGGAGCGAGCACGGCGGAGCAGACGGAGAGGGTCTTTGCCAGTATCCGAGCCGTCCTCGAGGCGGCCGGTTCATCTCTGGCCGACCTGGTCAAGGTGACGGTCTATATGAAGGATCTCTCCGAGTTCGCCGAAATGAACGAGGTCTACGGGCGCTATTTGAGCAGCGAACCCCCGTCCCGGGCCTGTGTCGAGGTCTCGCGGCTCCCCAAAGACGTTCTCGTCGAGATCGATGCCGTTGCCTTAGTCGGCCGGTAGGCCGAAGCCGCCGGCCGGGAGGCCGAAGCCGCCGGCCGGGAATAGGCGGTTACCCGCTCCGGTTGGGTCGATATAATCCGGGCAAAGATCGGAGGTTGAAGAAATGGAGTCGGGATCATGAATCGATCGAAAAGCCTCTTTCTCTTTGTTCTTCTTTTCCTTCCTTTCTTTTTGGCCTGTTCCAAGGCGGAATCCCCGGCCACGCCCGCCGACCGATCGGCCGATGCGAACCGCGACAGCCGTCTCTCCCCTGAGGAACAGACCCGGACACCCGAGTTCGGCGGTATCATCACCCTCCTCTGCCGCAAAGATCCGCAGACAATGAACAACATCATCCGTTCGGGAGGCCAGAGCAAGAGGATCTGCCAGTTTCTCTTTCCCCCTCTCCTCGACGTGGAACCGAAGACCAACACGGTCCGTCCTATAACGGCGGCCGGATTTCCCGAAAGATCAGAGGACGGTCTCGTATTCACCTGGAAGCTGAGACAGGGCCTCAAGTGGCATGATTTCGAGAAGAACAAGGCCTATGTGACGACCCATGACGTGAAGTTCAGTTTCGGTCTGATCATGAACGGTGCCGTGGATGCGGCCCGCGTTCGAGGATACCTGGGCAAAATCAGGGAAATCAGGGTTCTCGATGACTGGACGTTCGAGGCCGTCTATGACGAGTCCTCTTTCAATTCCGGATACACCTTCGGAAGGGAGATGAGGATCATGCCGGCCCATCTCCTGGAAGGCGTTGCTCCCCGGGATTTCAACAGCCACTCTTTGAACCGCAGTCCCGTGGGGTACGGTCCCTTTCGGTTTCATCACTGGGATACGGGCAGGGAGATTCTGATTACGCGAAGCGATCTGAACAGGGAAATCTTTCCCGAAGGCGTCAGGCCCTGGATCGACGGGATCCGCTGGAAGATCGTTGCCGACACGAGCATGGAATACAATCTTTTCGAACGGGGCGAGGTCGATATCTACAACATGACGAACGACGATTATGAACTGAAGGGCTCGACGGAAAAGTTCGCCCGAATCGCCACGAAGCACGCATACTACATCCCCTATTTCACCTACATCGGCTGGAACAACAAGTCCCTCTATTTCAACGACAAGCGCGTGCGCCGTGCCATGACCCACCTGGTCAGGCGGAGACAGATTCTCGAGACCCACCTGTCCAACCGCGGGAAGGTGCTGAGCGGGCCTTTTTACTATTATTCCAATGAGTACGACCGGGAGATCGAACCCCTCCGCTACGATCCTGATGCGGCCCGGAGGCTCCTCAAGGAAGCGGGCTGGGCCGACAGCGACAAAAACGGCATTCTCGACAGAACGGTCGATGGAGAGCTCAGGGAATTCCGTTTCGAGCTTCTTGTGAGGAGCAAGCCTCTGCCCGCTTTTTCCGCCCTCTATCGCGCCCTGAAGGAGGACCTCGAGTCGGCCGGCATCGTGATGGAGCTCAGACACCTCGATTGGAAAACGCGAAAAAACCAGTTCATGGACCGGAAATTCGATGCCTTCGACCTGGGCAAAGTGCCCGATCCCCTTTACGAGGATTACTACGGAATGTGGCATTCTTCCCAGATCGCCGGCAGGGCCGACAACCGTGTGGGCTACGGCAACCCGCGGGTCGACGAAATTCTCGAGAAAGCCCGCACCGAGTTCGACGAGGCAAGCCGCTACGGGCTGATGAATGAGCTCCACGCCATTCTTCACGAAGACCAGCCCATGACGTTCCTCTATTCCTACATGGTCAATGCCGCCGTCAACAGGAGGTGGCGGAACGTCCGGATCCATCCGGGACGGGGGGTCGACTTTTACGAGTGGTGGCTTCCTCCTGAAAAGAAGGGGCCTTTCGACACGATACCGCTCCGTCGGGATTGACTGGCAGCATGTTGCTATACATTCTGAAGCGTCTTCTCATCGCCGTTCCCACCCTGGTCGGCATCACGATCATCACATTCTGCATCATCCAGCTCGCTCCCGGCGATCCGGCCGACAAGGAGGGCGAACAGGGCGTGACATTGACTTTTTCGGGCGCCGTGAGCGACGAGATTATCGAAAAGACCCGGAGGCTGTACGGCCTGGACAAACCGCTCCTGCTCAATTTCGACGTGTGGCGAAACAACGGGAGCGAATCGGGCGGTCTCTCTATCTTGGAGCGGTTCGGAAGAACTTTTACAGAGACCCAGTACGCCGTCTGGCTGGCCAGGATCGCGACCTGGGATTTCGGCGAATCGTATCAGGATCACAGGCCGGTCGTCACGAAGGTGTGGGAAGCTCTGAAGATCTCGCTCCTTTTCCAGATCACGGCGATCCTGATCATCTACTTCACGGCCGTTCCCCTGGGAGTCCTGTCGGCCGTAAAAAAGGGAACCCTTCTCGACAGCGGCGTAACCCTGTCGCTCTTTTTCTTCTACTCCCTCCCCAACTTCTGGATCGCGACGCTGCTCATCGCTTTTCTCGCGGGAGGAGAGTTCCTCGATATCTTCCCGCCCCAGGGCCTCGGTTCCCCGGACGCTGATTTCATGAGCGCATCGGGTTGGTTTTTCGACCGCGTCTGGCACATGGTCCTCCCCCTCGTCTGTCTGACCTACGGGGGACTGGCGTCCCTCTCTCGTTATGCGCGGTCGGGAATGCTCGACGTCATTCGCCAGGACTATATCCGGACGGCCCGGGCAAAGGGGGTCTCCGAGTGGAACATCGTCACACGGCACGCCTTCAGGAACAGCGTCATTCCCATTGTCACCCTGCTGGCGCAGCTCTTTCCTGCATTGATCGGCGGATCGGTGATCGTGGAAAGCGTGTTCAACATTCCCGGCATGGGCCGGCTCGTGTACGACTCGTTTCTGGCGAGAGATTATCCCGTGATCATGGCCGTTTCATTCTTCTCCGCAGGCCTCGTTCTCCTGGGAATGATCCTGTCGGATGTGCTGTACAAGATTGTGGATCCCAGGATTTCTCTGGATTGAACGATTGATGAGTGTGGACAAATCAAAGGAAAGACACGGCCTCGATCCATGGGAAGGATTCCGGGCCGAGAAATCCTTGCATTCCACGGCTTGGCAGCGGTTCCGCGGGCAGAAACGGGCGGTCGCCGGGCTCGCCCTCGTGGGAGCTCTTTTTATCGTCGCCGCTCTGGCGCCTTTTCTGGCCGGCAACCGTCCCATACTCTTCGTGGGAGAGGATGGTCTGGAACTGCCCGTTTTCAAAGCTTTCACGCAGGAGGATTTCTTCTGGTTCGCCTGCCCGGCGGCGGCCCTGGTCCTTCTCCTTTTCAAAAAGGCCGTTACGGAGAGAAAACAATTTCTCCTCCTGTCCGCCGCCGTCCTCTTCGGGACCGTAATGGCCGTCGGTCTCGCCTGGCCCGAGCGGATCGTCCACGACGACTACAGACCGTACAGGGAGGGTGATCGGGAAGCCCGCGTCTGTCTCTTTCCGCTCGTGCCCTATTCCTCGTCCGAGGTTCCTCTGAAAGGGATGCTCGAGCCCCCGAGCGGCAGCCACTGGTTCGGCACGGACAGGCAGGGAGACGATATCCTGGCCAGAATGATCCATGGAACGCGCCTGTCCCTCTTCGTGGGCTTCACGGCCGTTGTCGTCTGCCTCTTGATCGGGGTCGTTCTCGGGGCCTTGGCCGGGTATTTCGGGGGAATAGTAGACGCCCTGGTCTGCCGTCTCATCGAAGTGGTGACCTGTTTTCCAGCGTTCTTCGCCCTGCTCGCTGTTCTCGCTTTTCTCCCGCCGCGCATCTTCTGGGTCATGCTCCTGATCGGTCTCGTCCGATGGCCCGGTGTCGCCAGGCTGACGAGGGCCGAGTTTCTCAGGCTGCGGAAAAGGGAGTTCGTCGTTGCCGCCAGGGCCATGGGCTTTTCGAACAGAAGGATTATTTTCCGGCACATTCTCCCCAATTCACTGACTCCCATCATCGTCGCTGCGACTTTCGGGATGGCCGGCGCGATCATGATCGAGAGCGGCCTCTCCTTTCTCGGGATCGGCGGATTCGAGTCGTGGGGCCGGCTTCTGTCCGAATACAGGCCATACTTCGATGTGGCCTGGTGGCTCACCGTTTTTCCGGGCGTCGCCATCTTTGTCACTGTAACGGCTTTCAACCTGGTGGGCGAGGGGCTTCGCGACGCCCTCGACCCGAGGTTGAAGGAGTAGCTGCCGGAGGTTTATCGAGATGACTGAACCGAACCCGTCTCGAGAAGCGCTGCTCCGGATCAGGGGGCTCAAGACCCTCTTCCGTACGGGGAAACGGTCCGCGCCGGCCGTAGACGGCATCGACCTCCATGTCGGGCGGGGGGAAGCGCTCGGCATTGTGGGGGAATCGGGGAGCGGCAAGACGGTGACGGCTCTCTCTGTTCTCCGCCTCGTGCCCGATCCGCCCGGCTGGATCGACGAGGGCGAGATTTCGTTCAAAGGACGGGACCTGTTGAAGCTGGCCCCGTCCGAGATGCGCCGCATCAGGGGAAATGAAATCTCCATGGTCTTTCAGGAGCCGGGAACGGCATTGAATCCGGTCTTCACCGTGGGGAATCAGATTGCCGAGGCCGTGGTCCTTCACGAAAAGACCGGTAAGAGAGAAGCCCGCCTCCGGGCCGAAGAAATCCTGTCGCGGATGGGGATTCCCGATCCGCATAAAATGTCCCGTTCCTACCCGCACCAGATGTCGGGTGGAATGATTCAGAGAGCCGTGATCGCCATGGCCCTGGTTTGCGGCCCGGATCTCCTGCTCGCAGACGAGCCGACGTCGGCCCTCGACGTGACCGTTCAGGCCCAGATCCTCGACCTGCTCGGACGCCTCAGGGCGGAATCGGCCATGTCACTCATGCTGATCAGCCACGACTTCGGAGTCGTTGCCGGGGTCTGCGACCGTGTGGCCGTCATGTACGCCGCTCGGATCGTCGAAGAAGCGGACACATCGGATCTTTTCGAAAACCCGCGGCATCCCTATACGGCCGGCCTCCTTTCTTCCCTTCCCTCTCCGGAAGGCGGAGTGAACCGGCTCGACGTGATTCCGGGAGCGATTCCGTCTCCCTACGATCGTCCCGCCGGGTGCCCCTTTCATCCGCGCTGTTCCTCTTCGAGGGATCGGTGCCGGGATGAGGAGCCCGTTCTGAGAGAAATCGATCCGCGCCGCCGAGTGGCGTGCCATTTTCCCCTCGGACTGTTATGATCATGAGTCGTTCCGTAGACCGGCAGGAGGCAGAGACGATGAAGAGATCTTCAGAGAACCGTTCCCTTCTCAGGGTGGAAGATCTCGTCAAATCGTTCGTTTTGGGCCGGGGTTTTCTCGGCGGCAAGCGCGTGCTCCTCCGTGCCGTCGACGGCGTCTCTTTCAATGTGGCTCCCGGCGAGACCCTCGGACTGGTCGGAGAATCGGGATGCGGCAAAACCACGCTCGGCCTGACCGTTCTCGGCCTGATTCCGGCCACTTCGGGGAAGGTGGTCTTTGACGGGGTCGACCTCTTTTCCATGTCGGAAAAGGATCTCCGGGCTCTCAGGCGGCGCATGCAGATCATCTTCCAGGATCCATACTCCTCTCTGAACCCGCGCATGACGGTGGAGGCGACACTGTCCGAGGGGCTTCGGATTCACCGTGTCGCGCGGGGGAAGGAAGTCCGGAACAGGATTGCCGGGCTTCTCGAAAAAGTAGGGCTCTCTCCGGACGCTCTCTTTCGTTATCCCCACGAGTTTTCGGGCGGTCAGCGCCAGCGAATCGGTATCGCCAGGGCGTTGAGCGTGGAGCCCGATTTTCTTGTCTGCGACGAGCCGGTTTCGTCTCTCGACGTTTCGGTCCAGGCCCAGGTGATCAATCTCCTGCTCGACCTGAAGGACGATATGGGGCTCTCCTATCTTTTCATTTCGCACGACCTGTCCGTTGTGAAGCACATTTCCGACCGCGTCGCCGTCATGTATCTCGGCAGGATTGTTGAGACGGGTGATGCCCGATCTCTCTTCAATGATCCCAAACACCCCTACACGAAAGCCCTCATCTCGGCTGTCCCTGTTCCCGATCCGGGAAAGAAGACGAGCAGGATCATTCTGAAGGGGGATGTGCCTTCTCCCGTCGATCCGCCGCCGGGATGTCATTTCCATCCCCGCTGTCCCGAAGCCATGCCCCCATGCTCAAAAGAGTATCCTCCGATGAAAAAAGACGGGGAAGGCCGCGAATACGCCTGTTTTTTATAACCGGGTTAACAATGCAAACCCCAGCAGGATGCGCGGTGATCCGGCGCGATTTCAATAAAAGGAGGGCGCTCGAGACGGCACTTCTCCAGGGCTTGTTCGCAGCGCGGCGCGAAGGCGCATCCCGTATGCCGTGCGCCTTCGAACGGGGGATGGCCCGGAATCGAGGCCAGCCTGACGCCCCGCGGGGCGGAAAGAAGGGGGAGAGAACGGTGAAGGGCGGCGGTGTAGGGATGAGCCGGATTTTGAAAGATTTCTTGTGTCGAAGCGCTCTCCACGATCCGGCCCGCGTAAATGACAAGAACGCGGTGGGTTTGTTCGGCCACCACGCCGAGGTCGTGTGTGATGAGCATGATCGATGCTGATTTCTCTTTTCTCAGGATCTCGAGAAGATCGAGGATCTGGGCCTGGATCGTCACATCGAGGGCCGTGGTGGGCTCATCGGCGATGACGAGATCGGGATCGAGCATGAGGGACATGGCGATCAGGATTCTCTGGCACATTCCTCCCGAGAACTGGTGGGCATAATCATCGATCCGGCGTGCCGCGTCCGGGATGCCCACCCGATCCAGTTGGGAAACGGCTTTTTTCAGGGCCTCCCTCGTTGAGAGGCGCCTGTGTGCCCTGAGCGTCTCGACCATTTGTTCGGAAATGGTGAGAAAGGGATTCAGCGATGAGACGGGATCCTGAAAAACCATGGAGATGCGGGTTCCGCGGATGCGCCGCATCGCTCTGGGCGGCAATTCGAGGAGATCTCTGGCTTTCTCGCCGGGGATTTTGAATAGGATGCGGCCCTTTTCGATTCTGGCGGGCGGGGACCGGAGAAGACCCATGACGGCGAGGGCGGTGACCGATTTTCCTGAGCCCGATTCTCCCACGAGGCCGATGCATTCTCCCCGGTGAATTTCGAGGGAAAGATCCTCGACCGCCCTGAGCGGTTTCCGTCCGGTCCCGAAGGAGACGGTCAGGTCCTCCACCGACAGAAGAGGATGGTTATTCTTCTCCCCGATCATTCTCTTTTCTCCTTCGTGATTCGGGGATCGAGTATGTCGCGGAGCCCGTCGCCGAGGAGGTTCAGGCAGAGAAGCGTTCCGGCCAGGGCCGCGCCGGGGAAGAACGCCAGCCACCAGTAGACGCAGACCGGGTTGATCACCGACACGGCGTCGCTGGCCAGCAGCCCCCAGGAGACGCCGGGAGGCTCCACACCCAGCCCGAGGAAGGAGAGAAATGCTTCGAAGAGCATGATCCGCGGGATGGTGAGCGTGAGGTAGACGATGACGATACCGAGGACGTTGGGCACGAGGTGTCGAACGATGACGCGCGTTCTCGACGCTCCCATCGCTTCGGCGGCGCGCACGAAATCCCTCTCCTTGAGCGAGAGAACCTGGCCGCGGACGACGCGCGACATGGTCAGCCAGTAGATCGCGCCGATCATCACGTAGAGAACGGTTTCCCGCGTGATTCCCGTTCCTCTCAGAGTATGATCGTACTCCTGCAGGATCGAGACGAAGTAGATGACGACAAAGATGAACGGGATCGAATAGAGCACATCGACGAATCGCATCATCGCGTTGTCGGCTGACCCGCCGAGATATCCGGCGGTCGCGCCGTAGAGTACGCCGATGACAAGGCTGACCAGCGCCGAGATCAAGCCGACGAGAAGGGAGACACGGCTTCCCCAGACGATCCTGCTGAAAAGATCCCGGCCCTTGGAATCGGTTCCCATGAGGTTCCAGATTTCGACTTTTCCGAAAAGAAAGCACCGGATGGAGGAGCCGACACCGGGCTCCGGTGGCTGCTCGGCTTCGCGGAGCCGGGGAGCCGGGGGCATGAACTGGTCTCTCATGAGCCCCTCCGTGTGCTCGGGAAGAGGGAGCAGCGGGGCCAGGACCGCGATCAGCGCGATGAGGAACAGCCCGGCCGCTCCGGCCGCTGCGGCCGGATGGGCTCTTGCCAGCCGAAGTCTATTCACCGGTTTGCTCATGCCGTTCAAACCTTAACCCTCGGATCGATGAGTGTGTACGCCGCGTCAACGAGGAAATTGATGACGTAGACGAGCACGCAGTAAACGATGACGATGCCCATTGTCAGGGTGTGGTCCCTGTTGAGGGCTGCGTTGACGAAGAAATCTCCCATGCCGGGGATTGCGAATATTTTTTCTATGACGAGTGATCCCGTCAGGATGCCGACCGTGGCGGGCCCGAGGTAGGAGACGACGGGCAGAAGGGCTCCTCTCAGCGCGTGCACGAGAATGACGCGCGATTCTTTGAGTCCCCGTGCCCGGGCCGACCGGATGTAGTCTTCGCCCAGAACCTCGAGCATGCCCGAGCGGCTCAGCCGGGCGATGTTGGCTCCGAAGGGCGCACCGAGCGCGAGGGCGGGAAGGAAGAGATGCGTCACCGTTCCCCAGCCGGCGGCCGGGAAGAGGGGCCAGGCAAAAGCGAAGACGATGATGAGCACAAAGGCCAGCATGAAGTTGGGAACGGCGATCCCCAGGGAGGCGAGGGTCATGGTGAAGCCGTCCCAGAGCCCCCCTCTGCGAACTGCGGCCGTGATTCCGGCCGTCAGGCCGAAAACAAGGGCGATGAAGAGAGCGAAGAGTCCGAGGAAAGCCGACCGCGGTAGGGTCTCGGCGATGATTTCGTTGACCGTGTAGTCCTGGAGTTTGAGGGAAGGACCCAGGTCGAGGTGCAGCACCAATCCGGAGAGGTAGTCCCCGTATTGGACGAGAACGGGGTCGTCGAGGTGGTACTTGTCACGGATGTTCCTTTCGATCTCAGGGGGGTAGACCCTGTCCGAGTCGAAGGGGCCTCCTTTCACCGACCGTGTGAGGAAGAAGGAAAGAGTGATGACGACCCAGAGCGTGATGCAAAACCAAACAATGCGCTTGACGCCGAAGGCGATCAATGTCCTCTCCTTTTTCTCAGGTGTTTCAGGGGGTGAACATCGAGAAGGTTGTCGTAGTATCCCTCCCACTTCCTGTTGATCATGTTGGTTGTCGTTCTGAAGTAGAGGGGCGCAATGGGCAGGTCGTCGAGCAGGATCTCCTCGGCGCGTCGCAGGAGCAACCCTCTTTTCTGCGGGTCGAGCTCCGCCGAGGCCGCGAGAAGCGCGCCGTCGTAATCGCCGCGGCCCCAGCCGGTCCGGTTGTTCCCGCTCGTCGAGGCGAAAACGTCGAGAAAGGTGCTCGGATCAAGATAGTCTCCCAGCCAGGAACAGAGGCAGAGGTCGTAATCGAGCGTTCTCTGGGAAAGGAAGTAGACCTTTCTCTCCTGGCCGGCGGGATGGATGCGGATGTTCAGATTGCGCTTCAGCTGGAGGGCGATCACCTCGGCGAGGTCGCGGTTCACCTCGCCCATGCTGTAGAGGAGGCTGAGCTCGGGAAAGCCGCGGCCGTCGGGGAACCCGGCTCGCGCGAGGTGTTCCCGGGCGCGCTTCGGGTTGTAGAACTCCCGGTTCGGAGGCGTGTATCCCGGGATTCCGGGCGGCACGAAGGACGTGGCCGGAACCTGGCCGCCCTTGAGAACGTGGTCGACGATCTCGCGCTTGTCGATGCCGAGATGGATCGCCCTTCGCACATCGGCATTGTCGAGCGGCCCGGCGGTCACGTTGAGCCTGAGGAAGTTCGTTCCCAGATTGAGGGAAATCGAGAAGTCGGGACGGTCCATGACGAAGGGGATGGCGATCGACGGCACCGTGTTGATCCAATCCACGTCTCCGGTGAGATAGAGGTTGAACGCCGTGACGGGCGAATCGACGGCGAGGGCGTCGATCGTTAAAAGCGACACCTTTTCGCGCTCCCTGTAAAAAGGATTCCTTTCGAGACGGATCCTGTCTTTGAGCCGACGTTCCCTGATCCTGAACGGTCCGTTGGAAACGATGTTTTCGGGCTTGAGCCACCGGCCCGGCCCGTGGCGGGCGAGGCAGGCGCCGTTCACCGGGGAGAGGGAATAGAAGGTGAGCAGGTTCAGAAAGTAGGGGCAGGGAGATTCGAGGCGAACCTCCAGGGTGAGATCGTCGGTGGCAGAGAGTCCGAGCTCTTCGGGGGAAGAGAGCCGTCCCTGCGAGCATTCCTTTCCGCCGCGCACATTCCAGAGAAGGTAGGCATAAGGAGCGGCCGTCTCCGGCGCAAGAAAACGCGTCCACGAATAGACGAAATCCCGGGCCGTCAGCTTTGTCCCGTCGGACCAGCGGAGCCCCGGTCTGATGTGAAACGTGTAGGTCAGCCCGTCTTTCGACACCTCCCACGATTCGGCCGCCCCGGGGACGGGTTCGAGCGTTTCCGGATGGAGTGTGACAAGTCCTTCAAAGACTGCCGTGATGATGCGGCCTTCGGGTATGGCTGTTGAGACGGCCGGGTCGAGGGACGAAACCTCTCCCTGGTTGACGAAAGTAAAATCTGCGGTTCCGGGACTGCCGATGAAAGCCATGATGAGGAACCCGGCCAGGGGCGCTGCCAGGAGCAGAAAGGGGAAATGTGATTTCAGTCGGTCACGAATCCGCATGGATGGCAAAGTCGTTCTTTAATATGGTCAAGAGCTTGCGATAGTGCGTGATTTCATAATCAGGGGGCGTTTCGCCTGTCAACCGGCTCCGTTTTGATTCTTTCCTGATCCGGACGGTGATCATCCCGGCAGCATTCGCCGGATCGATGTCGTTCACCGGATCGTCGCCCACGTACATCGTTTCCGAAGGGGACAGGCTCATTGTGCCGCATGCTTTTTGAAAGAGTTTTTGATTGGGCTTCGAGATGCCGATCTGTTCGGAGATGAAAATCGCATGGGGATGAAAATAGCGATAGAGATCGAGTCGGAGGAGTTTTTCGGCCTGCTTGACGGTGAGACCGGCCGTGATGACGCCGAGCAGAAGGGGGGTCTTGTTCAGCGTCCGCAGAGCCTTCACCGCGTCGGGGAAGGGTTTCAGCTCGTTGAGTTTCGTCTGGTGATAGCCAATGACGCCGCTTGCCACGAGGAACGCCGGGTTGATCCCCTCGTACGCCTTATCGGGGATTCTTTTCAGGAGCTGGTCGAAGTGGCGGTCGTAATTGGACGAGAATTCGTGAATCACTTCGTTCAGCTCCTGGACGACTTCTTCAACCGGCATCTTCAGGCCGGTCTTGATCATCCGCCGGACCGAGTTCGTGCGTGCGTTTTTGGCGAAAGCCGTTGTTGAAAAAAGAGTGTCGTCGATGTCGAAGAAGACCGCCTTGAGCCGAGAAGATGCTTTCATGAGCCCATCCCACGCGTTCTGAAGGGAGTGGTTCGACCGCCTGGGAAAATCTTAATCAAATGGGGGCCCGGGGCAAAGGACGATCCATTTAAAAAAGGATCGTCGCCTCATAAAAAAACAGCCCGCAGGGGCTGTTTTCTTCAAGGAATCGTTGGGCTAGTTGGCTGCAAAAGCGGCGGTCCTGATCGTGTTCATGTCGCAGATGTAGGCTTTGGCCAGGAAGATCATGTGCTCTGTTTCGTCGTCGAGCCCTTTCTGGCTGAAAAAGAAGTTGATGATCGGAATCTTGCCCAGAACGGGTGTGGATGCCTTCCTGTTGATGTAACGGATCGATTTGAGTCCTCCCAGGACGATGTTGCCGCCGTCGGGTACGACGATGGTCGTCGAAGTCGTGGAGACATCGAGCGTGGGCATCTCGAAGGTCACGGGCTCGGACTGTCCGCCGAGAGAGGTGGAATACACTCTCATGGAAATGATGTCGGAGAGGGTCGACTGAATATCGAGCGTGAAGTATTTCCTGACGTAGGACTCGGTGGTG
>CAZWHE010000062.1:0-21005 GCA_964633825.1 uncultured Phycisphaerales bacterium | reverse complement strand
GGATATCAGAGACACGGTCTACAACGACTCGGCGTTGCCGCGCGGGAAATACATGGCCTACGTCTTAATCGACAAATCGGCCAACGGCCTCCCGACCCCGTCCAAGATCATTGCACAAGATCAATGCAACATCGAGGTCAAGGACTTGACCGGTTGGAACGAGGATTTCGAAGACGGCGTGGCCGACGATTTTGTGATCGGCCCTTCTCCAGGCTGCAACTGCTGGTACGTCGGTCCCACGACGAATCTGACCGGGCTGAGTTACTACTTCGAAAACCTGCTCGATCCCTGCTATGACTGGCACAGCTCAATTAATATGAAAGATCAATACGCCGATTTTACCTACGAAGCCACCATGTCGAGGCTCAGCGGATCGCATCACTACCACTACGGCATGATCATGCGCAACGACGGCGTGGGCGCTCGATCGAACGGTTACGTCTGTTACCTCAAGGCCAGCTTGAGCCGTTTCTCATTCGACGTGTATACAAGCGGCGTGCAAACCACCCTGGCGTCGAGCAATCCCTTTTTTACCAACGCCGATGTGGTCAAGGTTGTGGCCAACGGCCCCAGCTTCAACTGCTACTTCAACGGTAACCTCGAATTCACGGTGAGCGACCCGGTTCACCCGACCGGCTACGTCGGTTTGATGGGCCAAGGCTCGGCCACTCTCGACAACATCTTTGAATATGACGACGTCTCCTTGATTCCCTAGTCCGTTTCTCAATAAAAGACCGCCCCGCATCACGCCGGGCGGTCTATTTTTTTACCCTTGTCCGCAGGCCGAAAAGAAATAACCGGGCTATGCCTTCTCGAAATAACGGCGGTACCATTCCATCGTCTCTGCCAAACCCTCTCCGAGTGTGTATTGCGGTTCCCATTTCAATACGCGGCGCGCCTTGCTGCTGTCGAGGTATTGGTCCTGGATCTCGCCGGTCGATTCGGCAAGCACCACGGGTTCGATATCCCGGCGACCGGAAACGGCAATGACGGCATTCACCATTTCCAGAACAGAGACCGGTTCGTCCATTCCGAAGTTGAACACCTCCCCTCCAAGACTCAAATCATCGAAGCGCTCGGCCAGGGTCATGTAGGCGTTCACCGCGTCCTTGATGTATAGATAGGTGCGCCTCGGCGTTCCATCGGAACGAACAACCACGGGCTCGTCGCGAATCAGACAGCGGACCGTTCCCGGGACGATGCGGCTCCAGTTGAGATCACGGCCGCCAAAGAAATTGCCGCACCGTGTGACGGCCACGGGCATGTCATAGGAGGCGGCATAAGCGCGGGCGATCATGTCTGCGCACGCCTTCGACATCTCGTACGGCGAGCTCCCGAGCAAGGGGGCGTCTTCCACGTATGGAAGCTTATCGTGCGCGCCGTAGGCCTTGTCCGACGAGGCGACGAGCACCCTGTTGACGCCGGAAAAAGAGCGAGCCCCTTCCAGTACGTTCCATGTCCCCCTGATATTTGTTTGGAACGTTGAAAGAGGATCCTCTTTGGCGGTGGAGACGATCGTCTGCGCCGCCCCGTGTATGATCGTGTCGATCTCGTGCTTCTTTAATATCCTTTTCAGCAATTCGAAATCAACCACGTCCCCGCGGACGAAGGTTATCCGGCCTTGGTGATCTTTGACACCTCGGCCGAGACCGACGACGGATGCTCCCGAATCAGCGAGAGCGGCCACAAGCCAGGATCCCAGAATTCCGGTACAACCGGTGACAAGAACAGGCCGGCCGGCCCAGAAATCACTTCGGTTTTTCATGGCCTTCTTCACGAAGTTTTCCAAGACAGAGCTCTTCAGCGGCTCCTCCGGCGAGATCGCCGCCGCCGCATCACTTCCACCGGAAGCTGTCGTCCAAGCGACCGGATGCGATCAAACGGCGGACATGACCGACCCGCTTGTATTTCGGATCGTCGAACTCGTCGACGGTCAGCCCCTTTTCACTGAAAGCGTCGTAGAGCTCGCGCGCCCCTCGCCGGGCGTCCCATCGAGGCTCGAAGCCGGGCAATACCTTTTCAAGCTTGTCGCAATTGACCCGGTAGCACCGCTCATCGGTTCCGGCTCCCTCGGCGTATTCGATACGGGCTCCGGGCACCGTCTCTTTCACAATGTCGGCCAGATCGCGGATCCTGTAGTTCTCGCCGGTCATTCCGACGTTGAAAACCTGATTGTGCACGAGCTCGCGGGGCGCGTGGAGCATGGCGATAAAAGCGCGGCCCATGTCTTCGACGTGAACGATGGGACGCCAGGCCGTACCGTCGCTCTCCAGACGGACGCATCCCGTCGTGACGGCCCAGGCGACGAGGTTGTTGAGAACCAGGTCGAAACGAATGCGCGGCGACACGCCGTAGACGGTCGCGCTCCGAGGCAGGATGGGGCTGAAGTCCGCGCCGGCCAGCTTCATGAGATCCATCTCGGCCCGGACCTTGGAAACGCCGTATGGCGTGACGGGATTGAGCCTGGATTCCTCTGTGACCCATTTGTCGCCCGCCGCGCCGTAGTTGCTGCACGAGGAAGAAAAGATCATTCGCGAGCACCCCGCTTCCCTTGCCAGACGCCCCAGCCGGACCGTTGCGGCATGATTGATCTCGAAGGTCAATTCCTCGTTCAGATCTCCAAGCGGATCGTTCGAGAGACCGGCCAGGTGGATCACGGCGTCAAAGCCTGCGAGGTCGGCGGCAGCGGCATCGCGAATGTCCTTTTTCAGCTCCGGGATTATGGGAACACCGCATTCATCGCCGAAGGTGCACCCCTTGTAAAGATCGGTGTCGAAGCCGACCACTTCGTATCCTTCCGCCGCCAACATGGGCGCCAAGACAGTTCCGACATATCCTTTGTGGCCGGTCAGGAGGATGCGCATCGCTTCACCGCTAAAAACTGGTTAAAATACAAGACAAAGCCCCGGGAGGCCGTGGCCTCTCATACCAATATAACCGAAATCGCTGCCGCAGGAGGCGGGATTTCTCCGGGGCCGCGCCGGCCTTCCTCGCTCAAGGAATTGATTCTTTGGATTAACGGACCATGCTTTGTTTAGAATAGGGTCGTTATGCGGAAGCCTATATCAGATACCGATCCGGCCCGAGATCCTCGAACCACATCAAAGAAAGGAAAACGATGAAAGCAATAACCTTCATTACCGTGTTCATCGCCCTCCTCGTTCTGATCCCGCCGGCGCTCGGGGATGAAAAGTACGACGAGCTGAAGGCCGAATACGACAAGAAGGTGGCGGAGTGGTACGCTCTGCTGAGCGAAGCGGCGGACAAAGACGGTGCGGGCGGCGAAGCCCCCGCCCATCCCGCGGAAGCGTTCGTGCCCCGTTTCAAAGCTTATGCCGTGGAGCAGGCCGGCAAGCCCGAGGCGATACCGGCTCTGGTCTGGCTCGTCAACGCCGGAGCCCGGAACATCCTCTCCGAAAAAGGCCGAGCCGCCGGCAAACGCGCCCTCGAAGAGCTTGCCAAAAGCCATTCGGCCAGCCCTTCGATCGGCGATGTCCTTCCCGATATGGTCTACTCCTGGGGCGCCATGGGCGTCGAGCCGATGAAGGCTTTCTACCGCCGGATCATGGAGGTCAACAAAGACAAAGCGGCGCTCTCTTGGGCCGCGTTCAGTCTCGGCTTTGTCACATACCACGAAAACATCGAAGAGGACGGCACGGCCGAAAGGGACAATGAAAAACTCCTCAAAATCTTCCGCCGCGCGGCGAAAGAGTACGAGGGGACTCAGGCCGCCAAGTGGGCGTCCTGTTTCGTGTTCGAACTGGAACGCCTCCAGGTCGGCATGAAAGCCCCCGAGATCGCGGGAGAAGACGCGGACGGCCGGGAGATCAAGCTCTCACAATACCTCGGCCGGGTGGTGATCGTCGATTTTTGGGGATTCTGGTGAGGCCCCTGCGTCGCCATGCTCCCCCACGAGCGTGAGATGGTCGAACGTCTGAAGGACAAGCCGTTCACGCTCCTCGGGATCAACAGCGATTCGAGCCGGTCGGCTCTCAAAGAGATCCTCGAAAGAGAGAAGATCAACTGGCCAAACATCTACGGCGGACCCACGAGCGACAACAAGATCGCGGCGCAGTGGAACGTCTTCAGCTGGCCCACGATCTATATCCTCGATCATGAGGGCGTCATCCGCTACAAAGGTCTCCGCGACGAAGCCATGGAAGAAGCCGTCAATAAACTGCTCAACGAGATGCCGTAAAAAAAGGGAGCTCCCTTCCGGCGACGTGAAGCGCATGAACGACACCGTAATCAGGGTCGATGATTTTCGTAAAACCTACGGCAAGACCGTTGCCGTGGACGGCATCAGCTTCGATGTGCGGCGGGGCGAGATTTTCGGCCTTCTCGGCCCCAACGGAGCCGGAAAGACGAGCACCCTCGAAAGCCTGGAGGGTCTGCGCTCGCCCGACGACGGATCGCTCGACATCATGGGAATCGATCCCGCCCGCCGGCCGGGCAGGCTGCGCAACGTGATCGGCGTGCAGCTCCAGGCTTCGGGTCTGCCCGACAGCATCCGCGTCGATGAAGCGATGAAGTTTTTCAGCGCCTACCACGGCATCGCACCGCGCACCGATCTGCTGGACCGATTGGGTCTTTCCGAGAAAAGAAACGCCCAGTACCACGAGCTCTCGGCGGGCCAGCAGCGGCGTCTGGCTCTTGCCCTGGCCGTTGCTCACGATCCGCCGGTCCTTTTTCTCGACGAGCCGACGGCCGGCCTCGACGTTCCTGCGCGCGTCGAGCTGCACAGCCTGATGCGCGAGCTCCAAACGGCCGGCACGACGATCCTCCTCGCCACGCACGATATGGCTGAAGCGGAGGAGATGACGGAGCGCGTGGCGATTCTGCTGCGAGGCAAGATCGCGGCCACGGGCAGCCCGCTCGAGCTGACGGCATCCAGCGAGGCCCTGACCAAGATCTCGGTTCGGACAAAGAACTCCAGCCTGGCTGATTCGGAGACCGGTTTCCCCGCTGTCGGCCGGCGGGTCGTCAAAGATGAATACTGCATCTACTACAGCACCGATATCGGACCGACAGTCGCCGCCATCATCGCCCGTGTCGAGGCCGAGAAGGATCGGCTGATCGATTTGCGTATCGAACGTCCCTCCCTGGAAGATCGTTTTCTCGAGATCATCGGAAAAACACAATGAATGCTATCATTCATCACTTTTCCTTCGAGTTCCGCACGGGCATCCGCAACAAGAGCCTTCTCTTGATGAACTACCTCTTCCCCCTCGGTTTTTACGCATTGATCGGAACGATCATGCCGCAGCTCAGCCCCCCCTTCCTCGAAACCATGGTCCCGGCGATGGTGGTGCTGGCCATCCTGTCGGCCATGATATTGGGACTGCCCGAGCCCCTGGTGGCGGCCCGCGAAGCCGGTATTTTTCGAAGCTACAAGATCAATGGAATCCCAGCTTTTTCGATTCTGGCCGTCCCGGCTGTGTCCACGATCCTGCACATGGTGGTGGTTGCGGCCGTCATCATCGTGACGGCGCCCCTCTTCTTCGGCGCGCCCCTGCCTGTCGATTGGCCCGGTTTCGTCCTGACATTTTTCATCACTGTTTTCGCTTGCGCCGGATTCGGACTGCTGATCGGTGTGATTTCACCCAATTCGCGGATGACCGTTCTCTGGTCGCAGCTGATCTTTCTGCCCTCCATGCTCCTGGGCGGAATGATGATGCCCTATAGCATGCTGCCCGCTGCGGCGGGAAAGGCCGCCCAGCTTCTGCCCGCCACCCATTCCATGAATGCTTTTCGGGGACTGTTTCCCGACCAGACCGCTGATTTCGATCCATTTGGATCGCTCATGATCCTGCTGGCGAGCGGGATTCTGGCTTTCGCGCTGGCCACCTATCTTTTCAATTGGGACAGACACAACACGACTCAGCGCGGGCATCCCCTCCTGGCCCTGCTCGTTTTCCTGCCCTACGCCGCCGGATTACTGCTCCTTTGATCCGGACCGATTCCGGCCATTTCGGCTGTGCAGGCATAAATTGCGTTGACACGCACAAATTGTGATCTATTAAGTTTCTCAAAGCCGATTCAATTTCCATATCCACCGAAAAAACACCTGAACGGAGAGAGCAGACAATGAACAAGCCATGGAGATATCTCTTTGATCGTGCCGTAAGAATCAGCGCCGCCGCAGCGGTCGGAATCTGCGCGTTTGCCGTGGAGCCGGCGGTCGGGCAGATCGATTTTGCCCCGCCCGCCACCTATCAAACGTGCCAGGATCCCATTTCGATCACAACGGGCGATTTCAACAACGACACCTATCCCGATGTCGCCGTCGCCGGGTGGCAGCTCGGCGAGGTCTGCGTGCATCTCAACAACCAGAGCGGCGGTTTCGGCGCGGGCATCGCCTTCGACGTGGGCTACAACTCCGCCTGGGGATGTGCGGCCGCGGACCTGAACAACGACGGCTGGGACGACATCGCGACAGCCAACCACGACGGAAACAACGTCTCCGTTTTGATCAACAATCAGGACGGCACGTTCGCCACGGCCGTTCTCTATCCCGTGGGTGACCGGTGCTGGAACGTCGAGCCGGGAGATCTCAACGGCGACGGCTGGATCGACCTCGTTTCATCCAACATTCTGACCAACGACATCAGCGTCCTCATGAACAACCAGGACGGCACCTTTGCAGCGGCCGTTTCGTACCAGGCCGAATCCTCCCCCATCGATGCCGCGATCGCCGATCTCAACGGCGACACCTATCCCGACGTGGCAGTGGCCAACTTTTCGTACACCACGCTCGGAGTTCTGTTCAACAACGGCGACGGAACTTTTCAGCCCCGGCAGAAATGGAGCGTGGGCACGACCTCGCGTGGCATCACCGCATCCGACCTCGACCGCGACGGCGACATTGACCTGGCGACGGCAAACTCGGGATCGGGCAACGTGACGATCCGCTGGAACGACGGCGCCGGGCAGTTTCCCCAGCGCACGGACCTCGGGGCCGGGTCGAGCCCCTATCAGCTGGCCGCGCTCGACATCGACTTGGACAACGATCCCGATCTCCTTGTGGCCGACTCCTCGGCTGATGAAACGGCGGTCCTGAAAAACCACGGCAACGGAACGTTCGCCTCCCCCGTCTTCTTCGGCGCCCAGCCGCCGGCGTATCCCTACGATATCGCAACCGCTGATTTCGACAAGGACGGCCGGATCGACTTCGCCCTTTCCAGCTCGAGCACGGATTCGTTCACCCTCCGCCTCAACGCGACCGATTTTCCACCCGTCCTCTCGCAAAGCCCGCTGATCCGCGGGCAGCAGACGACGTTCACCGCCACGGGCGCCCGGCCGAGCGAAAGCGTCTATTTCCTCTATTCACTGCAGGGCGCCGCACCGGACGGTTTCTGTTCTCCCCTGCTCGGCGGGATGTGCCTCGACCTCGTCGCTCCCGTCAACCTGATCAAAGCAAAAACAGCCGACGGCTCCGGAACGGCCCAATTCTCGGTGACCATTCCCAACAGCGCTCCCCTGGTGACCGTCTGGACCCAGGCCGTCATCCGCCGGGGGGCGGGCCATGTCGACTCGGTGAAGTCGAATTACGTCGAGGATCAGGTTCAGTAGGTCGCTCGGGGCGGTGTCACGAAGAGAGCATGGCCCTGATCAAAAAGAGAACATTGGCCGGACGCTCGGCGAGACGCCGCATGAAATATGGATACCAGTGGCTCCCGAAGGGAACATAGACTCGGAGAGCGCACCCTTTTGCCGTGAGCTTCCGCTGCCAGTCCCGCCGCACCCCCAGGAGCATCTGAAACTCGAAGCGGTTCTTGGGAGCTTGTTGTTTCGAAGCCTCTGAAAGCGCCTTTTCGATAAGAACGTGATCGTGAGTGGCAAAGGCGGGGTAAAAACCCGAAGCCCGGGCTTCATCGGTGAAACACTCTTCGATCAGCCGCGAATAGCTCGCATCCACCTCTCGAGCTCTTTTCCACGCGACCTCGGCCGGCTCGTCATAAGCCCCCTTGACCAGCCGGATGCTGCTTCCCTTCTCCACCAAAGTTTTCAGATCACCGGCTGTCCGAAAGAGGCAGGCTTGCAAAGCGATTCTGACGTTCTTGTTCTCCTCGAAGAGCCGGTGAAACACGGCGAGTGCGGCGCCCGCGGTCTCTGAATCTTCCATGTCGACTTCAACCGCGTTTCCCAGAAGGCGCGCCTCGTTCAAAACCTCTTCGAGGTTCTCCTGAAAAAGATCCTCACCCAGCTCGAGACCGAGATGAGTCGGTTTGATTGATATGGTGGCATCGAGTCCATCTTCCTTGATGCGGCGGAGTATTTTCCTATACCGGTCGCCGGCCTTTCGGGCGTCTTCCCGGCTGTCGACCTTCTCGCCGAGATAGTTGAGCGTCGCTTTTATTCCGCACCCGTTGAGATTCCGCACCACGTCAAGCGCATCGTCCAGCGACTCGCCGGCAATGAAGCGGCGTGAAATGAGGCGGGCCGGCGGAAAATGAATGCTCAACCAGTGCATGATTCTGCTTCGGGAAAGGATCATAAAAAAAGCGCGCATGAGGTTAACGTCCAGGTCATACAAACTTGCTCAGTCAACAGAGATCTAATTGCACACAAACGGAGAGAGGCTATTGAATAATCAGTTCTTCGTTCTTTGTGAGAATTTGATATCGGGAATCCTGCTTCGATTACACGGCCTCTTTGACCGCTCCGTCATCCACCTTGCAGCGCCACATACAGAATGAAAGACTCCGTGCCATACTGCGGACAAAATGGATTCATAAATGACAGGGTTCCCAACGATTTGCCTGTATTGTTAATCAAGAATTTAATGCTTCATGCCTCTCCTTCTTGGCAGGAGATGGCTGTGTGTATCGATGTTTACTAAAAATTTCGAACGCCGAATCTATATCGCCGCCGGTGTCATCGGTTTTTCTCTTGTACTGGGAATGGCCTTCGGAACATACGCGCTCTGGCCTTCCAACCTGGAGAAAGGATACCAGCCGGAGCAGCCGATCGAATTCTCCCACGCCTTCATGGCCGGGGAGTACGAGATCGACTGCATTTACTGCCACTCCCAGGCCGAAAAGGAGCGCTTTGCCACTATCCCCACCGTCTCCACCTGCATGAACTGCCACTCGGAAATCCAGCCGAAGGACTCGCAGGGGAAAGTGAAGCCCCACATGGCCAAGCTCCTCGAACACTGGGAGCGGAAGGAACCGATTCTTTGGGAGAAGGTGTCCGACCTCGCTGATTTCGTTTATTTCGATCACAGCCGGCACCTCGCAGGAGGGGTGGAATGCGAAGAATGCCACGGCAAGGTCGAAACCATGGAACGCGTGCAGCGGGTCCATTCGATGAAAATGGGCTGGTGCCTCGACTGCCACATGCAGCCTCCCACGGACAAAACCCCCAAGGGGCAGGCCACGCGGGCCCCGATCTATTGCACGACCTGTCATCGTTGAACCGGAGCTCATGGAATGAAAAGAGAACGTTTCAAATCTTTTCATACCGAAATAGTCGGAAATGGTCTTTCCGACGGATTGCCCTCCCGCGTGGAGAGGGCGGGCCTGCCTGCGGGAGAGGAAGCTTCCATAGACCGGGCCGAGATCAGCCGCAGGTCGGTCATGAAGCTCATGGCCGCTTCGGCCGTGCTGGCCCTGGGAATGCCGGGCTGCAGAAGAAAGCCCTTCCGCAAGATCGTCAGCATGGCCGAAAGCCCGGAATACCAGCACCCCGGAACGCCTCTCTACTACGCCTCCACCTGGACGGAAGGGTCACTCCCCTACGGCATGAAGATCAAGACGCTCGACGGCCGTCCCGTCAAGATCGAGGGTCTTTCGGATCATCCCCTGAACCGGGGTTCCTCGAGCGCCCCGATGCAGGCGTCGATCCTTTCCCTCTACGATCCCGACCGCCTCAGAGCCCCCATGCGAAAAGGGAGGCCGATCACGTGGAGCGAGGCCGACAGGGAGATCGCCCATGCATTGAAAAAAGCGCGAAAAGCCGTTCTGATCACGCGCTCGCTCCTGGGACCTTCCGAGCGCTCCTTGGTCGACGATTTCCTCGACGCCTGTCCGACGGCCCGCCACTTTGTTCATGAAACCGTTCATG
This sequence comes from uncultured Phycisphaerales bacterium, assembly GCA_964633825.1. Classification (GTDB taxonomy): domain Bacteria; phylum Planctomycetota; class B15-G4; order B15-G4; family CAYZWU01; genus CAZWHE01. The sequence continues at coordinate 10,937 of CAZWHE010000062.1, read as the reverse complement.
ACGGCCCGCGCCGCAGTGCCTGGAAAAAGATCTACTGCATTGACGGAGCCGTCGAACCCCTCCTTTCCCGCGCGAAAATCATACTCACCATCGATTCGGATTTTCTCGGCACGGACGGCGACACCCTGAAAGGGATCCAAGACTTCGCCCGGGGCCGGGTGACCGGCCAAGGCGCACCCCGCTCCTCCAGGCTCTATGCAGCGGAATCGGCCATGACCCTCACCGGCGCCAACGCCGACCACCGTCTTCCCATCCGCCCCTCTGCGGCGCACGGCCTGGTCCAGGCCCTGCGCGCCGCCTTGAACGGGGAGTTCGGCGGGCTGCACAAAACGGCCCAAGAACACGGCCTGGATGAGAAGGTGCTCATCGCCCTGGCAAAAGATCTGAAATCCCACAGCGCAGAATCGGTGGTCCTGGCCGGACCTCATCTGCCTGAAGAAGTGCACGCCGCCGTCTGCCTGCTCAACGAGGCGATCGATGCGCCGGGCAGCACGCTGGAATGGAATCCATCCCCTCCCACGCTTCCTGTCGACGACCCGGCAGAGATAGCGGCCGCACTGGAGGAGGGTGTCGATCTCCTTCTCCTCATGGGAGTCAATCCGGTTTACGATTGGCCCGGCGGCGGTTTCGAAGCCCTTCTCGGGAAAGCCCGGGTTTCGGTGGGTCACGGTCTTTACCTCGACGAAACCCTTTCGGCCTGCACTTTTTCCCTTCCGAGCAGCCACAACCTGGAATCGTGGAACGACGCCCTCCCGCTGCCCGGCCTGCACAGCCTCTGCCAGCCCGTGATCGCACCCCTTTTCGATTCGCGGCAGGAGGCGGAGTCGCTGCTCGCATGGACCCGTTCGATCGTTCCAAGCCGGTCGGGCGGGAACGAGCCGAAAGACTGGCACGATTACATCCGGTCCAGATGGCAGAGCAGCGTTCTGTCCCACGCCCGGGAGAGAGCTTGGGAAGACGCCCTTCGGAAAGGCCTGAGCGGGAGCCGGGTTGACCAGCCGATGCCGGTGATGAATAAAAACGCGGCCCGCGCCATGGCCGGCCGGGAACCTCCTCCGCCCGGTGCTTACGAGCTCGTGATCCTTCCCCATCACGCCCTCTTCGACGGGAGGTTCGCCAACAACGGATGGCTCCAGGAGCTGCCCGACCCGGTCAGCAAGCTGGTCTGGGACAACGCCGCCATGATCGGCCCCGGCTTGGCAAAGAAGCTGAAGATCAATGAAGGGGACGATATCGAGGTCAGGACGAAAGAGAAATCACTCGTCCTGCCCGTGCTCGTCCAGCCGGGCGTTGCAGGCGGCGTCGTAGCGGTCACACTCGGACACGGCCGGACCCGGGCCGGCGTGGTCGGTGACCGAAGGGGATTCAACACGGCGGTTCTCATGCAAAAGGGAGCCCCCACACGGCGGCTCGCTTTCGATGTGAAGCTCTCGCCTTCCGGAACAGAGCATCGGCTCGTGCGCACCCAGAAAGCGTTCTCCATGGAGGGGCGGGCGATCGTCGTGCACGGGACACTCCAGGAGTATGCCCGGGATCCCGGCTTCGTGAAAAAGCGCATCCACCTTCCGAAGAAGGCGCAGCTTCACGACGCCTTCGACTATTCGCAAAATCCCAAATGGGTCATGGCCGTCGACCTGAACGCCTGTGTGGGCTGCGGCGCCTGCGTGACCGCCTGTCAAGCCGAGAACAACATCCCCGTCGTGGGAAAAGAGGAATGCGCCCTGGGCCGCGAGATGCACTGGATCCGCATAGACCAATATCACGAAGGCGACCCCAAAAACCCGCGCATCCATCACCAGCCCATGCTCTGCCAGCACTGCGACAACGCGCCCTGCGAGAGCGTCTGTCCCGTGAACGCCACGGCCCACAGCGCGGAAGGCCTCAACGAGCAGGTCTACAACCGGTGCGTGGGAACGCGATACTGCGCCAACAACTGCCCCTACAAAGTCCGGAGATTCAATTTTTTCAACTACACGAAGAGAAGCCTGAACGACCCCGTACAGGAGCTGGCCTACAACCCCCAGGTGACGGTCCGCTCCCGGGGCGTGATGGAAAAGTGCACATTCTGCGTGCAGCGGATCAATGAAGAGAAGTTCAAGAGCAAAAACGAAGAAAGAGCCCTTCCCGACGGCGCCGTCCTGACCGCCTGCCAGCAGGCGTGCCCGGCGGGCGCCATCGTCTTCGGCGACCTCAACGACCCGAAGAGCCGGATCTCCCGGATGAAGGCATCCCCCCTGGCCTACCATGTTCTCGAGGAGCTGAACGTAAGGCCCAATGTCTCCTACCTGGCGAGGATTCTCAATCCCCATACGGAGACCGCCCGATCCGACAAGGGAGGGAAGGGATGAGCGAAACACTCGCTGCGGCCCCTCCCCGGACAAGGATCGGCAAAAAGGAGCTCGAGAAGCTCGATGACGACATCAACCGTCCTCTCGAGTCCTTCCCCACCGGACGGTGGCTGATCGCCATCAGCATCACCGGGGCGTTTGCCCTTCTTTTTCTCTTCTCTTTCGGCTACACCGTCTTCACCGGCATCGGCACGTGGGGGAACAACAACCCCGTGGGATGGGGCTGGGCCATCACCAACTTCGTCTTCTGGATCGGCATCGGCCACGCCGGAACCCTGATCAGCGCGATCCTCTACCTCCTCAGGCAGAGGTGGCGCACGGGGATCGCCCGCTGCGCCGAGGCGATGACGGTCTTCGCCGTCTTCTGCGCCCTCCAGTTCCCCCTGATCCACACGGGACGCCCCTGGCTCGCCTGGTACTGGCTCCTTCCCCTGCCCAACGCCAACGGCATTTGGGTCAACTTCAGGTCGCCCCTGCTCTGGGACGTTTTCGCCGTCTCCACGTACGGCCTCGTGTCGGTCATGTTCTGGTACACCGGCCTGATCCCCGACCTCGCCCTGGCCCGCGACCGGGCGAAAAACAGCGTGCGCAAGCTGGCCTACGGAATCCTGAGCCTCGGCTGGAAAGGATCGAACCGCGCCTGGAGCCACTACGAGAAGGCCTATCTCCTCTTCGCCGGGCTCTCGACCCCCCTCGTCCTGAGCGTTCACAGCGTGGTCTCCTTCGACTTCGCCGTATCGGTGATTCCTGGATGGCACACCACGATCTTCCCCCCGTACTTCGTGGCCGGAGCGATCTTCAGCGGCTTCGCCATGGTGGCCACGGTGATCGTCATCCTCAGGTGGATGTTCCGTCTACAGCACGTCATCACCAAGGACCACCTCGACGTGATGAACCGGATCACCATCGCCACATCGCTCATGGTGGGCTACGCCTACCTCATCGAGTTTTTTATCGCCTGGTACAGCGGGGCCGCCGCCGAGCGCTATGCCTCGATGAACCGCGCCTTCGGTCCCTATGGATGGGCCTACTGGATCATGGTGGCCTGCAATGTCGGGTTTCCCCAGCTCTTGTGGATCCGGAAGATCCGCCGGTCGGTCCTGCTCATGTATCCCGTGGTCATCCTCGTCAACGTGGGGATGTGGTTCGAGCGGTTCGTCATCATTACGACGAGCCTGCACAGGGATTATCTCCCCTCGAGCTGGGACTATTTCAAGCCCACGTGGGTCGACGCGGGGCTGCTCGCGGGAAGCATCGGCCTCTTTCTGACGCTGATCCTGCTCTTCTGCCGCTTCCTGCCCACCGTGTCCGTGGCCGAGTCGAAGGCCGTTCTTCCCGGAAGCCAGCCGCAAGGAGGCCGTCATGACTGACGGGAAGAAAACAGTCGGCATGGCCGGGCTCTTCGACGACGCCGGCGCTCTGGTTCGCGCGGCTGAAAAGATCCGCATCGCCGGTTACGCGAAGTGGGACTGCCACACCCCTTATCCCGTGCACGGGCTCGACCGGGCGATGGGGCTCAAGCCCTCGCTCATCCCCTATTTCTGCCTGACGGCGGGCTTCATCGGCGCGGGTGCGGCCATGGTCATGCAGGGATGGATGAGCGCAGTCGACTACCCGGTCCGCATCGGCGGCAAGCCGCTCTTCAGCTGGCCCGCTTTCGTTCCCATTACGTTCGAGCTTTTCGTCCTCTTCGCCGCACTGGCCGTGATGGGATCGATGATTGTTCTATGCCGGCTCGGCCGGTGGCACTCCGCCCTCCACGACACGGGCATCATGGCCGAAGTCACGAGCAGCCGTTTCGCCGTCGTTCTCGAAGCAAAGGACAGCCTCTTTTCAGAGGAGAAGGCCCGCGCCCTCCTCGAGGAGGCGGGCTGCACCGACATCCGACCGCTCTACGAAAGGGAGGATGATTCGTGATTCCGAAAAGGATCGAAGAAAAGCTCCGGCGCTGGTCGCCCCGGTTTTCGCAGGGCCTTTTCAAGGCCGTGCTCATCGCAACGGCGGCGGCGGCTTTCATTATTCCCTTGGCCCTTCTCGCCGTCCCTTATCTCGAGATCTTCAACGACATGGCGGTGCAGCCCAAAGGGAGGAGCCAAAGCCTCTACGGAACGCTTCAGGGGAGAGCGCTCTTTGTGGAACGGAAGCCGGCGGCAGGCACGATCCCCATGGGATATTTCCCTTATCACCTGGAAGGCAACGATGAAAAGACTCAAAAGATCGCCGAAGAAACGGTCAAGAATCCCATCAAGCCGACGATGAAGACCCTGGAGCTGGGAAGAAAGCTTTTCAATCAATACTGCATCACCTGCCACGGCGAGGAGGGGCACGGCGACGGTCCGATCATCGGACCCGATCTCTTTCCCGCTCCCCCTTCGCTCCACACCGATACGGCGAAGAAATTCAAGGACGGCCGGATCTTTCACAACATCTCCCGGGGCCAGAACACCATGCCCTCTTACGCGGACAAGCTCACTGTCGAGGAAAGGTGGGCCGTCGTCCTTTACGTGCGCGCCCTCCAGCGGGCGCTCAACCCGAAACCCGAGGACCTGGAGAAATGAGCGAGACGAACCCCATGCATTCCGACAGTGTGCGGCTCCCCGTTTCCGGGAAGGGTTCCGGCCTGAATAGTTCAGCCATGAAAAAAACCGCGCTGGCGCTCATCATCGCCGGGGGCGCCCTGAGTCTTCCCGCGCTCTTTTTCGACGCGAACCGGTTCGGTTTCGCCTACCTCTGGGGATTTACATTCGTGTGGAGCGTGTCGCTGGGAAGCCTTTTCTTCGTGGCCCTTCACCACCTCACCCGCTCCGTCTGGTCCGTCGTCATCCGCCGCGCCGCCGAGATGCTGGCCTCCCCTCTGGGCGTCATCGTTCTCCTCTTCGTCCCGCTCGTTCTATTCGTACATTTCGAGGACCGCTTTTCCCTCTTTCCCTGGGCCGATCCCGAGATCGTCGAGGGGGATCATGTCCTGGAAAGCAAAAAGCCCTACCTGAACGCATTCTTTTTCTCTCTCAGGGGATTTCTCTTTCTCGGCCTCTGGTACGCCTTCGCCCGCTTCTTCATCAACGCTTCCATCAAACAGGACAATCTCGAGGAAGGAAGCAGGATGCGGAAATGGTCGGCCCCTTTCATGATCGTCTTCGCCCTGACCGTCACCTTCGCTTCTTTCGACTGGTTGATGAGCCTGGAGCCGCACTGGTTCAGCACGATCTTCGGCGTCTATGTCTTTTCGGGAATGGTGATCTGCGCCCTCTCGGCTCTCACGATCACCGTGATCGGACTCAGAGCGCGGGGAGAGCTCGAAATCGTCACAAAGGACCACCTCTACAGCCTGGGGGCCCTTCTCTTCGCCTTCACCTGCTTCTGGGCCTACATCGCCTTCAGCCAGTTCATGCTGATCTGGTACGGCAACATGCCGGAAGAAACGGTCTACTTCGCGCACAGGGCCGAGCACGGCTGGCTGGCCCTGTCGATCCTCCTCGCGGCGCTCCGGTTCGTGCTCCCCTTCTTCCTCCTTCTGAGCCGCGGCGCCAAGATGAACGCCCGGCGCCTGGTCCTTGTCGCCGCGATCGGAATCGCGGGCGAGCTGCTCGACCTTTACTGGCTCATCATGCCCCAGATTCACCGGGACGGACCCAGGCTGGGATGGCAGGAGCTCGGGCCCCTGCTCCTTTTGTCGGGCATCGTGCTCCTCTTCTTTGTCCGCTTCTTCCGCAGGCACGGGATGGCGCCCGCGGGAGATCCTCTTTTCGATAAATCGTGCGCTTTTCGCCTTTGAAGGAAAGGAAACATGAACCCTCAATCAAGCGATGCCGGAAAGCCCGACCTCGGGATCCCGGGTCTGCTATTTGCAGCGCTTCTTTTCCTTGCCGCGCCCGCCCGGGGACAGGAATATGCCAATGACGAGAAGGTGGGGATCGATGAAAAGCTGGGAGAAACGATCCCCCTCGATCTGACCTTCAGCAACGAGGAGGGCGAACCCGTGAACCTGGGCGCGCTGATCACGAAGCCCACCGTTCTGACCCTCGTCTATCTGAGGTGCCCCAGCATCTGTTCCCCCCTGATGCACGAAGTGGCCGCCACGGTGGACGAGCTCGATCTCACAGCCGGCGTCGACTACGACCTGATTACCGTCAGCTTCGATGAAAAAGAGAGCAGCGAGCTCGTGGGGACGGCCAAGAAAAATCTGCTCGACGCTATGAAAACGAAGATACCGCCCGAGAGCTGGCGTTTTCTGACGGGTGACGCGGAAAACATCGCCAGGCTGACCGACAGCGTGGGGTTCCGGTTCAGGAGGGACAAACAGGACTTCATCCACGCCGGCACGGTGATCTTTCTCTCCGAAGAGGGAAAGATCGTGCGCTACCTTCCGGGGCTCGAGATCCTCCCGGCCAACATGAAGATGGCCGTCCTCGATGCCGCCCAGGGAACGCCCCGCTCTTTCATGCAGCAGATCCAGCGCCTCTGCTACAGCTATGATTCGGAAGGAAAGACCTATGTCTTCAAGGTCAACCGGATCGTCCTCGTTGTGACTTTTCTCGGTCTCGGCGTTTTTCTGGTCTACCTTCTCCTTTTCCGGGGGAAGGTCAAGGAAGCGAGGACAGGCCGATGACGGAAGCAGCGATCCCAGATATGGAAAAAACGAATTACCTCAGCGCCGAGAAGGGGCTCCTCTCTTGGCTCACCACGACGGACCACAAGCGGATCGGCATTCTCTATCTGGCGATGATCATGGTCTTCTTTCTCTTCGCCGTCGGCCTCGGTCTGATGATCAGGATGGAGCTTTTCTCTCCCGGGGTGCAGCTCGTGGAGAGCGGAGGCTACAACCGGATCCTCACCCTCCACGGCATCGCCATGATCTTCCTCTTCATCATCCCCGGCATTCCGGCCGTTTTCGGCAACTTCCTGCTTCCCATCATGATCGGGGCCAACGACGTCGCTTTCCCGAGGCTCAACCTCGCTTCATGGTATTTTTACGCGCTGGGCGGGCTGTTCGCTCTCGTTTCCGTCGGCCTGGGAGGACCCGATACGGGCTGGACCTTCTACGTGCCGTACAGCGCCTCCACGGACACCAATGTCTATTATCCGATCATGGCGGCCTTCATTCTCGGTTGGTCGTCGATCTTCACCGGGCTCAATTTCATCGTCACCGTGCACCGCCTCAGGGCGCCGGGGATGAAGTGGTTCAAGATGCCGCTCTTCGCCTGGTCCCTTTATGCCACCTCATGGATCCAGATCCTGGCCACGCCCGTCGTGGGGATCACCCTTCTTCTGCTCCTCATGGAACGGTTCCTCGACATCGGGATCTTCGATCCCACGAAGGGCGGCGATCCGATCCTGTACCAGCACATGTTCTGGATCTATTCCCATCCGGCCGTCTACATCATGGTGCTCCCCGCCATGGGAGTCGTCTCCGAGATCGTGCCCGTCTTCTGCAGGAAGACGATCTTCGGTTACAAGTTTATCGCCTTCTCTTCCCTGGCCATCGCCGGGATCGGCTCCCTCGTCTGGGCGCACCACATGTTCACCTCGGGGATGGCCGACTTCGCGCGCGTGCTCTTTTCCCTTTTGACCTTTCTCGTGGCGATCCCGAGCGCGGTCAAGGTCTTCAACTGGCTGGCCACGATGTACAAGGGATCGATCCGGATGGAGCCCCCCTTTTTCTGGGCCCTGGCTTTCATCTTCCTCTTCTGCATCGGCGGGTTCACCGGCCTCCTCAACGGGGCCCTGGCCACGGACATCCACATCCACGACACGGCCTTCATCGTGGGGCACTTTCATTACACCATGTTCGGCGGCGGCGGGGTGATGTTCTTCGCGGCGCTCCATTTCTGGTTTCCCAAGATGTTCGGAAGGATGTACAGGAAGGCCGTTGCCAACGCGGGCTTTTTCATTTTTTTCATCGGATTCAACTGCCTCTACTTTCCCCTCTTTCTGGCGGGCCTGGCCGGCATGCCGAGAAGATACGCCGACTACCTCGAGGAATACACTCTCTACCACAGGATCTCGACGATCGGATCGTGGATTCTGGTTACGGGCCTCCTTGTCATGTTCTCGAACCTGCTCTACGCCCTCTTCAAAGGAAAGAGGACAGAAAAAAACCCCTGGGGCGGAGCCACGCTCGAGTGGACCGTTCCCTCGCCGCCCCCGAAATTCCAGTTCGAGAAGATCCCGTGTGTCGAGCGCGGCCCTTACGATTTTTCCGGCGAGGTGGATGATGAGTGAGCCCGCGGCTGCAAAGGTGAATAACGCACAGGCCGCCCACGCGGAGCATTACGATCCCGTGGCGGGAAAGATCGGCATGTGGCTCTTTTTGTTCACAGAGGCCCTCCTCTTCGGGACCCTCTTCATCGTCTATGCCGTCTACCTCAACGAATACACGTGGCAGTTCAAAAAAGGCTCGGCCGAACTGAATGTCCCCATCGGCGCGGTGAACACCCTGATCCTGCTCACGAGCAGCCTGACCATGGCCCTTTCCATCGCCGCGCTGCAGAGATCGAACAGGAAGCCGGCCGTGGGAATGATGATCGCCACCATGGCCTGCGCTTTGGCTTTTTGCGTGATCAAGTCCTTCGAGTGGGCGGCGAAGTTCGAGCACCATATCTACCCCGGCTCCGCCCATCTCCTGGAACAGACCAAGGGCGAGATCGTCTTTTTCGGCCTCTACTTCACCATGACCGGGCTTCACGCCCTGCACGTGATTATCGGCGCCGCGCTGATCCTCTGGACCCTCATTCGCGTCCGGCGGGGCCTGATCACGGCGGACCGGATCGTTTTTCTGGAAAACACGGGCCTCTACTGGCATCTCGTGGACCTTGTCTGGATTTACCTTTTCCCACTCTTCTATCTGATCCGATGAAAGGCGGACCCATGGCTTCCCGGGCTGAAAAAAAACATCTTTTGCCGTACAGGCTCTACTTTTTCGTGTGGGCGGCTCTTGTGATCTTGACGGGCGTCACCGTCGGGGCCTGTTACGCCGACCTCGGGCACCTCTCCGTTTTCACGGCGATTTTGATCGCCACCGTGAAAGGCGCGCTCGTCCTTCTCTACTTCATGCATATCCGGTTCGAAAAGCCGCTCTTCCCCGTGATGATTCTCGTGCTCCTCGCGACGTACGGCATCTATATCATGCTGACTTTTGCGGACTACTATTACCGCTGAGAGGGAATGATGATTGTTTCAAATGTTTCCGACGTGGCCGCCAAAGTCGATGAGGCTTTCTACTGGATCGGCGGGATCTGCATCGTCCTTCTCGCGGGCATCACCCTGACCATGGTGCTCTTTGTCATCAAGTACCGCCACAAGCGTCATCCCAAAGCGAAACAGATCGAAGGCAACCTTCCCCTCGAGCTGGCGTGGATCATCATACCGACCCTCATCGTCCTCTTCATGTTCTTCAAGGGGTACGAGGGATTCAAGCTGATCCGGAACGTGCCCGAAAACGCCATGACCGTCAAGGTCCTGGCGCAGCAATGGTTCTGGACCTTTATCTACCCGGAAGGGGATTTCTCCTCTCCCGAGCTCTATGCGCCCGTGGGCCGTCCCGTCCGCCTCGACCTGACAGCCCCTGAAGACGGCGTGGTGCACAGCTTTTATCTCCCCGCTTTCCGTGTGAAGGAAGACTGCGTGCCGGGAAAGGAAACCTATCTCTGGTTCGAAGCCAAAAAAGAGGGGACCTTCAACATTTTCTGCGCCGAGTATTGCGGAAAAGACCACTCCAAGATGATCTCGAAACTGAGGGTGCTCTCCCCCGAGGCATACGGCGCCTGGATTGAAAAACAAATCGCCCTCAAAAACAAACCGGTTGTAATGGAACAGGCCATGGATCCCATGTCGCAGGAGATCCGGGACCGGGGCGGGGACGAGCTTTTTCTGACATACTGCGCCTCATGCCACGGCAAGGAGGGGCAGGGAGGCCTGGTCGAAGGGGCCCGGGATTTCAGAAGCCTCTCGGAGTGGAAGAAGAGCCCCAAGCCGACCGATATCTATCGAATCCTGGAGGAAGGAATCGAGGGGACGCAGATGCGATCCTTCAAAAACCTTTCCCCCTGGGACCGCTTCGCCCTCGTGCACAAGGTGGCCTCCTTTTATCAGGGAAGCGGCCGGCCCGAAAGCACTCCCGAAGAGAGTGAGAAGCTCAGAAAGGATTACCGTATCGGCGAAAAACCGATAGCCCGGGAAAGGATTTCCATCGAAGAAGCAATGAAGGCGATCGCTGAAGAAGCCGGGGACGCCGAGTAGGCGGGGGTGTGGCATGATCCTATCCGAACAGCGTACCGGAACACGGAAAAGAGAGAGCGGCAAAAGAACGTTCATCCTTCACTGGGCCGGGATCATCCTCGAGCTCGGCAAGACCAGAATTACCGTCGCCGTCACCCTCTCAGTGGCAACCGGTCATTTTCTGTTCATCGAAAAGCTTTCTTCGAGCGTTATTCTTCCGGCGGCGGGCGTCTTTCTGCTCGCTTGCGGTTCGGCCGCCCTGAACCAGGTTCAGGAAGCCCGGATCGACGGCATGATGAAAAGAACGAAAGACCGGCCCATTCCGTCGGGAAGGATTCGGAGCGAATGGGTGCTTTTCATCGCCCTGGCATT
>CAZWHE010000061.1:0-21275 GCA_964633825.1 uncultured Phycisphaerales bacterium | reverse complement strand
CGATAATCCTGTTTTTACTTATTGTTGGTGATCTTCCAAGCCTAATAATCCAGCTATAAGCATAAATCCCACCACCATTCCAACTCGTATTCTGTGCGATCAAGTTGTTGCTGATAATCGGTGATGACTGATTACAACCGACTCCCCCTCCAAACCACGACGAGTTATTTGTAATGATATTACTTGTTATTTTTGCATAAGAGGCGGTATCGCAGAATATACCGCCCCCTCTCCCCCGCATGTAGCCGCCCAGTGCCCAGTTGTCCGTTATAATGTTATTCCTTATCTTTGGAGAAGAACCAATACCACAATATATCCCGGCCCCGTCATAATCGTTCCAAGGATAGGGCCTTAACCTCCCGGTACCATTTGTAATCGTAAAGCCTTCCAGTATTGTGTTTGGACTTTCTCCATTTATAAAGGTGACAACGCTTCCATAGTCAGGGTTGGATGGTTGTCCGCCGTCGATAATCGTGACATCCGATCCCTTTTCGCTTTTCAGGGTTATTTCTTTCCCAACGAAATCGATGTTTTCCACATATGTCCCCGGCCGGACGATGATCGTATCACCATTCGTTGCTGCATCGATTGCGTCCTGGATCGTAGGGTAATTGTCTGGAACGTAGATGTTGGCGGCTTGAGACGAAACGCTACACAGTATGAAGATAACAGGAACCAGAGCGGCTTTTTTTCCTAACACGATAAGACCCTGCCTGCGAAACATGTCAGCATTATCCATTTTTTACCACTTATTACCAACATTATTTAATATATCGGAGAAAATACAAGGCGTCATAAGGCTCAATCCAAATTCATACATATAACTCTGACTGGCACAACATACTATCATCTAATGAGATACACATTATTACCCATACGGTGCATAAGAAGGGGGTCTAATGACCCCCTTCATGCGCTCCTGTTTTGTGATTCCTTGCCCCCTTTGTACCATATATGGATTATGGATAATATTCATCCCATCCAATATCAACAGGCACTAATAATCTGGAGTCACCTTCAAAATCAGTTTCCGGGGCACCTATTGAAGTTGCATTGTCTATACAAGAAAAAGAATTTGAAGTAAGGTGGTAGTAATTATCACCAGCAAACATCGGGTCGTCGGTTTGAATATTAGACCCCCCACTATAACCACCTCTCACGCAACAATATGATACAAGTGGGATTGTACTACCGTCATCTTCAATTTCTGTTAGAAGATCATTATAGCTATATTTATTAAAATATACTATTGTATTTTTAACTTCAGGAGTACTGTTATTTATAAACATTAACCCTCCGCCTTTTGCTGTAGTAACAGTTGGATCTCCTTCAATAATATTGTCAGAAATTGTATTGTTTACTATAATGGGATCACTGTTATCGCCCACAAGAATTCCTGCACCTCCTATAGGATTTGTACTGCCTAGTTTAATTTTGTTATCTACTATAAGATTGTTGACTATTTTTCTGTTACTCAAATTATCACATTCATAATAAATACCACTTCCTCCCCGATACGTTGAATTACTTTTTATCATATTATTATCTATATCAACATTCATGTTATAACAAAATATTCCCCCGCCGTAACCTTCCCCTATTTCATGATTTCTTTTAATACGATTTCCATATATCAGAGTATAATAATTATCTGTAACATTAATACCGGCACCTCCTGTATTTTCATCATAGCCGTTTGATTCATTAAATTCAATTATATTACTCGTTATTTCAGAATAGGTACCAGCCCCACAGTATATTCCTCCACCTGACGTATCAACAGTATTATACATAATAACATTGCTATCAATATCAATAGGATCTGATATCGCACCTGAGAAAAAACAACATATGCCTCCTCCCTTATGCCCTGCATGGTTATAAGAAATATCATTATCGTTTTTAATTTTTACTATCGCTTCTGTGTTTTCATCCCCTTCACAAAATATCCCACATCCACCTTCATCATTAATAATATCATAAAAAGCAGTATTGCCTTCGCCTTCTCTTCCTATAACATTATTTGTAATCGTAACATATGATCTCAGCAGACAACATATTCCCCCACCTGATTCTGCAGTGTTATTAATTATTGTGTTACTATCTATGGTTGGTGATGAACCAATTGGATTAGTAATATTCCAATTCCAATCACAGAATATACCCCCGCCACTTATATCTGCGCTATTGTTAGATATCGTATTGTTGTTATTAATCATCGGCGATGATCCAATACAGCTGATTCCTCCTCCCTCTTCTGCTGCTGTATTGTATGATATGATGTTGTTGCTTATTATATTTTGATTTGATGTTTCTATGCAGCATATTCCACCACCTTTTTTATAGGCTGAATTTCCATTGTATTCTTGCCCGATCACATTATTAGTAATTAATGGATCTGAACCATTCTTACAACATATACCTCCACCATAATCAGCAACGTTATCGATAATTATATTGTTTTCAATTGTGGGTGAAGATCCAGAATTATAAGGTGGATTATCAGTACAAAGAATACCACCTCCATAGAGATACCCACCGTCATTCCGACCAAGGCCGTTTCTTATAGTAAAACCTTTCAATTTTGTTGTGGAATTGTTACCATTTTTAAATCTCACAACAGGAAATATCTGTTGCCCATCAATAATTACATTTTCAGGCCCATGCAAACTTCTTACAACGATATTCACACCTAGGAAATAGATGTTTTCATTGTAAGTACCATCGAGAACAACAACGTGGTCACCTTCTTGAGTCGCAGCATTAATTGCAGATTGTATAGTTGGATATTCAGTAGGTACGACCAACAATCTCTGGGGATCATTGGCCGAATGTGATATAAAACTAAACATAATAAAACAAAATAATAAATAGCTTATAAATTTCGATGTCATTGGGTTATCCTCCTTATAAATGGTATATTAAAATTGGGATATTAATAATAATATCTAATTCAATCTAAATTAAAAAACTCAATACTCAGAGTGTTCAGCAATAGAAATAAGTCAATACAATGGGTGTATAAATCGGAAATAATCAATGCTTATTGTTAGATATGTGCCGTCTCCATTGTTTAACTACAGATTCCTTTTGCCAAATAGATTGATCCACGAGCACCCAATATCTGTAGCTAGAATCAAATAACCGGTAACACGAACGAAAATAAAAAAAGCAGGATATCTTTTAATGAATGATCCTGCCCGGACCATGGCCCGGGAGAACCCTTCTCATTTCCCTGCTTTTTGGATAAAAGGCCCGCGGGATCTCAAAATCCGGCCACCCGGTCGGCATCGAGGTTCATCACCACAGTTTTGAGCAGCCGTAGAGCGGCGTCGTAGTCGTCGGTGTGAATGAGGCCCGTCGGGCCGTGAGAGTAGCGGACAGGCACGGCGAGAACGATGGAGGGCACGCCCCGGCCGTGGAGATGGATCTTTCCGGCATCGGTGCCCCCTTTGTCGCGCACCAGGAATTGGTGGGGGATTTTTTCCGATTCGGCGAGCTCGATGACGAAGTCCTTGAGGCCGGGGTTGGGAATCATCGTGGGATCGAAAAGCCGGATCTGGACCCCCTCTCCGAGAACGCCCTGCCTGTCGTCACCGCCGTTCCCGAAAAAATCGGAAGCAGGCGAGCCCTCGAGCACGATGCAGACGTCGGGGTCCACCACCTCGGCCGCCGTCTGCGCGCCGCGGAGCCCCACCTCTTCCTGGACCGTGCCCGCGCCGTAGAGGGTGCAGGGAAAATCTTCCAATTCGTTCATCGCCTCGATGACGAGCGCGCATCCGGCGCGGTCGTCGAAAGCCTTGCCTGCAAGAACCTTTCCCTCGCCGAAAGTGGTGAAGGCGCTCTCCACGGCCACCCACTGGCCCGGACGAACGCCCATCTCCTTGGCTTCGGCCGCGTCGGCCGCGCCGATGTCGACGGCCATGTCCTTCAGATCGAGGAGCTCTTTTTTTTCCTGAGGGGAAAGGAGGTGGGGCGGTTTGCTGCCGATCATGCCCGGGACCTTGCCCCCAGGGGTCAGTACGCGTACCCGCGTCCCGGGGATGATGTGGTTCCACCAGCCCCCGATCTTGACGATTCTGAGATAGCCTTCCGGAGTGACGGACCGGACCATGAAACCGATCTCGTCCGTGTGGGCGGCCAGCATGACTTTCGGCATCCCGGCCGCGCCCGTTGCCTTCCCCTCGCGGCGGAAGATGATGCCGCCCATCCTGTCGTAGATCACCTCGGCCTTGTCGCCGAGCTCATCGAGAAAAATCCGGCGCACCTCCTTCTCGTTGCCGGAAACACCATCCGCTTCGGTCAGTTTTTTCAGGAGCTCCAGAGAAGGGGATTCCATTTTTTCCTCCTGTTGTCAGCGTCTCGATGCCTGACGGACGGGGTCAATTGATCCGCTTCACCTCCCTGCCGTAATGCCGATTGATCACCTACTCTTAGCACATTCGAAAAAAACTTGTCAAAAAAGTTTATTGACAGCATCCGGTCCAGCCTTTATCGCTTTGCGGAAATCGAATGCTCTCTGACCACTGCCGGAGACCTCCATGTCAAAATCTCTGATCATCGTCGAATCCCCAGCCAAAGCGAGGACGATCAACAAATTTCTCGGCAAGAAATACACGGTCAAGGCTTCCATGGGCCATGTTCGCGACCTGCCCAAGGCGAAGCTCGGCATCGACATCGAAAATAGTTATCTGCCAAAATACCAGACAATCCGCGGCCGTGGTAAAACAATTGCGGAGCTGAAGAAAGCGGCAAAGAAAGCCGAAAAAATCTTTCTCGCTCCCGACCCCGACCGTGAAGGCGAAGCGATCGCATGGCACCTTGCCATCGCCCTCAACCTCGACGACGGAAAAACCTTCCGCGTCGCTTTCAACGAGATCACGAAAAAAGCCGTTCTCAAGGCTTTCGACGAACCCCGCAGGATCAGCATGGACAAGGTCGACGCCCAGCAGGCGCGGCGCGTCCTCGACCGTCTGGTCGGTTACAAACTGAGCCCCCTCCTCTGGGACAAGATCGCCAAGGGCCTCTCGGCCGGGCGGGTCCAGTCCGTGGCCGTTCGCCTCATCGTGGAGCGGGAACGCGAAATCCGCGCATTCGTGCCCGAAGAGTTCTGGAAGATCACGGCCCTCCTCAAAAAGAATGAGGACGATACCCCTTTCAAGGCGGAGCTCAAGAAGCTCGACGGAGAACCGATCGAAAGAATCCCCGACAAGGCCGGTGCGGACTCGCTGCTTGACAAGCTCGACGACCACGCTTTCGTCGTCTCCGCCGTGGAAAAAACCCAAAAGAAACAGAGGCCTTCCCCCCCGTACACCACGAGCCTCCTGCAGCAGCAGGCTTCGACAAAGCTGCGTTTCAGCGCCCGCAAGACGATGATGATCGCCCAGCAGCTCTACGAGGGGGTCGTGATCGGCGCCGAAGGATCGACAGGACTCATCACCTATATGCGCACCGACTCTTTCCGTGTCGCCCAGGAAGCCCTCGACGAATCCCGCGAACAGATCCTGAAAAATTACGGCGACAAGTATCTGTCGGAAAAACCCAACACTTACAAATCGGCAAAGAGCGCGCAGGCCGCACACGAAGCGATCCGGCCCACGCTGTCGTCGCGCACGCCCGAAAGCCTCAAGTCATACCTTTCCAACGATCAGTTTCTGGTCTACAAGCTCGTCTGGGAACGTTTCATGGCCTCGCAGATGACGCCGGCTATCTTTGATCAGACCAACGTGGAAATCCAAGCCGGCTCCCTGACCTTTACCGCCTCCGGACGGGTCCTCGTTTTCGACGGACACACGAGGATCACTGGTCAGGACAAGGAGAACGGCTCTGAAATCCTCCCCGACATGAAAAAGGATGACCGCCTGATCCGTGAATCCGTCGAGGCGGACCAGCACTTCACCAAGCCTCCGCCCCGATACGGCGAGGCATCCCTCGTGAGAACCCTCGAAAAAGAAGGGATCGGCCGGCCCAGCACCTATGCCGCCATCATTTCCACGATTCAAGATCGGGGTTACGCCTCCCTCAGCGAGCGCAGGTTTCACGCCACCGAGCTCGGCGAGATCGTGACCGACCAGCTCGTGAAGCATTTCCCCAGGCTGATCGACACGGGATTCACTTCGACCATGGAGGAAAACCTCGACAAGATCGAGGGAGGCAGCCTCAAGTGGCTCGAAGTGATCGACGAATTTTACGCCTTCTTCTCGAAAGACCTGGACAGGGCGTACAATGAGATGGCCGACATCAAGAAGAATCCCGAACCGGCCGGCCGGGATTGCGACATATGCGGCAAGCCCATGGTCTTCAAGCTGAACAAGCGCGGCCGGTTCATTGCCTGCAGCGGCTATCCCGACTGCAAAAACACGATATCCGTCAAGGACGGCGTTCCCGTCGAAAAAGCGAAACCGATTCCGACGGGTGAAAAGTGCGAGAAATGCGGCGCCGACATGGTGATCCGAACGGGACGGCGCGGCAAGTTCATGGCCTGCTCCGCTTTCCCGGAATGCAAGAACACCATATCGCTCGACGCCGACGACAAACCGGTCAAGCTCCAGAAAACGGGAATCCTCTGCGATAAATGCAATACGGAAATGGTCATCAAGTACAGCCGCCGCGGGCCTTTCCTGGCCTGTCCCGGTTTCCCGAAGTGCCGGAACGCCAAACCCCTTCCCGACAGCCTCCGCACCAAGCCCAAAGAGATCGACAAGGATTGTCCCGAATGCGGCAAGAAACTCTTGATCCGCAAGGGGCGCAAGGGAGAGTTCACGGCCTGCTCGGGCTATCCCACCTGCCGCTATACCGAACCGATTGCATCTCCCAAGTAGTCCTTCTCAATTCGTCAAAAAACTTGGCGGATCAAGAGTCCGTTCGTGGCCGGCTTTTTTCTTCCTCCTATTCCCGCTCGGACCTTATAATCCGGATTCGGGGAGGGCACCATGGGCTCGGGCTCAAGTCGTGGGCCAAGGCCCAAGTTGCAGGTGAACTCCCGATGTCTTCGGACATCCCCCGACCGCAACAAAGAGGAGAAACCGATGACGCGCAACCTCGACCGGAGAGAATTCCTCAAAAAAACCGCTGCGGCCGGTGCCTTTCTGGGCGCCATCCCTTCCCGCTTATTGAGCGCGGATGAACCGCTCTCTGACGAAGACCGACAGCCCGGTTCGGAAAAAGAGGGCAAGGCCTGCTCGTACACACCGGCGGGAAAGAGCCGTGTCGCTGAAATCTCGGCGCCGGGAGTCATGATCGACGGACACAAACCCGATGACGAGCGAATCGCCGAGATGGTGGAAAAGGGAATTCTCGAGCTGACGGGCGAAAAGAGCCTGAAGGCCGCCTGGAGTCAATTCGTCAATCCCGACGACGTGATCGGCTTGAAGATCAACGGCGGCGGCGGCCGCGTCATGGGAACCCGCAAGGCGATCATCGACACGGCGATCAAGGGAATGCGCCTCGCCGGCGTAGGGGACAACAACATCGTCGTCTGGGACCAGGTCGACTTCTGCCTGACCTACATGGGGCTCAAAATCAACAAGAGCAAAAAGGGCGTCCGGTACGTGGGATGCACACCCACGCTGGGTAAGGAACATTACATGGAAGGCAAACCGCTCCCCGGTTTCGAGACGGAGCCGATCGAATTTCCCTGGGGCAGGGTCAAGCTGGCCGAGCTCGTTGCCAACGAGCTCACGGCCATCATCAATCTTCCCATCGCAAAAGATCATTCCTGTTCCGGCGTGACGCTTGCGCTCAAAAACATTTCCCATGCCGTCGTGGACCAGCCCTGGCACTGCCACGGCGACTGCTGCGACCCATACATCGCCGACATCAACAACATTCCGGCTGTGCGCGACAAGATGAGGCTCCACATCCTCGACGGACTCCTTTGCATGGCCGACGGCGGGCCGAGCTACAGATCGAGGAAACAGCTCTTCCTTCACGAGAAGATCCTGCTTTCCACCGATCCCGTGGCCGTCGACACGATCGGCGCCGAATGGATCAGGGACGCACGCGCCGACAGGCACTATCCACCCCTCGAAGAAGCCAAGAACGCCATCGAGGAAGTCGAGGGGCGCGCGCCGAAGCACATCGCCACGGCCGCAGCGCGCGGCCTCGGAAACGACCGGAGGGAAAAGATCGAAATCCGCAACGTGGAAATCCCCGAAAACCGGCCTTCCCATACGGAGGCTGCCGGGAAGAAAGAGGGTGAATCATGATCCGTCGATTCAGTGTCAAGGGTTACAAGACTTTCGTCCACGCCGAGCTTCCCCTGGAGCCGCTCACCGTTCTTTTCGGACCGAACGCATCGGGAAAAAGCAACACCTTCGACGCGCTCAACCTCCTGAAGGAAGCGGTTGCTTCGCCCAGCCTCACCGATGCCATGAAGACGCACCGCGGCACGGCGATCGAGACCTGCCGCCTCCCGGCCGGGGGATTGCCCGAGCTCCTCGGGCAGAAGAAAGCGTCCTTCACTCTCGAGGCGGACCTGTGGCTCTCGCCCCGGGCGATGGAAAGAGTGGAAGAGATGATCCGGGCCTCGGGCGAATCCACGACGTCGCGGCGCAAGGTCGTGGAAAAATTTCTCCGCTACAAGCTGACCGTCGAGCTCCACACGGCCTTCGGAAGCCTCCGCGTCAAGGACGAGGAGCTCCTCGCCATCAGGAGCGACGGTCTCAGGCGGCCGAAGCGCGAGCCCTTCATCCTCAGCAAGGGCGGAAAACCCACGGCCCGCATGGAAGGGCAGGACCAAGCGGTGCGCCCCCTCGATCCGGGCCGCAGGACAGCCGCCTCGGCTTCGCTCTACGCCCCCCATCACCCCCACGTCGCGGCGTTCCGCGAAGAAGTGGCGGGATGGAACTTCTACCACCTCGATCCGATCCGCCTGGCCGGCGAGTCGCCGCTCACCGAGGTCGCCACACCGGGCCCCCGCGGCGAAGGCCTTTCGGCGTGCCTCCACACCCTCAAGACCTCGAACCCGCGCGGTTTCGGCAAGCTCAACGAGAACCTGCGCAAGCTCGTCCCCGGTGCGGAAGGCGTCGACGTGGAGAGAACGGGAACGGGCACGCTCCGCCTCGTTGTCCGCGAAGAGGGGCGGACGATTCCGGCCCGTCTCTGTTCGGCCGGCACGCTCCGCGTCATCGGGCTGCTGACCGTGATCTCCTGCGACGTGCCCGATTCGGTGATCGGCGTGGAGGAGCCCGAAAACGGCGTTCATCCCACCTGCCTCGAACACCTCGTCGACGTGCTGCGCAACCGAACGGGACGGGGCAAGCGCCAGATCATCATGAACACCCACTCTCCGATCCTGGCCGACCTGTTCAGCCGGGACCACCTCGTGCTCTGCCGCAAAGAAGAGAAGGCGACGACCTTCACGCCGGTCAACGCGCTGGAGCCCCTCTTCAGGCGCCCCGAGATCGAGAGGACCATGGAAGTATGACGGGGCGGAGCGTTTATTCCGTTCCCTTCGCCGCAGTGATTCTGCGGGCCTTCTTTTGCCTGTTTCTCTTGCAGGGCTGTTCCGATAACGACAGGGGAGAGGACCCCGAAGAGGATATTTTCATCGCCCCGCCCACGATCTGCCGCCCCACTGAAGCGGACGGGAAGGGCTCGGCCACCCTCGAGCCCGACGCGCCGGTCCCGATCGGCGCCAACTCGACATGGACGATCAAGTGGACGGCAGAGGAACCGGGCGTTGAACCGGGCGGGTTCGTCATACTCCAGATCTCGCCCTGGTGGGGTTGGACCCGGCCCCAGACATTCGATCCCGGCTTTCCGGGATTCATGAAAGTCGATGTTGTTCACGATGACCCCTCGCTCCAGGTCCTGACCCTCCAGCTGAACCGGATTCTGGTGACATCGAAAGAGCGGGGTTTCCGGCCCGGCGAGAGCATCACTTTCACTTACATGAACGCGCGCGCCGACAAGTTCGCCGAAGCGGAAGAGATGTTCCAGATCATGGTCGATGGAGACGGCGACGGTTACTGCGCCATTCTTCCCGCTTCGCCCTTGATCAGGATCCTGCCCCGAGAGGCGGTTCGGATCGAGGTGGGTGTTCCCAGCCAGGCCGGGCCGGGCGACACGGTCACCGTCTCGGCGGCCCCTCTCGACGGATTGGGGAATTGGTCGACATTTCCAAAGGAGACCCGTTGCACCGTTCAGGTCACCCGGAACGGCGAAGAGGCCGGAACGCTGACCCTATCGGCCCGGGACGGAGAGACGCCCGCTCTCTTGACCGCCGGCTACAAACTGCCCGACCGGGAGGGCGTCTACTTCTTCGAGGTGAAGGAGGGCAGGCTCCTGGGTAAAAGCAACCCCCTCCTCTGCCGCCGGGGCGAGCGCCGCCTCAATGTTTACTTCGGCGACATCCACGGCCACTCGCGCCTCTCCGACGGAACGGGCACGCCCGAGGATTATTTCAGGTACGCGCGCAGCGTCTCCCGCCTCGACATCTCGGCTCTCACCGACCACGATTCCTACGGAACCTTCCCGATCCAGGGAAAACCCTGGGAGAGGATCAAGAAGGCCGTCAATGCCGCTTACGAGCTCGGCTCTTTCGTGACCTTTCTCGGTTACGAGTGGACCAACTGGACCTCGGGCCACCGGAACGTCTACTTCCGCGACGGCGAAGGCGAGGTTTTCAGCGCAGCCGAAGAGAGAAGCTCCACACCCGAGGGGCTCTGGAAATGCCTCGAACCTTACACAGCCATGACAATCGCCCACCACACGGGCGGCGGGCCGATCCGGACCGACTGGACGATCGCGCCCGGCCACAAAGAGCGGCTCGTCGAGATCAGCTCGATCCACGGTTCGTCCGAGAGCTACGGATGCCGTTCATGCATCTACAGACCCGTGGAAGGAAGCTTCGTTTTCGACGCTCTCGAACGAGACTACAGGCTCGGCATCATCGGGTCGGGCGACACCCACGACGGTCATCCGGGCCAGCGATCCTACGGATCTCCCACGAGCGGCCTCTTCGGCCTCTTTGCCGAGGAGCTCACCCGCGAGGCTGTTTGGAATTCCTTCCAAAGGCGCCACACCTATGGAACGAGCGGGAAAAAGATCATTCTCTTCGTCCGCGTGGCCGACTCCCCCATGGGATCGGAAACAGCCTGGCCCGCCGACAAGGAGAGCGTTCCCGTGGCAATCAGAACGGTGGGCTGCGGCCCCCTCGAAGCGGTCGAAATCATACGCAACGGCAAGACCGTCTTCCGCACCGAGTGTTTTGGTGTGGAATCGAGTCTCCTCGCCGAGGATTCCGAGCCGCTCGACGGAACATCGTGGTACATGGTGCGCGTCACCCAGAAGGACGGCCACACGGCCTGGTCTTCGCCCGTCTGGGTGACCCGGTAGAAATGGGTGTCAGGCCGGCCCGGAAAATCCCAGAACCCCCTGCACGGTCCGGCCGCCCTCGGACCGCTTCCCGTCGAGAAGGAGGTAAGCCAGGGCCGGCCGGGGCCGGACGCCGAGCTCCTTCAGGTGGACGGGGGATGATATGGCGCCCTTCCTCCGGGCTTTCACGATGCGGCGGACCGAAACAGGCCCGAGGCCGGGCACGCGGAGGAGCTCGCGCTTCCGGGCGGAGTTGATCTCGATGGGAAAAAACCCGGGGTGAAGGCGCGCCCAGGCTGTTTTGGGGTCCTCGTGAACCGAAAGGTTGTCCCTGTCGAGAGGGATCTCGCCCGCCTCGAATCCGTACTTCCGCAAGAGGAAGTCGACCTGGTAGAGCCTGTGCTCCCGGGCGAGGGGAGCGCGCGGCGCGGCGAAGTCGACGCGGCCCGGGGGCTGGAAAGCGCTGAAATAGATGCGGGAGAGCCCGAGCTTTCGGTAGAGATCGTTCATTGTGAAAAGGATCTCTCTGTCCGTCTCATCGGCGGCGCCGACCACGAACTGGGTGGTCTGGCTCTTCTTTTTCAAAGAGGGATCGCGGAGCAGCCCGGAGATGAACCGGACCCGGCTCATGAGGTCCTTCTCGAAATCCTTCGGCTCTCCGATCTTCTTCATCCTCCCGGCATTGGGCACTTCCACATTCACGGAAACGCGCGTGGCAAGCCGGACGGTGCGCCGGATCAAGCCGTCCGACGCGCCGGGCAGGACCTTGGCATGGACATAGGCCGGAACTCTGTAGCGGAACCTGAGCAGCTCGAGCGCCTCGACGATGCGCGTCATTGTCCCTTCGGCTGAATCCTGCACGGCCGAACTGAGAAAGAGAGAGCGGGCGCGCTTTTTTTTGTAGAGCGCGGCAAAGTGGCCGGCCACCTCGTCGGGCGATAGAGAAGCCTCCGGAAAATCGCGGTGGCTGGCGTTCTCGCAGTAGAAGCACCTGTTTTTACAGCGGTTGGTCATGAGCACGCGGAGCATGACCGAGTTTTTGCCGTCAGGAACGAGCTCGGGATAGTGCCATCTCTCCCCTTCCTGGTGCACGCGGCCCGTTCCTTTCACGTCACAATCGCCGCAGAGGTCGAAGCGGGCGCTTCGTGCGAGTATTTTCAATTTTTCGTCGAGATCCATGGCGCGGAGATTGTAGCCGGCCGTGAAGGAGGAGACAAGAAAATGTTAGGCTTATTTTAGGGTTCCGGCCTTTCGAACATTCGAAAATAAAAGACCCCCCTTTTTTTTATTTTTTTCATGAAAAGCGGGATCGCTTTTGACGTTCCCCCTTATGGAACGGACTAATGAATCAAGTATAAAATCGCAGCAAGAGGAGGCTTTAAAATGACAAAAAGCTTGATTATCACAATAGTTATGACTTTTTTGCTCGGGACGGCCGCGGCCCAGCAGTACGTCCTCGAAACTAAGCCGAACGGCCGGATCGGCCGCCATATTATCGATCTCTCCGATGTCCACCAACAGGGCGGCAGCCTGGCCTGGCAGATCGACTTGACCGAAGGAAACCTCGAACCGGCGGGATCGAGAATGCGGCACGGTCCTTCTCTCTGGAACAACATGGCTATTTCGGGCTGGTTTACCGGAATCGAGCAGGGTTACCTCCACCTCGACTGGGGCAAGCTCCAGCCCACCTCATCCGGTCTGCCCGACGAAGTGATCGATGGTTTCACTTTCACCTACGGATCGAACAACATGGATCCCGCGGGTGAGTCCTTTGCCATTTATTATCATGACAGCTGCACGGGTTGGGGAAAGCTCGGAGTCGTCGAAGCGGGATTTGTCTTTACCGGCCTCCCCAACGGCTACGGCTTCCCCACCCTCCCTCCCGGCTACGGGTGGACCATGAGCGTTACAGTCGATCTCGATGGCTCGGGATACGAGTTTCTTTTGAACCAGGACCTGGGACAGTGTTACGTCCCGCTCAATACTCCGACAATGGGAGCGACCGGCGTCTGTGTCGGAAAGAAGCCCGACACCTTCGGCAACGGCCCCACGGGGACGGAGCACGCTTTCGATCTCTATTACCCGAACGGCACCTACAGCGGCACGTGGTGGGGATGCAGCGGCATGGAATACTGGTTCACCTGGCCGGGCGAGCTCTTCGGCCCGGGCGGCGCCGCATTCGGAATGACCTATTACGGCATCGGCGCGGCCGGCAACACAGCCGGGCTCTACACGGCCGGGAGCTGGACCGCCGGCGACGACGTCCTTTTCCTTCTCCGCAAGAACGAGTCCCCCCTTTCGGGCTGGCTTCTGGCTTCATTGGGGGAATTAAACCAGTATATACCGACTCTCGGTGTGACCCGACTTGTGGGACAACCGGCAGGGGGGACTCCTTTTCCCATGACGGCTTCTCTTGACGGTGATTTCTGCACCTTTGATCTGACCGTTCCGGCCGGCGCGGGAAGCCTTTCCGTTTATTTCCAGGGGATCCTGGGCGACCCGCCTCTTCAGCAGCCGCCTATCGACCTGTCCAACGGAGCCCGCGCGAATTGACAAAAAACCGTTCAAGGCGTTTCACATAGATCTGACCGATCGGGGCCGCGGCCGCTTGGAGCGGCCGCCCCCTTCCGGTCAGGCGCCCCCGCAAAAGCCCCTTCAACTCGACACACAAAATCAATCGGCTAATGCCCGAAGGGTCGTCACACGGTCGGCAACCGGCGGATGGGAATAGTAGACGAAAACCGCCGCGGGGTGGGGATTCAGGTTGGAGAGGTTTTCGAGAGCGAGGCGGATGAGCCCTTCGGACATCGCTTCGGCGAGCCCCATCTCCTTTCCCGCATATCGATCCGCCTCGTATTCGAAGCAACGGGACAGAGACGAAAAGATCGGCTTGAACAGGAACATCACCGGTGAATAAACAAGAGAAGCGAGAAGAAGCCCGGCATAGGGCACGGCGGCCGCGAATCCGAATGCGCTGTAAAGAGGCGGCCACGCCACGAGCCAGCCCGTCACCGCAAAGAGGACGAGCGAAAAGACCTGTCCCAGAAGGAGGCCCTTGAGCGCGTGCTTCTTCCTCCAGTGCCCGGCCTCGTGAGCCAGAACGGCCAGGATCTCGTCTTCCGTGTGCTTCTCCATCAGCGTGTCGAAAAGCACGATCCGCTTCGACCGGCCGAGCCCGGTGAAATAGGCGTTGGTGTGGCGCGAGCGCTTTCCCGCATCCATGACGAAAACCCCTCTCGTCCTGATTCCGGCGCGCTCCATCATCTCGACGACGCGTTTCTTGAGAGACCCCTCGCCGATGGGCGTGAACTTGTTGAAAAGGGGTGCGATCAAAACGGGATAGAGCAGGCCCATCATGAGCGAGAAACCGAAGGTAAAAGCCCAGCAGACGAGCCACCAGGCGGAGCCGGCATTGTAAAGAAGAAAGAGAACGCTAAAGAGAAGCCCGCCGCCGATGATGAGAAAAAGGACCAAGCCCTTGGCCATGTCGGCGAACCAGGTCCGATATGTGGTCCGGTTGAAGCCGAAGCGCTCCTCGAGACGGAAAGTTTCATACCACTCGAAAGGGAGGCTGATCACTTTCCCGGCAAGGGCCATTGCGCCGAAAAAAAGAAGGCCCGACGGGATGGCGCCCCACCCCGCTTTTTCAACAAGGATCGAGAGCCAGGCAAACCCGTCGAGGAGGAGAAAAAGGATGATGAATCCCTTGTCGATGAGAAAGGACCAGAGCCCGAGCCCCATGCGGGCGCGTGTGTAATCCTCTGCGGCTGCAACTTTTCCGGCATCGACGCGGCCTTCGAACGGAGCCGGAACGGAGCCGCGGTTTTTTTTCAACCATCTCCAGCTCAGATATTCGAGCCAGAGATGGCCGAGTCCGTGCAGAACAACCAGGCTGACAACAAGGATTTTCATCAATCGCCTGAATCAATGTTTTTTTAAATAAAAGAAGAAATAATGGTTAACCCGCCGGCGAATGTCGTTCTCTTGGAATGGACAGTCTTAATATAATGATGCCACTCTATCAAATTCAACAAGAACATGGCGCCTGAAAGTACGTAACCCGTTTCCATGTCTGTTATTGGAGGACAATCGACCATGAAAAAAATAGCGCTCACCCTTTTCATCGCTCTTGCTCTCACCGGAATATCCTTTGCCCAGCTGAACACGATTCTCGACACACCCCCCGCAAGTGAACATAAAAACGCCTATCTCGACGTGGCCGACAACACCCTCACCCCGGGAAACAGCGGCGGCAGGTACGGAAATCTCTTCTGGTCCAATCCCCCGGTAACAGGGTGGTATCCCGTGACAACCGGTTATACCTATCTCGACTGGGGCCTCCTGAATCCTCCCCCCTCAATGCTGTTTGACGAGGTCGTCGACGGTTTCACCTTTGTTTACGGCACGAACAACATCGATCCCGCCGGCGAGGACTGGATCGTCGGGTTCTATGACAGCTGTACCGGCTGGGGAAACATGGGCGTTCCCGAATCGATGTTCCTCTTCATGGGTTTGCCCAATGGATACGGGCTACCCACGCTCCCGCCGGGATACGGCTGGATCTGGCAGATCACCGTGGACCTCGAGAATTCGGGCTACGAGTTTCTGCTGGGACAGCGGTTCGGGCAGAGCCTGAGCCTCATGAGCCCGCCGACGATGGGGACCACGGGCTGGGCGATCGGAAGCCCGGGCGGCGGGACCGAGAACGCCGTCGATATCTATACCTACGCGGGTTACTGGCAAACGATTTCCTTCGCCCCTCCCGCGTGGGCCACATTCGCAAGAGAGCTCTACGGCCGGCAGGATCCGGCCCAAAACATGACATACTACGGAATCGGAGCACCCGGCAACGATGCCGCTCTCTATACAATCGGAGACTGGCAGGACCTCGGCAACGTCCAATTCATGCTGCGGAGGAACCAGATGACCGTGCCGGGCTGGCTGCTCATTTCCCTCACCCAGAGATATGCATACTATCCTCCGCCCTATGATTTCACGCTCCTTGTGGGCAGCTTTGCCGGCGGATCCCCTTACGCGATGATGCAGGATATGATCGGAGATTTCGACAAACTCACTCTCACCATACCGCCCGGCATCGGGCCGAGAAGGGTCTACTTCCAGGGCGCCCTGACGAACATCAACCCGATCCTGCCCGCCGACCTTTCCAATGGAGTCCATTCAAACTGAGCGATCGACCCTGAAGCGCCATCAGGATGATCTTCGTACCCGGTTCGATCTCACCATCGAGCCGGGTACTTCTTTTCCCGGCTGTCCGGGTTTATAATCCACCTGCATGGTATATCGGTGGATCCAGAGGAGACGGCCAAGATCTTCCTCTCCTGTATAGAGGACGACAACCACAGCTACCACCACCGGCCATCATGCTAGGGTGCTCGCCGAAAGAGAGGACCGGCATCAATGGCAGTTGACCAGGCCACACAGATTCTGTGGGTGGGCATGTTCGCCACAGTGCGAAACCGCCGCAGCGTTGTCTCCGTCGAATCGAGATGAGGAATCGGACAAACGGTGACTGACCGAGGAAACAAAGCGGATGGATTCTGTTTTCTGTTTAAGCCATTCTTAGATAGAATATATCCTTCTTCAGCAGGGACCGTATCCGCGATGAGTCATAAAGTTATACACAAAGATCATTTTGAGGAGATAATGAACTTCACTGACTTTTTTTATCAGGCGACAGGTAAGAAGCTGTATCCATATCAGGAGCGTCTTGCCAAGATTGAACGATTGCCGGAAAAGCTCGACATCCCCACCGGCTTGGGCAAAACCGCCGCGGTTGTCCTCGCCTGGCTGTGGCGCCGGCGTTTTGCCGACAAGGCGACTCGGGAGGCCACTCCACGCCGCCTGGTCTACTGCCTTCCCATGCGTGTGTTGGTCGAGCAGACAACTGAATGCGCGAAGGAATGGATCAACAAGCTCAGTCGTTGCGGTGCCCTGGATGAGAATATCGCCGTTCACGTACTGATGGGCGGTGAGATTGCGGATGATTGGGACATGTATCCCGAGTGCGAGGCTCTTCTTGTCGGTACGCAGGATATGCTCCTGTCCCGCGCCTTGAATCGAGGCTACGGCATGAGCCGCTATCGCTGGCCCATGCACTTCGGACTCCTCAACAATGATTGCCTTTGGGTATTGGACGAAGTGCAACTGATGGGCAGCGGTCTGGCAACCACAGCACAACTGGAGGCATTTCGCAGAGCCATGGGCGTCTTTTCTCCCGGCCCAGGAGCCCAGTCCCTTTGGATGAGCGCGACCCTTGCGAAAGAATGGCTGGAAACTGTTGATTTCAAAAAATACACATCAAGCTTGTCTTCCCCCTTCCATGGGCTGGAAGGATCAGACTTTAAGAACGGGGATCTCGACAAGCGATGGAATGCCAGAAAGAACCTCCACCGTGCCGAAGCAACCATCAGCGACGCAAAAGGATTGGCCGAGAAAATATTGACTGCCCACAACGACGCGCCTGAGCCGAAGGGGCGCACTCTGGTTGTTATGAACACAGTCGAACGTGCAATAGCCCTATACAACAAACTCCTCAAGCTCCCCAATAAAGAGAAACTGAAACCGATCTTACTGCATTCGCGTTTCCGCCCACCTGATCGCCGCTCAAACTTGGATGCTCTGTTGGCCAAGCCTCCTCCTGAAGGAGTCATTGCGGTTTCCACCCAAGTGGTCGAGGCCGGCGTGGATGTGTCCGCCCAACGGCTTTTCACCGAATTGGCCCCGTGGGCCTCACTGGTGCAGCGTTTCGGACGCTGCAACCGAAGGGGAGAGTACAACAGTGAGGCCAAAGTGTTCTGGATTGATCTGCCCAACGAGGATGAGAATTCGATAACGCGCGGTCCCTGCTCTCCAAATGCACCAACGGAGTCGGACCGGCGATGCTGAAGAAAATCCAGGCGCCAATGGTCCTGGAAACTAAGCATGTACTTCGCAGGAAGGACCTCGTCGAACTCTTCGACACGACCCCGGATCTGGCAGGCAATGATATTGACGTGGCCCGCTATATCCGCGATGGCGAGGAACTGGATGTTCAGGTCTTCTGGCGCGAAGTGCCAGAGAACGAGACACCTTCGCCGGATCAGGACAATGGTAAGGCGCCGCGCCGCGAGGAACTCTGTCCCGTATCGTTTGCCCGGTTCAGAGACGATTTCCTTGTCAAAAAGAAAACAGCCTTTCGCTGGGATTATCTCGAACGCCGGTGGATCAGAGCGGATTCCTCCCATGCCTTTCCCGGACAGGTATACCTCGTGCCCGCCGATCAGGGCGGTTACACCGCCGAGACCGGCTGGGATGCCAAGTGCAAGAAGAAAGTGGATGTAATCCGGTCCGACACGACCGGAAATGCACTCGAATCCAATGAAAGCGAGTCCTCGGAAGGTGACTGGCAGACTATCGAGGAACATACGAACGACGTCTGCAAAACACTGGCCGAGATCATTCGATTTATAGGAATCCCGGATACATGGCGCAGTGCGCTTGAATGGGCCGCTCGCTGGCACGATCGGGGCAAGGCGCACGCAGCTTTCCAGGCTCTTATCCGGTTGGAGGCCTTACATAAAGCGAACGAACATAGGGTGCTCAAAGACCAGCCAGCCGCCAAGGCGCCCAAGAACTGTTGGCGCAAGGACTGGTCGCGCCTCGGCAGGGATCCAGACGACAAACGCCGCAAGCACTTCCGCCACGAACTGGCCTCGGCGCTGGCTGTTTTGCAAACATCGAAGCTCCCGTTCCCCAAGGACCTTCAGGACTTGATTGCATATCTTGCGGGAGCACACCATGGGAAGGTGCGGCTCTCAATCCGTTCCTTGCCCGGTGAGCAGCCACACGGTCAGGATACCCGTTTCGCTCGGGGCGTATGGGAGGACGACAATCTCCCAGCCACGGTTCTTGGAGATGGTATCCACGCGCCTGACGTGAAATTGACTTTGGAGCCCATGGAACTGGGTTTGTCGGAGGATGGAAAGCCCAGTTGGGCCGAAAGGATGCTCGCACTGCGCGATGCCGCTGACCTGGGACCGTTCCGGCTAGCATACATGGAAGCTCTCCTACGGGCCGCGGACATGCGCGCGAGCGCCGCGCACGCCGCAGCAGGTGTCGGGGATAAAGGAAAGGATGGGCAGGATGCTTGAGATTCGCCTTGATGGCTGCACGCCTGAACCGCTGATAAACTACCTGAAAGCCCTGGGTATCCTTCGCCTGGTAGCCGAGCAGGTCGACCACGAAGCACGCGGTCGCTGGAAAGACGGCGTTTTTGTATTGCGTTCTAAATTCGGGGACCGCAAGGAAGATCTAATCGATTTCTTTTTAAAGGAGTACAAGCCAACGCCGATAGTCGCACCTTGGAACAGCCATAGTGGATTTTACGAAAAATGGGACCCAGAACATAACCGGTTTAAGTCGCGCCGGGTTGTTGAAGCAATAAACGTGATCCATTGTGCGGGATCTAAACGCCTAGAGCCGTACCGTAATGTAATTGACAGGATTAAGGTTAATCTAAAAAAAGTAGCCAAACCGGTCGACGTGGCGAAAGAGATTGAGGGCAAAAGCAAGAAAGACCGGGAGAAAATCCTCAACTCAATGATGCTTTTTGAATCGAGTGGGCAAACCTTCAATCTTGGCAAGGAAATCAAGGACGAATTTCTTGCCATGATACGTTCCCATATCCTGGATGATGACGGATTGATGTGGCTGGATGCCGCGCTTGTTCTGAAATCTGGGCAAAAGAAGAACCGATTGGAAGCCCCCGTGCTTGGAAGCGGCGGGAACGTGGGAAACAGTGATTTCTCGGCGACATTTGCACAAACTGTTCCGAAAATTATTTCCATTGATGGCACATCCCCATTACCCGAGAAGTCTCACCCATTCTTAATAGCTGCGATTTTCGGTGAATCGGTAAGAGAAATTCCAGAAGCTAGCGTAGGACAATTCAACCCGGGTAAGGCGGGCGGTGCCAATTCGACCCAAGGCATGAAAGGCGAGTCCATGCTGAATCCATGGGATTGCGTTTTGATGTGCGAAGGTTCGTTGTTGCTCGGCGGGTGTGTGGCAAAGAGGCTCGAGACATCCCAGGAAGCCGGTCTGTTTCCCTTCAGCGTCCGAAGTTCCGGAGTTGGCTACGGGTCAGCTGGAACAGACAAAACCCGGGGTGAGCTATGGCTCCCACTCTGGAAGCGCCCATGTTCCATCAATGAGATAGCAATGCTGTTTGGGGAAGGCCGGGCTGAGATCGCCGGGAAACCGGCAAGTACAGGTGTAGACTTCGCACGCGCGATAGCATCTCTCGGGGTGGACCGCGGTATTAACAGCTTTGTTCGCTATGAGTTCCAGGAGCGGTTCGGCCAGAATTACTTGGCGACTCCCTTGGGCCGCTTTGACGTCCATCAACGCGAGCACGTGGATTTGCTCCGAGAGACCGACCGATGGCTGGACCTATTTCGCAATGCATGTAGGGGAAACAATGTGCCCCCGCGTTTCAGCGCCGCCCTAAAGGCCATCGATAGTGCCGTCTTCGACTTCTGCCGTTACAAGGATCGCACTCTCACCGATGTACTATGTGCCTTCGGACGAGCTGAACGCGAACTGGCGGGCGGCGAGAGGTTTCGCAAGAGGAACCGCGTCGGCCCGATTCCTCCCCTCTCTCCCGATTGGATCGAAGTCTCTCAAGACAATACGGTGGAGTTTGAATTGGCACTCGCCCTTGCCGGTATCTTTGGAATTGTGAACAAGTTAGGCTCCCTCCGTGCCAATATGGAGCCGGTGACTGCGGGATACCGGAGGGACGGCAGGACATACGCTTCCTGGGCCGAAAAGGACCGTGCAGTTGTCTGGAACAGCGCCGATCTGGCGACAAACCTGAACGCTGTCCTTTCCCGCCGTCTCATGGACGGTGCGCGAAGCGACTGCGGCCGAACAGTACCCGGGGCTGGTCGTGATAT
>CAZWHE010000060.1:0-22014 GCA_964633825.1 uncultured Phycisphaerales bacterium | reverse complement strand
GAACCAGTACATTCCACCCCCACACGACATCACCCGGCTGGTCGGAAACCTCACCGGCGGGTCCCCCTGGCTCATGACCGACGACACGTGGGGTGACTACTGCCGTTACGACCTCACCGTACCGGCGCAGTATGCAAACACCGCCGTCTACTTCCAGGGCGTCTTGACCGACATGAACCCCGTCGTCCCCGTCGACATGTCCAACGGTGTAAGGAGTAATTAGATGAAAAGAACAAGCCTGATCGCACTTTTGACAATCCTTCTTGCCGGTATCACCTTCGCGCAAGGGATCCTGGATATGGAGAAGACTACAAGACGGAAAACCAAGAATATCGCCCTCGGCGAAAGATCGCGCCTTTCGAACACGCTCTGGGACAATACGAACACCTTATATGCTTGGTGGTTGAGTCCAGAGACCGGTTACATCAATCTCGATTGGGCCGAGCTGCCGCTCAGCCCCACCGGCCTCGCCGACGAGGTGATCGACGGTTTCACCTTCAGCTACGGGTCCAACAACAGGGACCCGGCCGGCGAAACATTTTCTGTTTATTACTTCGACACCTGTACGGGTTGGGGCAATCTGGGCGTTCAGCAAGCAGCGTTCCTCTTCACCGGTCTGCCGAACAGTTTCGGTTTTCCCACTATACTGCCAAGCAGCTATATCTGGATGATCACGATCGATCTCGAAGATTCGGGCTACGAATTCATCCTCGGCTCGGAATTCGGTCAGGGTTTATCCCGGTGGAATACCCCAACAATTAATTTGAATACCGGTATCACTGTTGCAGGCCCCGGCCCGGGCAGCGAGAACGCCTTCGACATCTACTATCCCAACGGCGTCTACAACGGTACGTGGTGGTTCGGCAGCACGAACTGGGCCTCCTGGGCGCAGGCCCTCTTCGGTCCGCAGGCGCCGGCAGGCAGCATGACATACTACGGTCAGGGTGCTCCGGGCAACGATGCCGGGCTCTACGCCATCGGCGACTGGAACCTGGACGTCCACTTCATGCTGAAAAAGAACGGATTCGGCACGCCCGGATTTCTCCTCGCTTCACCGCAGTCAGCGAACCAGTACATTCCACCCCCACACGACATCACCCGGCTGGTCGGCGGTTTCGCCGGTGGATCGCCCTGGCTGATGACCGATGACGCGGACGGCGACTTCTGCCGCTACTTCCTCACCGTGCCGCCGCAGTACGCGAACACAACGGCCTATTTCCAAGGCGTCCTGACCGACATGAATCCCGTCGTCCCCGTCGACATGTCCAACGGTATAAGGAGCAACTGACGGGGACACTGAAGGGGACACAATACGTGTTGACCCATAATGGGTTTTTCCCTTCGCCGCCCGGAAAAGGAAAGGGATATTTAAGAGCGTCCTGCCCGGGTCACGGGCCGGGTATTTCTTGCGCACCCCCCTTATAGCGAGGCTTTGCGAGCGTGGGGGGCAAGAAATGCCCGAGCCCCCTTGTGGCCCGGGAGAACCGTTGCTTATCCCCTTCCTTTTCCGGGTGGTGTAGAAAGGAACCCATTACGGGTTAACACGTATTGTGTCCCCCTCAGGCCGCTCACCTTGTGGGAGACCATGCCGACGGAGCGGGCGCTTTCCACATTGATCCGGTTGTCGTCGAAGAAGAGGACGCGCTCGGGCGGGCAGGCCGCAGTGCGGGCCGCGTTGAGGAACGCCTCCTTGTCCGGCTTGGCCAGACCGGTCTCGTGGGATGGGAAGTTGAAATCGAATAGTTCCGCAAGCCCCAGCTCACGGCAGACCCGCTCCCAGTGGATTGCGTTCGAATTGGACAAGCTCGCCAGCTTGTAAGAAGCCGACAGCTTTTCGAGAAGGGATATTGTTCCCGGATAGACCCTCTTGAGCCAATACTTGAACTCTTCGAGAAACTCTTCCGCCCCGACGGGGAGGGCGAACTCGGCGATCACCTTGGCGGCGAAATCCTCGGGCGAGCTCTTCCCCGATTCGAACTCCATCACCGCCGGAGAGACGATCCACTCGTGCCACAGCTCCTCGACCGTTCTCGTTCCCCCCGTCCACTCGATCATCCTCGAAACACCGCCGTGCTCGATCAGCACTCCGCCGAGGTCGAAGAGTATGAGGTCGATCTGTTGCATCTTTGGGCTCTCGCTTGTCATTCAGAAACTCACCGTGAGGAACGCTTCTTTTCGCTGTGCACGACCACCTCCAAAGCCAGGGTGCAGATCGCCGTGGCATAGACCCGCCCGCCGTCTTCGCCCCAGGGGTCCACCCCGGAATCCCACGAGCCCTTCATGCATCCGTCCTGTCTCTGGTTCCCGACGAGGGCTTTCTCGATCGCCGATTTCCAGATCGTCCAGCTGTTGCCGCCCATCCGGTGCATCGACTCGGTTCCGTAGTACCAGTAGCAATAGTCGATGCGACCCTTCGCCGCGCTCCACTTGGGAAGGCACATGCGCAGCAGCCTGGCCCCGGCCTCGAGGGAGGGCGTCTGCGATTCCTCATCGCCCAGCACATCGGCGATCCGGAAGCGGCAGAGCATGGCTTCGGCCGTCATCGTTTCCCCCTGGCCATAGGGCCAGATCGAAGAGTGGGGATCCTCTTTCCGGCTGCTGTACGATCCCCTCTCGTAATACCCGGTCCGGCCGGTGTCCGCGTCGGTCATCTCGTCGATGTAGAGGAGCGCGTCGACGAGATCCCGGTTGTCCAGATCGAAACCGAGCTCCGATCCCGATGCGAGGCACCGGACCATCCACCCCGTCACCGAAACGTCGTTCTGCTTGACCGGGTCGGCCTCGCCGTTGCAATAGCGCCAGGCTTTGCCCGGGTTCTTGCCGGCGTGAATCGCATCGAGGGCGTCCTGGCCGTGCTTCACGAGGGTGGGCCACCGGGTGCTCCCGTACGCCCTGACGAGGGCCAGAGTTCCGATTCCGTGGTTGTAGATCCAGTGGATGCCCTCGCGGGGCCCGAGCCAGCCTTCCTTGGGATCTTGAACACAACAGAGGTATGCGAGCCCGCGCCGAACGGCCTCGCTGTACGGGCCTTCGGTCACGCTGTGACCATCTTCGAGAAAGGCGAGAAGGGCGAGACCGGTCACACCCACGTCGTTGAGGGCGAAACCCTTGCCCGAGCAGGAACCGCCTTTTGCACACTTCATCTTGAAAGCGTCGCAGTCCCAGAACCCCTCGGGCGTCTGGTGGCGCGCCAGCCAGTCGAGGCCCATGTGGACGGCTTTTTTCGCGGGCGAGACCTTCCTGCTCTCTTTGCTCGAGCCGCTCTCGCGGGAGACGAAAACGATCGCGGGCTGGGAAGAACAGGGCGGAATGTCGAAAATCCCCACAGGGGGAAAGGCCGCGTCCCGGCTGGGCGCCGGAGTTTCGAGGCCGGCCGGAAGGGAGGCCGAACCAACGCCGAGGGAAGCGAGCCTGCTTTCGGCGCGCGCCGCGCCCGGCTTGTCGCCCGACGCGCGGGCCTCTTCGAGAAGGGACCTGTAGCAGAGCCCCTGGCACTGGAGGGCCTCGTCCTTCTTTTTCTCTACGAACCGGCGCGACTTTGTCGTGGACCCCGATTGGAGGAAGCGGTCGTACTGCTCGACGGCGTCTGCGTGCCTCCGGGCCATCCTGTACTCGTGGGCGAGACAGAGAATGGCCTCGGGTAGAATGGTGTACTGCTTCTTCCTTTTTTCCCTTGCAAGGGTACACCGATCGATCAGGTCCTCGAGCAGCGGGATCGCCATGCGGCCGATCCTGTTGCCCCGGTTCCGCCGGGCCGCTTCGACGAGAATCTTTCCCCCCTTCGCGATCCCGCCCGCGCGGACGGCGGCCTTGTAATGTTCGAGGCGGAGCTCTTCGCCCAGGGGGCCGGGCTGCGCTTTCGCCGCCCGGCAGCTCTTGAAATAGAGCTCGACGGCGTCCACTGTCTTCCCCCACTCCTCCATGCTGTTGTGCTTCCCGGCCAGGCTCAGACAGAAGGCCTCGATGGGATCGGCCACGAGCCAGGGCGCCTCCGAAGCGGAGGAGAGGGTTTGGCCCATGTCGACGAGATCGCCGCCGATGGCGGCATCCATGAAGGCCGCCGCTTCGACGCTGCGCTCCAGCTCGGTCGAGGCGAGATGGGCATAGAACCATGCCCAGAGGAGGCCGGGATCGTCGGCCGGCGCCTCGATCATGGAGCCGTAAAGATGATCGAGCGCTTTTTCGAGCAGGCCCTTTCGGAGAGCCGCGTCTTCTTCGATCTCCTTCCAGAACATGTAGGCGATCCCGGTTTTCAGCCTCAGCCGGCACTTCTCCCTTTCCCACTGGTCGGCCGACTCGGCCTGCTTCTTGAGGCGGCACTTCTCGGCCTGCTTTCCGAATAACTGAGCGGCCGCACCGTACAGCTCGACAGAGGCCTTGAAATAGCCGTCGACCTCGGTTTTCCGCGCCTTGCCGACCGCCTGATCGTCCAGGCCCTCGAGCCCGCTGCCGAGAGACCGGCCGGCCTTGAAATAGCAGTCGGCGAGCTCGATCTTCTTGAAATCGAGGTCCGGGCTGTTGGGGTTCGCCTTGATGAAATCGAGCAGCGCGTTGATGTCCTTGAAAATATCGGCTTCATCCAGGACACGCCCCGGCTTGGGAGGCGCATAAGTCACCTCGACCGAGGGAAGGAGATAGGCCTTGACCATCTCCCGCTCCACCTCCACGAAGGACGAGCTCCCGAGAAGGGATTCCATGCCGTTGGGGATGTTTTTTCCGGCAAGCCGCGCATCCAGGTACTTCCTGAAAGGACCGCCCCCCTCTTTCCGGGAGAGGTAATGACAGAAGAGCCGGCACGCGGCGAGGGCGCACCTGAACTCTTCTTCCTTCTCGCCCTTCTCAAGCCCCGAGCATCTGACAAGAACGTCCTTCCAGAGCTCGTCGAGCGTCGAGTAGGCGACGAGCCTTTCGAGCGGGATCGGCCAGGCGCCCCGGTTGGCCTTGATCCACGCTGTGAAGCGCTCGTCGTGCTCGCTCCCCTCCCCGTTCAGGCGGAGCCGGCCTTTCCCGTCGAAACCCTTTCCAGCCGCCAGGAGGAGCGCCGTCCCTTCGAAGAGCCACATCTCGGGAAAGCTCGGGGCGCTGCATTTTTCTTTCACGATCATCCTGCCGAATGAACGCGCCAGAGACCGGCGGACCTTCTCGGAGCCGGCGTAATCATCGAGCTTCTCCGGGAGAGAAGCGATCAGCATCCGGCTCCGGCCGTGCTGGTCCGATTTTTCCTTATCCGTATCGATCCAGATGAAAAAGACCTCGTCGCTGTCGGCGGATTCGCGTCCCGCGGCGTCTTCGCGTTCCGCAGGGCAGAGCTTTTCAAACCCGTCGAGGAGATGATCGAGGTCGGCTCCCAGAACTTCGGCGAAAGCCGCAGCCCGCTCCACGTCCTCTTCAGATCCGCTCTCGATAAAAAAGAAATAGGGGTAACGGAAAGTGATCGTGTTTTCCTTGATGAGCTTGGCGAAATCCTTGGCCCTCATGAGCCGGCGCAGCGTCCGGCGCCTCAGCTCTTCGTGGGGATCGCTCTCGCGCCGCTCGAGCTCGGCGGTGAGGGAGGCCTTGACCCTGCTCCACTCTTTTCGGAGCCTGGCAAGCTCGCCCGACAGGATCCACTTCCCCTTTCGCTCCCGGAACGGGATCAGGGCGCCGGCGAGCTGCTTTCCCTCGAAGCGCTCGAAATCTTCGAGATGCACGGCCGGGTCGAACCGGACATTGCCCACCGCCTCGTTGGCCACGGCATTGCCGGGATCGAGGAAGAGGGCCCTCAGGTAGAACTTCTCGGCAAGATCGCTCCGGCCGGCGGCAACGGCTCTTTCAGCGAGGCTGATGAAGTCGCCGGCCGTTGTGCATTTCGCGGCTTCGGCATCCCAGTCGACGGCCCGGCCCGCGTCCGGAAGCACGCCGCTTCCGTCATCCCGGACCATGCCGGCAACAGGATCCGTCCCGGCAATGCTGCCGGCCAAACCGGCCGCAGATTCTGTTCCGTCCGATTCGACAAGGGGGAATGATTCAGGGACAAGATCCGCCGCGGCCCCATCCCCGGAAGCCACGGCTTCTTCCCCGGAAACCGCTCCTTCTTCCGGGTCCGGCTCTCCGGAGAGCGTCGCGATCTTTGGCGTGCTCTCTTTTCGGTTTGGTTCTTCCTTCGGCTGGGATCGAGAAGAAAAATCGAGGAGCTTCTGGAGATAGGGCTGGTGTGTGACAACGATGTAAATCGTGGCCGGTGCAACGAGAACGGCCAGGATCAGGGGGAGCTTCTTGAAAATTTTCCACAAGATTTCTTTCATGCACCAAGGATACGGCCAGAAGCACCATTTCTCCACCCTTTTGGTTCCGTAAAAACAAGGATCCGGCCCTGGCGCGGATTTGGCTTTGACGCAGAGCCTGACCGGAGCCATGATCGGTAACCTCAACTTTGCATAAAACATTGAGGTTTAGATGAAGACAAGAAGAGGATTCACCTGTGCCGCGCTCACCCTTCTCCTTGCCGGAGGTCTACTCTCCGGCCCCGTCGATGGGGACGAAGAGGATCTGCGGATCCTGCTCGACGGCGTGACCTCGATTGCAAAACCGGGGATTCCGGGACCCTTCGCGCTCTTCGGTGACGATGTCTTCGCCGTTGTCGCCGGCGAGACAAGGGGCGGCTCCCGTCACGCCGTGGTCGCGGCGGCCCGCCACGGCCGGGGCCGCGTTGTTGCCTTCGGCCACACGGGCTACTTCGGGTCCATGGAAACGGGCGAGACGGGACGGCTCGTGCTGAACGCCCTCTCCTGGCTCGCAAAGGGAAAGAGAAAGCCCGCCGTCGTCACCTGGCACGCCGACGGGATGGCGGACTTTCTGAAGAAACAGGGACTGAAAGTGGAACAGTCCGTTGCCGAAAGCCCGGGCCGCGCACTCTCCGGCGCGAAGGTGCTCTTCGTCCAGGCGCACGACATCAGAGACGAATTCGACAAGCTACGCGCTTTCGTGCGCCGCGGGGGCAGCCTCTGCATCGCCGGACTCGGCTGGGGATGGCAGCAGCTCAACCCGAAAAAGAAACTTCTCACCGATCACCCCGGGAACAGGCTTCTGGCCCCCGTCGGAATCGTCTGGGCCGACGGTTACATCGATCGGATCGTCCCCGTCTCTTCGCCGATCGATAAAGAGATGCTGCGCCTCTGCCACGGCGGAGAAGCTCTCTCACTTCTGATGGAAGAAAAGGAGCACGACCTGAAACAGGTCAGCGGCATACTCACCTCGACGATCCGTTCGATCCCAACAGAGGACACGCTCTTCCTTCCCCGCCTGAGGCGCTGGCTCTCAGAGCGGGACGCCAAAAGCCTCTACCCCCTTTCGGACAAGGACGCCGTCTCCCGGCTCGCCGTTACCCTCAGGCACGAGGAGAACAAGCGCCTCCCCTTTGAAGAGATCGCGGCCGAGCCCGGGTGCGATCTCTTTCCAGGCGCCGTGCCCGCCAACGCTCCGCGCGTGACCGGCCGGGTCGCCCTTGATCCTTCCGTGCCCGGGTGGGCGTCCACCGGCTACTACGCTCCCGCGGGAAAGGTCGTCTCCATCGACATTCCCGAGGAGTGGACCACGGCCGGGCTCTTCGCCCGGATCGGGTGCCACAGCGACCGGCTCTGGGACAAGGCGACATGGAAGCGCCACCCCGACGTGAGCAGGAGATATCGCCTGGAAAACAAACGCACCAAGATCGCCGCCCCCCACGGCGGCCTGATCTACATCGAAATTCCACACGGACTCCCGGAAGGAAAGCTCCGCGTCACCCTCCACAGGGCGGTTCACGCGCCGCGGTTCGTTCTTGGAACAACCGAGCCCGAGAAATGGTTGAAATCGATCCGCCGTCATCCCGCGCCATGGGCCGAGCTCGAAACATCAAAGATCATTCTCACCCTCCCCTCCACGGCGGTGCGCGGGCTCGACGACCCTGTTTCGCTCCTCGAGTTCTGGGACGAGGTGCTCGACTGCTACGCCGAGCTCGGCGCGCGCCCCCTTCCCCGCCGGCCCGAGAGGATGGTCTGCGACACCCAGATCAGCGCGGGCTACATGCACTCGGGCTACCCGATCATGATGCACCTCGACATGCCCCCCGTGGTGACTGATAAAGAAGCCCTTCTCACGGAAGGACACGGCGGCGTCTGGGGGCTCTGGCACGAGCTCGGCCACAACCACCAGCAGGCGGCGTGGACCTTCGGCGGAACGGGCGAGGTCACATGCAACCTCTTCACCCTCTACGTGATGGACAGGGCCTGCGGCATCAACCCGGCCGAAGCCTACGCGGCCCGCGGGACCCTGCCGCGCGTCCGGCGCCACATCATCGAGGGGGCGCCCTTCGAGAAATGGAAGAGAGATCCCTTCCTCGCCCTCGGCATGTATGTCCAGGTGCAGGAGGTCTTCGGCTGGGAACCATTCAAAAAAGCCTTCGCCCAGTACCGCGACATGCCCGCCGAAGAGCTCCCCAAAACGGACTGGGAGAAGCGCGACCAGTGGCTCGTCAGCCTCTCGCGGGCGGTCGGCCGGAACCTCGGCCCCTTCTTCGAGATATGGGGCGTGCCCGTCTCCGGGGAGGCGCGCCAATCGGTCGCGGCCCTCGACGAGTGGCTTCCCGAGAGCCTGGCCCGCATTTCCACCGAGACATGGTCCGCCCTGATCTTGACCGAGCCCTTTGCCGTCTCCTTCACCCAGATCGAGTGGGAAATCACTTCATCGCTTCTGTCGAAGGAAGGGCCGGCCCTCTTTTTCGAGACCAGCGCAGGGAGACAGACGCTGACCGGGCCTCCGCTGTCGATAACCCGCGAGAAGAACCGGTTCGAGGCCGAGTACGCCACGACCGACGGCCGCCGCGCCTCAGTCGCCATCGCGCCGGGCGGGAAGGAGACGGTCTCGCTGAGTTTCAGCGTGACGCCGTTGGAAGGAGTCGGCAAGCTCGGCGCCGTCTTCCTCGCTCCTCCGGAAGAGCGGTACTACGGGCTGATGGAGCGCGTTGTGGACGGCGCCCAGGAGTTCTCCTGGAGGGACGGGATCGAGGAAGCCCTCGACATCAGGGGCCGGAAGGTCTCCATGCTCGTCAAGCCCACCCTCGGCATCTACACGCCGTTCCACTTCTCTTCCGCCGGGTACGGCGTCTCGGTGAAAGGGACCTGGCCCGGGGAATACGACATGGCTGCCCGAGAGAGCGACCGCGTGACCTTCGCCTTTGCCGGGCCGTCGCTCGAGCTCGACATGATCCCGGGACCGACGGCGCTTGACGTCGTCTCGAAGCACGCCCTTCTCACCGGGCCGGCGATCGTGCCTCCCAGGTGGACGTTCTCCCACTGGCGGTGGCGCGACAACCACACGCAGAAGGAGACCTTCTACGAGGGGACTCCGAACAGGAGCCCCTACAACTCGATGGTCGTCGAGGACGTGCTCATGATGAAGGCCCTCGACATCCCCTTCGGCGTCTACTGGGTCGACCGCCCCTGGGCCGCGGGCCCCATGGGATACAGCGACTTCGAATGGGACCGGATTCGCTTTCCCGATCCGGAAGGCATGATCGCCTGGCTCTCGAAGCACGACGTTCGCTTTCTCCTCTGGATCGCACCCTGGATCATGGGCGACATGGTGCGCGAAGCCCATGAGAGCGGTTTCCTTCTTCCAACGACGCCGGGGCCCGCGGCCCGCGAGACCAAAGAGCCGGCCCTCATCGACTTGACCAATCCGGCCGCCGTCCGATGGTGGGGCGACCATATCGAGAAGGTCGCCAAGATGGGCACGGCCGGGTTCAAGCTCGACCGGTGCGACGAGATCGTGCCTTTTGATCCCGCCATCGTTCTTCACGACGGCAGGACCGCGGCCGAGGCGCACAACGATTATCCGCGCCTCTACGTCAAGGCCGTGCACGATGTGATGAAGAGGCTCCGCGGCGACGATTTCGTTCTCATGCCGCGCGCCGCGTACAGGGGAAGCCAGAAGTACGGCGTCTTCTGGGGGGGCGACATTCGGGCCGGCGAATGGGGACTCAGGGCCGCCCTGATCGCGCTGCAGCGCTCGTCCATGATCGGCTTTCCCCTCTGGGGCTCCGACACGGGCGGGTACTGGGGCAGGGAGTTCAGCCGGGAGAACCTGGCGCGCTGGCTCGCCTTCAGCGCCTTCTGTCCGATCATGGAGACGGGCCCCACCCACGACCGGGCGCCCTGGGACATGCCGGCCGAGCCGGGGTACGACGCCGAGCTCATCGCGATCTGGCGCCTCTATGCAACGATCCACACGCGCCTCATCGATTACACGCACCGCCTTGCCCGGGAAGCGAGCGAAAGAGGGATGCCGATCGTGCGCCCCCTCTTCCTCGTTTATCCCGACAGCGCCGATGCCTATGAATCGTGGGACGAGTACCTCTACGGCGAAGAGATCCTCGTGGGCGTCATCTGGCAAAACAACCAAAGTAACTTCGACATGTTCCTGCCTGCCGGAGAATGGAAGGACGCCTGGACGGGCGAGGTCCAGAGCGGCCCGAAAAGGCTCGGCCTCGACTGCCCGCTCTACAAGATACCGATCTTCGTCAAGGCCGCGAGCTCGATCGACCTGGGCGACCTGGAAGAGCTCTATCGCCGATCTCTCGAGCTGGCCGCCGAACCTCCCGATCTCGATGCGCTCCAGAGAAGGGAGTTTGGGGGGGAATGACCGAAGGGGGGGATGATGCTCCGCCCGGCGTGCGCTTCCGTCCGCTCCTGCACCAATAGTGCAATCAAGGAACAGCCACGGGAATCACAAATGTATCATTCAGGGTGAATGTCTTTTCGATGAGATTGCGCGACGACCAGCCCTTCTCATCGTCCCTGGCGGAAATCTTGACGGTGTAGGTCAGACCCTCCGGACGCCAGAGAGTCACAGAGGGATCGGGCGCGAGCTTGTAGCGGCAGGGATTGAGGGGCCAGACCACGGGCTCGGCGCCCGGCGCGGTATCGAGCTCGAAGCCCCACTGGCCGATGCGGGCATCTCCGCAGATTTCCCGATGGTGTGCCGTGACGAATCCCCTGATCACGGCGCCGGGACGCAAGCCGGAATCCTCGTCCGGTCTGGTGACGATTTTACCAGGGTTCGAAAGGTTTGCCCGCTTCGCAATGTTGGACACGCCGTCCTGCAAATTCACATCCACGATCAATGCTTCTCTGAACTCGCTCTCCCAGAAAACGGCCCAGTCGAGCTCCGCGTCGCGCGACACGATCGAGCAGCGTCCCGATCGTGGATCCCGATCTAGAACGTAGGTGTAACCGGATGACGCATAATTCCACCTGGGAAGCGAGAACTCGTCGCCCCATCGGCGGACGGTATCGACAACGGACTTCCCATTCCAGTTCC
This sequence comes from uncultured Phycisphaerales bacterium, assembly GCA_964633825.1. Lineage (GTDB taxonomy): Bacteria > Planctomycetota > B15-G4 > B15-G4 > CAYZWU01 > CAZWHE01. The sequence goes on along the minus strand of CAZWHE010000060.1, from coordinate 10,677 downwards.
ACTGGGTGGTCACTTGCGCCAAGACGAAGGGAACGGCGCCCAGATCGTAAACAATGCCCGGGCTTATGGGCACTGTGGCGCAGACGCTGTCGGCGCACCAAGGCAGCACGAGCTCGGCCGAGCCCAGCCCGCTCCGTCCCCACCGGACCCTGACCGAGATCGAGGCCTCTTCTTCATCGGGAATCGGGTCCTTCAGCGGCAGGGTCAGCGTCGAATCGAACTCTTGCAGCGCAAAGGATTCGGTATACCCGGAGGAACCCGCTTCAATGTTGACATGGGCGTTTCCGGGGCCCGGGCCCGGATCGCCGCCATCCTCGCTGCACAGAATGAGCCGCAGAGTCGGCACGCCTTTCAGAACGAACTTCAGCTTTTGCGTTCCCACGGGGACCAGGTAGTCCTCCAGCGGGGTTTCGGCCGACAGATCGACGATCTGGAAGCGCTTGTCCGAGCACCAGACCTCGTACCTCAGGCCGGCGAGAAGAGGCGCCAGGCGAAAGGCTCCGTTGATATCGGTCTTCACATTGAAGGCCGGGCACCGGGTCGTCCCCTTCTCACCCCGGGACGTGAGCTCATCGAGTATGGTGTAGTCGTCCGGGCCTTCCTGGAGAACGGGCTGGGCCAGGATCCGAATCCCTTCGAGCGGCGTTTCGCGCCGGTCGACGCAGACTCCGGCAATCGAACCGGCTGCTGCGAGCTCGAGTGCAACGCGGGTCGTTTCGCCGCGGCGCAGGGTCACGAGGTCCGACTCCACCAGCGGGTGCTGGTCGTTCCAGGCCTGTAGGCGCAGGAGACCGGCCGGGACAATGCAATCGAGCTCTCCCTCATGAAATGGATAGGGCGTTTCAAACAACGCGAAGGGCCTTGGATTTACGAGATCGGCCATGGCGCCCCGGACCGGCTCGGGGAGCGATGTGAGAGAATCGCCCGAAGAGAGGGGCTCGAGCGGAAGGTTCTTCTCGTCCAGGAACGCGAGGTGCACGGGTGACAGGGGAGTGAAATCCACGGCACTCACCGCAAGTTGGAGAGCGCCGGACGGCAAAAGGTCGAGATCGCCCAGATCGAGCTTCGAACCGGCGTGGTCAGCGATCATTTGATCGGTGATCAGGACCGCAACGGGGTACCGCCACGCTCCCTCGACGATCACGGCAGGCCGGCCGCTCTCCATGGCCGGGATCTCGCCGTCGGCTTTCAAGGCGAAGGTCCCGTCGCTCCCGCTCGACACGGAAGCGATGATACGTCCGTCTCCTGCCGCGAGGTGGGCGCTTATACCGGAAAGGCTTTCCCCGCTTGCAGCCACAACATGACCGCAAATCTCGAGGGCGGGCGCTGCCGGCCGAAGGCGCTCCCTGCCGGTGGAATTCGCCAAGGCATCCGTCTCGGGATCGATCCGCGCCTCGACGATCTTGCCGGCAGGCCGATCATGCGGCCGATCACTGCTTTCTGTTTTGCTGCCGTTCGCGCCCGGTTCATAAAACAAGACAAAAGCAGCTGCGCAGACGACCAGGAAAGCGGCAACGGCGATGACGCACGGCTTGAACATTGAAGCGGATCCTCAATCGTTTCAGGCATGGTCTCTTGTTGCTGTCGATCGATTGAATAGACATACGTTGAACCCGGTGTTGCATCAAGCACGAAATGCTTACCCAACATCGGAATAAGCCATGTTCAAAAGGGCAATCTTGATTTATCCGCTCCGGGAAAAACCTCTTTTTCATGCCAAGATTCGACTTTTTTTGATATGATATTAAAAAGCGCCGGTTTGCCTGATAACGGCGTTCATCCTGTCCCGAATTGATGATGCGGAGACACGCCATGCCATTCTGCAACCTGAAGGTCATTCCACTTTTTATCGCGGTACTCCTTTTATCAGAGCCCGGCGCATTTGCATCGGGACAGGATCAGATTGTCCTCGAAGAAGGGGGATCGCGCACACCCCTCCTTACGGTGATGAGGTCGGATGCCGACGGAATCGAGATGGCGCTCGCCGTCCGTTCCCTCGATCGAACGGACGTGATCGGGAAGGGCGAGACCTTCACCCTTCTCTCCTTCGAGGGATGCGTCTGGACGGCCGAGATCGGCCGGCCCCGGCTCCCCGTGATCCGCGAGTTTCTCGAAATACCACGGGATGCAGCGTGCGAGCTCGTTCTCTCCGATACGGTCTGGCGCGAGCTCAGCCCGGCCGAGCTCGGAATCGATCACAGGATTGTCCCCGTACAGGCGCCGGTTCCGAAAAGAGAAGGCGCGCTCGAGAAAGCTCCTTTCGTGATCGACGAGGCCGCATACCGGGTCGATTCCTACCTCCCAACGGAGACGGCCCGCCTTGTCGATGAGGCGATCATGCGCGGGCGCCGTCTCGAGATCGTCGAGCTCTCACCCGTGCGGTACAACCCCTCCTCGGGATCGATCCGGGTTCTCCTGTCGGCCCGCCTGAAGATCCTCTTTCGCGGAGCCGACATGGAGAAAACGGCCCGCATCCTCCGGCGCCACAACACTCCCCACTCGGACAGGCTGATTCACGACACCGTCTTGAACGGCGCTCTTTTCGAAGCCGACATCCTGGGGAAGGGAAGAGGCGCGCGGGGAACGGGATACCTCATGATCGCCGATCCCGCTTTCGCGGGCAGCTCCAAGCTGCAGGACCTGATCGCCCTGAGAACGGCGCAGGGCTTCGACGTCACCCTCGTGGACACGAACACGACGGGCTCGAGCGCGTCGAACATCAAGAGCTACATCGAAAACGCTTACAACACTTGGACGCCCGTCCCCGAATATCTCCTTCTCATCGGCGACACCGACACGATCCCCCACTGGACGGGCCAGGGCACGGACAACCCGCCCACCGACCTCGATTACGCCTGCGTCGACGGGAGCGACTACGTCCCCGACATCACGCGCGGCCGGTTCCCGGTGAGAACGAGCGGCCATCTCGACAGCCTCTGCGACAAGGTCCTGGCCATGGCGACGAACGTCACGAAAAAAGCCGTCTTCATGGCGGGAGAAGACGGATGGAGCCTCAACGAGGGCATGCACGACTTTGTGATCGAAAACTATCTCGACTTTGACAACTGGACCTCGGACAAGCTCTACTGCCACACCTACGGCGCTACAACTCTTCAGGTGAAAAACGCATTCAACGACGGCCGTTCGATCGGATGTTACGCCGGACACGGCAGCAGCACCTCCTGGGACGACGGCCCTTTCTTCAACCAGAGCAATGTCCGCGCTTTAACGAACTCGATCTACCCCTTTGTGATCAGCTTCGCCTGCATGACGGGCAAGTACACGAGATCGGAGTGCTTCGGCGAGACCTGGGTGCGCGACGATCGCGGCGCCACTTCATTTTTCGGCGCATCGTCCTGGTCTTATTGGGGACCGGACGGCGCCCTGGAAAAAAACATCTTCAGGGGCTGTTTCAACCACGGTCACGGCCGCATCGGCGCCATGATCGATTACGGCCAGTACGAACTCTATCTCGACTGGGGCGGCACCCAGGGGATGCGGCGCTGTTACTACGAGATGTACAACCTGATGGGCGATCCCGCCATGGAGGTGATCGAAGGGGGCGGCGTGAGCATTCCCCTCCCCGACATCAAGGTCAACGGCGTGGACGGTCCGCTGAGCGTCCCACTCGGAACGCCCGTCTCCATCACCCTCGGGCTCGATCCCGGGAGCTTCGAAGGGGTCTCGTGCGACTGGTGGATCTCCGTGTATGCGCCTTCGGGAATGTACTGGTACGTGCCCCCTGTCTGGAAAAAATCGATGATCAATCCGCTCCGGACTTATGCCGGCCCCCTCGTCTCTTTCACGGACTATCCGCTTTATCAGGGTTCGTCCCTCCCGGCGGGCCAGTTCAATTTCACCTTTGCCGTCGATGAACTGAACAACACTTACGAGTTGACCTATTCCGACACTTTCAACCTGACCGTTAATTGACGCGTTTCGAATAGAATGGATGTGAGGAGGAAACCATGAAAAAGAGATGTATTGCAGCGGGATTCGTTCTGGCCGCATCTTTCCTTGCAGCCGGGATCGCCATCGCCGCGGACCCGCCCGGCTCATTCGACTTGCGCGACGTGAACGGAGTCAACTACGTGACCACCGTCAAATCGCAGGAAGGAGGGACCTGCTGGACCTTCGGGGCCATGGCCGCAGCCGAGGGAAACCTCCTCATGACCGACGCCTGGACCGCGGCGGGCGAGCTCGGCGAGCCCAACCTGGCCGAGTACCATCTCGACTGGTGGAACGGTTTCAACCAGCACAACAACGACGACACCGATCCCCCCACGGGCGGCGGATTGACCGTTCACCAGGGCGGCGATTACCGGGTCACGTCGGCCTACCTCACCCGGGGCGAAGGCGCGGTGCGCGACATGGACGGCCAGTCGTACAGCACGCCGCCCGCGCGGTCGGACCCCTCCTACCATTATTACTACGCGCGCGACATCGAGTGGTTCGTTGCCGAGACCAACCTCTCCAACATCGACACGATCAAGAACAAGATCATGTCCGAGGGGGTCCTGGGGACCTGCATGTGCTACGACGGCTCGTTCATGTCGGGAAACTACGAGCACTACCAGCCGCCGGGCAGCTCTTACGATCCGAACCACGCCATCGCCATCATCGGCTGGGACGACAACAAGAGCACCCAGGCTCCCCTTCCCGGCGCGTGGCTCTGCAAGAACAGCTGGGGATCGGACTGGGGCAATGGCGGCTATTTCTGGATCTCCTACTACGACAAGCACTGCTGCCAGCATCCCGAAATGGGCGCCATCTCCTTCCAGAACGTGGAGCCCATGGCCTATGACAACATCTACTACCACGACTACCACGGGTGGCGCGACACGAAGGCGGACGCGTCCATGGCGTTCAACGCGTTCACCACCACGGGCGGAACCACGGGAGTGGAGCAGATCGAAGCGGTGAGCTTTTTCACGGCCGACGACGACGTGACCTGGACGGTCAAGATCTACGACGACTTTTCGAGCGGCCAGCTGCTGAACGAGCTCGCTTCACAAACGGGCTTCCTCACGTACACGGGATTTCACACGATCGATCTCACCACGCCGCTCATGTTCACAGGGGGCGACGATTTCTACGTCTACGTCGAGTTTTCCTCGGGCGGACATCCTTACGACCGGACATCGGACGTTCCGGTCCTGCTCGGAGCGTCCTACCGCGTTATCGTTGAGTCGTCGGCCAGCCCGGGCGAGAGCTACTACTTCGACGGCGCGGCCTGGCAGGACCTCTACTCCTTCAACGACACGGCCAACTTCTGCATCAAGGCCCTGGCCACCGACGTGCCCGCCCTCCGCCTCTCCTTTCCGAGCGGCCTTCCCGGCGGCTACCTTCCCCCCGGCCCGGAGACGGACACGACCATTAAAATCACGTCGGGCTACGAGAACTACACGGCCGGCACGGGAAAGCTTCACTACCGGTTCGACTCCAATGACCCCTATACGGAGATCGACCTGGCGTCCTCGGGCGGCGACCTCTTCGGAGCCTCGCTTCCCAACACGGCGCCCGGCGACGAGCCCGAGTTCTTTTTCAGCGCCCAGGGCGACGGCGGGACGACGATCACATCCCCGGCAACCGCCCCGGCCGACGTCTATTCCTTCGAGGTCTGTTTCGTGGAGACGCTCATGGAGGACGACTTCGAGGCCGACCTCGGCTGGACGGTGGAAAACATCAACCTCTCCGACGGCCCATGGGAGCGGGGCATCCCGGCGGGCGGCGGCGACAGGGGCGACCCGCCGACCGATTTCGACGGCTCCGGCAACTGTTACGTCACCGACAATGCGGACGGCAACTCCGACGTGGACGGCGGGCCGACGCGAATGATCTCGCCGACGATCGACCTCTCGGCCAGCGACTCGGCCGAGGTGGGATTTTACCGCTGGTTCTACAACGACGACGGGGACGATCTCTTCTCCGTCGAGGTCTCGAACGACAACGGCAGCAGCTGGGTCATGGTGGAGCAGGTCTCGCACGCTCCCGCCTGGATGCCGGGCAGCTTCCGGGTCACCGATTACACGACGCCCACGGCGCAGATGAAGGTGCGTTTCAGCGCGGCGGACAACCCGAACAACTCGGTCACCGAGGCCGGCCTCGACGCCTTTGTGATGAAAGGGCTGAATTACTCACCGAGCCTCTGGGCCGACGCCTACACCCTTTCCGCCGCAGCGGGAGGCGACATCACCCTCTCGCTCGACGCCGGCAGCGCTTACGCCGGACGGGAGTACCTCGTGGTGGGCGGCATGTCGGGCACCGACCCCGGGCTGACACTGCCGGGCGGCAAGGTCCTTCCCATCAACAAGGACTGGGTGACGCTCTTCATCTACAATCACGTCAACACGGCGATGTTCCTGAATTTTCAGGACTTTCTCGACAGCGGAGGAGGAGGAGCGGCGCTGTTCGGTACGCAGGGTCCCTTCGACCCGCAGTATGCGGGCCTGACGCTCAGCTTCGCCTTCACTCTGACGGGGAGTTACGACTTCGTGTCGAACCCTGTTTCCATCGACCTGACGCTTTAACCCGGTTATTTCGGATGTTTCATTCCCCCCGCCGGTTCCGGCCCGCGGGGGGATTTTTATCCCCTACTCGGCATCGATAGTCTATTCCTCTCCCTCTTCCCGCCTGTTGGCCGCTCTCTTCCGCTCGAGCTCGTTCAGGACCGACTTGCGCAGGCGGATGCTCTTCGGCGTGACCTCCACGTAGTCGTCGTGATTGAGGTACTCGAGAGCCTCCTCGAGGCTCATGTGAATGGCGGGCGCGATCTTCATTTTCCGGTCCGACCCGGCGGCGCGTACGTTGGTGAGCTTCTTCGCCTTCTGGGCGTTGACCACGACGTCGCAGTTCCGGTTGAACTCGCCGATGATCTGACCGGCGTATAGGCGCTCGCCGGGGTCGACGAAAAAGCGTCCCCGGTCCTGCAGCGAGTCGAGGGCGTAGGAGACGGCGTTCCCCGCCGCCATCGAGATGATGCTGCCCGTGTTGCGCTGGGGGATCGATCCCTTGAAGTATTCGTACTGAAAGAAACGGTGGCAGAGCACGATCTCGCCCGACGTGGCGCGCAGCATGCGGCTGCGAAAACCGATGAGGCCGCGGCTCGGCATGCGGAAGTTGAGGTGGGTGCGCCCCTCGACCTCCTCCATGCTGATCAACTCCCCCTTGCGCACGGCCGCGAACTCGATCACCGTACCGGCGTGCTCCTTCGGCACGTCGATGACGAGATCCTCCACCGGTTCCGCCTTCTTCCCGTTGATCTCCTTGAAGATGACGCGCGGCTGGCCGACCATGAACTCGTATCCCTCGCGCCGCATCGTCTCCATCAGGATCGAGAGGTGAAGAATGCCGCGGCCCGAAACCTTGAATGTGTCGGCGCCCCCCGTCTCCTCCACGCGCAGGGCCACGTCCCGCTCCCCCTCGCGGAAGAGCCTCTCCCACAGCTGGCGGCTCGTGACAAGCGAACCCTCCTGGCCGGCGAAGGGGCCGTCGTTGGTCATGAAGTTCATCGACAGCGTCGGTTCGTCGACGGCGATGATCGGCAGCGGTTCCGGGTTTTCGCGGTCCGCCAGGGTGTCGCCGATGTCGACCCCCTCGAGCCCCACGACGGCGCAGATGTCGCCGCACTCCACCCGGTCCACCTCGCGGCGCCCGAGGTTGTCGAAGACGAAGAGCTGCACCGCCGACACGTTGACGCGGCTGCCGTCCCGCTTGATGAGGACGAGCTCGTCCTTCCGCGAGATGCCGCCGCGGAAGATGCGGCCGATGCCGATGCGGCCCACGTAGTCGCTGTGGTCCATGGCGGAGACGAGCATCTGGAAGGGGCCCTCTTTCTTCTCCGGCGGCGGGATCTGCCCGACGATCATGTCGAGAAGGGGGGAGAGGTCGCGCCTCTCGTCCTCGAGCTCGTCCACGGCCCATCCCTCGCGGCCGGCTGCGTAGACGCCCCGGAAGTTGAGCTGCTCGTCGCTGGCCTCGAGCTCGAGAAAGAGGCTGAAGATCTCGTCGAGCACCTCGTCGGGACGGCCGTTTTTCCGGTCCACCTTGTTGATGACGACGACCGGTTTCAGGTCGAGCTGCATCGCCTTGTGCAGAACGAACCGCGTCTGCGGCATCGGCCCCTCGAAGGCGTCGACGAGGAGCAGGACGCCGTCGGCCATCTTGAGCACCCGCTCCACCTCGCCGCCGAAATCCGCGTGGCCGGGCGTGTCGATCAGGTTGATGCGCACGCCCTTCCAGGTGACGGCGAAGTTTTTCGACTTGATCGTGATCCCGCGCTCGCGCTCGAGGTCGATCGAGTCGAGGATCCGCTCCCTCACCTCCTGCCCCCGGCGGAAAACGTGGCACTGCCTGAGAATCTGGTCGACGAGCGTGGTCTTGCCGTGGTCCACGTGGGCGATGATGGCGACGTTTCTGATCTCCATGGCTCTTTCTCGTGGCTCCGGGACGCGGCGGCGCCTGCTGCCGCGCCGGAAATCCTCTTTTCTCCGCAGGTGGCCAAACCAAGCATATTACCGGGAGAGGGACGCGGCGTCAATGGCGGGAGGGATTGAATCACTTTCGGCTTGATGCCAGGAATTGAGTTTCCTAATTCTTCGGAAGGCTTTTTTATCATATTATCTTGATAATGTGGGAAAAACCTGATACGTTCTGCCTGGTTAGAAGGGTATTCATTCATAACGGACTGGATGAGGAAACAGCTCGTCTATCAAGTTTTTAATAAAAGGAGGATCATCATGATTCAAAAAATCGCGGCTACCAGTGTTCTCATTTTCTTTATCACCCTCGGAATTGCCCAGGGGGCGACACTCAATGTCCCCGGCGACTATTCCACGATCCAGGCTGCGATCGACGCCGCATTGGACGACGACCTGATTCTTGTCGCTGCCGACGATTACACGGAACAGCTCACCGTCGATGGAAAGAGAATCACCATCGAAGGAGCAGGCATCGGACTGACCAATATCATCTCCCCGGCAGTGCTCAACGTAACTTTTTCGACTTCCTACGACTACAAATGCATCGTCGGCGTGATCAACGGCGGTGATCTCACACTGACGGAAGTGACCGTCGACGGCCAGGGCCTGGGCAATGCCAACTACAGGTTCATCGGCGTCGGATTCAGAAACTCGGGCGGCACCCTCACCGGATTAGACATCGTGGACATCCAGGACACGCCTTTCAGCGGATCTCAACACGGTATCGGCGTCTATGTATACAACGACGACGGGACCGATTGGAACGTGGATCTGAATGATGTGGACATTCCCGGGTTCCAGAAAGGCGGGATCGTCTTCAACGGGGCCAACGTCATCGGCTCGGCCACGGACTGCGACACGATCGGGATCGGCCAGACCGGGATCACGGCGCAGAACGGGATCCAGTTCGGCTACGGTGCTTCGGGTTATGTGGATAACTGCATCGTGGACAACGTCTGCTACACGGGCGGCACCTGGACGGCAACCGGAATCCTGCTCTACGAGGGCGGAACGGTGGACATCAGCAACTGCCCCAGCATTGCCGACAACCAGACGGGCGTTTACTACATCCTCACGAACGGTGCTTACGACAACAACACCATGACGGCGGGCCCCAACTCACAGGGACAGAGCGGCAACTATTGGGGTCTCGCCATCGACGACCAGAACGGACCCACGCTCCTTGCCAGCCCCAGTGGAGATGGTGCAAGAAGCGGAGGAAGCAGGGACACGACGATCTCCGTGAGCGACAGCACCTTCGACGGGGGTTCCACCGGCTATGGAACCGGCATCGGCGCCTGGGCCGTTTCGGGCGACAATATCACCCTCGACATCTTCAACTGCAAAGTCACCAACTGGTCGACGGGCATCGAGCTGTGGGACGACGGTTCGGCCGGAGCGGCGGGCAAGGTTCGCAACAGTTATATTTTCGCCAACTCGACCATCGGGCTCGACAACTACTCGGCCCCCACGGCCGACGCCTTGAGCAACTGGTGGGGACACGCCACAGGCCCTTACCACGCCACACTGAATCCCGCCGGACAGGGCGACGCTGTCAGCGACAACGTCGACTTCGATCCATGGCTGAGAGCGTACCTGTATTTCGAATCGGGCGTTGTCTCGCCCGGTAACTTTGTTCGCCTCGGAATCCAGGGATGGCCCGGCCTGATATCCAGGCTCGTCCACGGATCCGGAATCCAGATACCGCCCCAGTCGACAGCGCACGGCGATCTCTACCTGCTCCCGACTTACAGAAAGTTCTTTGTGGGATACATCCCGCCCACAGGCGAGCTGTTCCTCTTCGGAATCGTTCCCAAATCCTGGGTTCCGGGCGAAGAGCACGGAGTGCAGGCCATTGTCGGTTCCTATCTGACCAACCTGCTTGTTCTCACGGTAGTGGACTAACTGTTTTTTGACCAAACTTCCGACACTGTTTCATCCCTCCGCCGGCTCCGGCCGGCGGGGGGATTTTTATGCCTCTCCTGCTGTTTGTGTTGGTCAACATGACGGTGTTTTCGTAACAGGTATCAGGTGAATTCCGGTACAGCAGAGCATGACCACGGCGATTACTCAGTTTCAGGTTCTGCTTTTCAAGAAAACCTTGTTCCCCTGAAAGCAAAGTTGTGCTTGTGCGCCTGCCACCATTCTCCGCTCACTTCAGCAGGCACCTCGTCGAGGGTGTGGATCGTCGTGTCTC
>CAZWHE010000059.1:0-22071 GCA_964633825.1 uncultured Phycisphaerales bacterium | reverse complement strand
GCCCATTTCTATGGCATAATGGCAGGGTTCCGCGCTTTCATATCGGACATTCGTCAACAATGGGCGCATTTCCCTGATGTTGATGATCGTGCCGTCATCGCGGAGAAACGCGATTGAAAGCGGGATCCAGGTGTTCTTCATCCAGAACGAAAGTATTTCGGATTTCGGATAGACAAAAAGCATACCCCTGTCAGGCGGAAGCTCCTTTCTGTACATCAAGCCCCGAATACGGGCGGCCGGTGTCAACGCAACCTCCAGAACGACCGGGACACCGCCCATTTCGAGGACGACTTGACCCGGATCGGGCCTCTTGATAACGGCTGTTTTTTCACCGTTGCAGGCTGCTGCAAAAAAAAGGACCAGAGCAATGGCGGAGCTCCAAATAACATATAGAACCGTTTTACAGCTCGATCTCATGGAAAAGCCCTCAATTCCCGCTGTTTAAACTCTTTTTTATCCTTCCGGCCAGTTCCTCGAAAAAACGGATAAACAGTTCCGTGGGAAACCCGACAACGTTGTCGAAGGAACCCTCGAGCCTTTCCACGAAGCGGTCCCCAGTCTCCTGAATGGCATAAGCGCCCGCTTTTCCGAAGCACTCTCCCGTTGCGATATAGTCATCGATATCCTTTTTCGACATGGGCTTGGTGATCACCCTGGTCTTTTCCGCTCCGGAAAGCATGATATCCGGCTTGACATGGAACAGGCACAAACCGGTCACCACCTCTTGAACCTTCCCGCTCAGGGAAGTGAGAATACGGTGCGCATCCTCCCTGGACCGCGGTTTTCCAAGCACGATGTTTCCCACGGTAACAACGGTATCCGCACCGATCACGGTCCCTTCCTTCCGCAGTTTGGCAACCGAGCGCGCTTTCGATATTGCCAGCCTTTCGGCGAGATGGACGGGCTCCAAGCCGTCCAACTCACCAGATCCGGATTCATCGATGTGAGACGGACAGATCTCGAAGTCCAGTCCCAACCTCTCGAGAATTCGGCGGCGCTGCGGGGAAGCCGAAGCCAGCACGATCGGTTCTAATGATTCGGGAACGTACATCTTCTCAGCCGCTCATCAGAACCATCCGGGCATACCACAGGGAGATGATTCCCGTCACTTACCTGCATACTTGCAGGATCCTTTGAGGATACACTCCCGGCAGCGGGGATTCTTGGATAAACAGAAAGCCTCGGCGTGCCTCACAAAGGAATTCTGAAAAGGCAAGTACTGATTGCGATTCAGAAGTTTGGCAAGATCCCGCCGGGCTGTGATGATGGAAAGCGTCTTTTTGATGATTCCCAGCCGGATGGCGACTCTCATGCTTTCGGGAGAAACAACGAGATCGGGCTCTCCGGAACGTGCGGTTTGAGCGCCCCGTCCGGCTGCTTTCTTCGACTTTTTGGCGGCTTCGTCCCTGTGGCACTGAAGGAGAATGTAAGCATTGGGCTTCCCGAGAGCCGTCACCTTGATGATGAACCTTCGGAAGGATTCGAATTCCATCGTTTTGAAGAGATCGTTATCCAGGTCGTTATACGCGGTGAACACCTCCCGCAGATACTCCTGGATATTGATTATCCGATTCTCCATGTCACTGAACTTCAAGAAAGCCAATGTTTCCTGGATTTCTCTCTTCGCCGAAACCCTGATCTCATTCCAATCGATGAATTCACTTTCCAGGATCCTGGCGGCTCGGGACGCTTTCTTGAAATCCCAGCCCTGCCTGAAAATGAGGAACACACCCTGCCCCACAGTGGGCCCGCCGCCGATGGTCTTGGTGACTCCGTACTTCTTCTCCATTCGGACCAGGCAGGAGCGCAGTTTTGTTTTTGCACTGACCGGCTTTTTGGCCATTGTCTACGAAATCCCCAGTTTTTTGATTATCGATGCAACCGTTTCGCTCGGTTTTGCGCCCACGCCGAGCCAATATTTCAACCTGTCCACGTCGATCCTGTGTTTCTTCTCTTCATCCTGGGACAGAACATCATAAATCCCGATATCCTCAATCGACCTCCCGTCACGCCGTGTTCGCGAATCGAAGACGCATATCCTGTAAAAAGGTCTGTTTTTACGGCCCATTCTTTTGCAACGAATTCTGACTGCCAAATCGATCTCCTTTCTGAATACTTACGGTTACCTGCGGCCGCGCCCTTTTTTTCTCCGTTTGCGCTCCGCTTTTCTTTTGTCTCTTCTTTTTTTTGCGGCATGGTGATCCATCGAGCCGCCCGAGGAAAAACCCTTCAGTTTTCCACTCGTTTCCAATCTATTTAACACTTCTTCCTTGTGTCGATCCATCCCTTTCATACCCGGCACCATCTGCCGGGCCATCCGGCTCATAAATCCTCCGCCGCCCATTTTTTTCATCATCTGCCGCATCTGCTGGAACTGCTTCAGCAGATCGTTCACGTCACCCACATCCACACCGCTTCCCTTGGCCACGCGGCGTTTGCGGCTCACGTTGAAAACCTCGGGTTTGAGCCGTTCCTCGACCGTCATGGAGCTGACCATGGCTTCAACCCTGGAGAGCCCCTTCTCGTCCGCCCCGGCTTCCATGAACTGACCGCCCAGCCCTCCGGGAAGATGTTCGAGTATGCTTTTCAAGGGTCCCATTTTCTTGAGACCCTGGATCTGGTAAAGAAAATCCTCGAAGGTGAATTCGGCCTCGAAGAGTTTCCGTGCATGTTCTTCGGCAATCTCCTCGTCGATGACATCGCGCGCCTTCTCGACGAGGCCGACCACGTCCCCCATCCCCAGAATGCGCGATGCCATGCGCTCGGGGTGGAACGGTTCGAGCTGATCGAGCTTCTCGCCGACCCCCACGAACTTGATCGGCTTCTGTGTGACGGCTTTGATCGATATGGCGGCCCCGCCTCGCGCATCGCCGTCCAGCTTCGTCAGAATGACACCGTTGAGCTCAAGGCGGTTGTTGAATTCGCTCGCCGAGTTGACGGCATCCTGACCCGTCATGGCGTCACAGACGAGCAGGATTTCATGGGGGGAGGTCACCCGGGCAATCTCTTCGACCTCCAGCATGAGCGCTTCATCGATATGAAGCCGGCCGGCCGTATCGAGGATGATCGTGTCCCTTCCCTTGGCGCGGGCAAACGATATGGCATTCGTGCAGATCAAGGGAGGAGAGAGCCCGTCTTCGTGGTAGACGGGAATATCGAGCTGCCGGCCCAGGATCTTCAACTGTTCGACCGCCGCCGGTCTCTGGACATCGGCCGCCACCATCAGGGGATTCCGCCCCTTCTTTTTCATGAGGGCGGCGAGCTTGGCGCAGGTCGTGGTTTTACCCGAGCCCTGAAGCCCGGCCAGCATCACAACCGTGGGCGGTGAAGACGCAAAGGAAATCCCCTCACCCGTCGATCCCATCATGTCGGTGAGCTCGTCCTGGAAAATCTTGACGATTAATTGACCCGCAGTGACCGACTGGATGATCTCCTCGCCCACCGCTTTTTCGGTCACCCTCTTGATCAGTTCCCGGGCGACCTTGAAATTGACATCCGCTTCGAGCAGGGCGGTTCGGATTTCGCGGAGCCCGTCCTTGATGTTGTCTTCCGTCAGGCGTCGCTTGCCGCTGAGCTTCTGGAAAACTTTCTGAAGTGAACTCGAAATCGAATCAAACATGAATGACTCTGGCGATTCCTTTGCCGGGCTTACATAACTTCTTTTATAAAAACAAGTACCGCCTCGACTGGGCCGATGGCGCTGCTTGGCGTTTCCACCTCCTGAAACCCTGTTTTATACCAAAGCGCACAAAGCTTGGCAAGAAACGTTTCTGAGCTTCGGTTTGGATCAAATTCTTTCGATAGAAGCGCCGATTGCCTTAAGCTTCCTGTCTATTCCTTCATATCCTCTGTCGATGTGGTAAACCCTGTGGATTTCCGTCTCGCCTTCAGCCACGATTCCGGCAAGGACAAGGGCCGCGCTCGCCCGAAGATCGGAAGCCATGACCTGCGCGCCCGAAAGGGAGCGAACACCGTGAACAATCGCCTGGTGTCCTTCTTTTCTGATATCGGCGCCCAACCGGTTCATCTCGGCCACATGGATGAAACGATCGGGGTAAATCCTCTCGGTGAGCACGGAGATTCCATCGGAAAGGATCATGAGAACCATCATCTGCGCCTGGAGATCGGTCGGAAACCCCGGGTAGGGATGGGTGGTGACGTCAATGGGACCGAACCTGCGGCAGCCCTGAACGCGCAGCAGGGATCCCTCTTTCTCCACATGCACCCCCGTTCTCTTCAGGATATCGAGAAGAACGAGCAGATGCTCGGGCTGCGAGCCTTCCACTTCGACCGTCCCGCCGGCCAGCGCGCCGGCAATGAGAAAAGTACCGGCTTCGATCCTGTCGGCAATGACCGTATGATCGCAGCCGTGCAGCTCCCGGACGCCCTCGATGATGATCTTGTGCGTCCCGGCTCCCGAGATCCGCGCTCCCATGCGGATCAAGAAAGAGGCGAGATCATGAATTTCGGGCTCCATGGCGGCGTTTTCAATCATGGTTGTTCCTTCGGCAAGCGCGGCCGCCATCATGAGATTCGCCGTTCCCAGCACGGTGCTGCCGAAGCTGGCTCCCAGAAAGATTTCACATCCCTTGAGCCGGACTCCTCGGCTCGAAACATTGCCTTGACTGATCTCGAGGCGGGCGCCGAGAGCGTTGAGGCCCTTGATGTGAAGATCGATCGGCCTGACGCCGATGACACACCCCCCCGGCATGGAGACCGTGGCCTCTCCCCGTTTGGCCAGAAGGGGACCGAGCACGCAGATCGACGCTCTCATGGTGCTCACCAGCTCATAAGAAGCTTGAGAAGAAGACTCATCGCGTGTCCGGATGGTCAGAGTCCCCCCCTCGAACTTCACGTCCGACCCGAGCTCTTTGAGTACGGCCGACATGGTCCGCACGTCCCGGAGGTCGGGAACATTGCGAATGACCACCTCCTCCTCGGTAAGAAGCGAGGCCGCCATGATCGGCAGAACAGCGTTCTTGGCTCCGCTGATCCGAATCCGGCCTTCAAGAGTCCGGCCGCCGTGTACGAGAAATCTGTCCATCCGATTAGAGATCCTCTCCCGAGTATTCGCGCCACCAATTCTTCCATTCCTCGACACGGCGCGATCTTTCCTCTGGAAGCGCGCCGGCCTCGAAACCCATGTCGTCGTCGCTCAGAAGACAGAGCGTGTTATCGGCCTCGTCGCGCACTCCGCTCTCTTCGTCCTCGAGATAGGGCAGGATCGCCGGAAAGGCGTCCAGGCTTCCAATATGCCCAATGAGCTCGAGCGTCTTGATACGAACAGGAGCCGGCTTCTGGAGACAAGGTAGGAAATCTTCCCACGCATCCTCCTCGTATTCGCCATCGCGGAGAGATTTGAGGAGAAGAGAGGCCATTCCCACCTCCTCCTTTTCGAGAGCGACCTTCATCAGCTTCAACGCGGCCTCCAGTCCCCGCCCCCCGATCATAACGAGTGCGGCGGCCGCCCTTGCCTGGATCTCGGGATTTCCCCGGACAACGAGCTCGATCAGATCATCGATAACACCATCCCCCATGGCAATCAGCTCATTGAATGAGCGGCTCAGAAGCGCGGATTCGCTGATCACGTCGTGTGCGGATGTCTCGGAATGTTTTTCATTATCTCCTTTATCTTCGGAAGGAATCCGCTCTTCGGAAGAAATCCGCAGGTTCAAGAGAATCCTGGTCGCCTTGTCGGCAAAGCGCGCCGGCACAACGATGGCGGGTTCTTTCGGATCGACGCCATCGATATTGCCGGCATCTCCGACTCTGCGGCAGGGTATCTCCCACTGCTCCAGTGCTTTCTCCATGACGGCCAGGTTTTCTTCGTTCCCGGCCCTGATGACGGTGATTTCCTCTGACGGACCCGCCGGATCCGCATGATCGGGTTCAACGAGATTCACTCCGCAGTCGAAACAAACACCGACCCCGTCGTCATACTCCTCACGGCATTGTGGACAGATTGGCATGATCGAACCTTTCCCGGTCTTACAAGGCGCCTATGAGGCCGCCCAGGGGCTTCCCGCCGATGAGGTGCAGATGAACGTGAAAAACGAGCTGGCCGCCGTCTGAATTGCAGTTCATGATGAGACGGTACCCCGATTCGGCGATGCCGGCTTCCTCGGCAAGGCGGGCGGCGGTCAGGATCATTTCACCGGCAAGGCCGGTTTTGTCCTGTGCCAGATCGTTCGCAGTCGCAATATGGGCCTTGGGGATGATCAAATAATGAACCGGGGCTGCGGGATTGATGTCCTTGAACGCCATAACTCTTTCGTTTTCAAAGGATTTCGCAGCCGGAATCCCGCCGTCGACGATCTGACAGAACGGACATTTCTCGTTTCGAGTCACATCTTCCTCCTTACAGGAAACCGCACCCCGGGGGCTTGATTTCCCTTTTCTATTTGTTAGGATCAAGGTTTGCGCCCGGTATGAAAATTCGGTAGAACAAACCGCCGGGAGCGATCCTTTGCCGTTTAAAGAGGTATTCTAATAACGGAGAGACCATTTTGAAACAAGATATGAGCAATACCATGACAGAAGTTCCAGATGTCGATACCAAACCATCTCCTCCGCAGGAGCAATCAACCGATCCCGCCCAAATCGCAATTAACATCCTGAAGCGCACGCCCAGCACTCTCGAAGATATCAATGAGATGAGAGCCTCGGTCTATGAAAACTCCGACGCTTGGAAGAAATTCGAAAAATACGTCTGCGAAACAATGGACGACAAAAAAGGGGATAAATACGAGCTGAAACACAGCCTCGGTTTGGCCATCCTCGGCAAGTACGAACAAGCGGAAGAAGAACTGAGAAATCAGGAAAACATTCCCATCGTGGGATGCCTGCTGGCCAGGATCTGTCTCGAAACGGGGCGGGAGGAGGAAGCGGTCTCCATTCTGAAAAAGATCTGCAAAAGGGTTCCTGAAGTTGTCGAATACCATTCTCTTCTCTGTGAAGCGCTGGATGCCAAGGGAAACCGGAATGATTTTTTGAAAGAAATCGACAAACTGGAACAGCGCCTTCCCGATCACGCCGATATTCTTTATTTCAAAGGGCGGTCCCAAGAACTCAACGGCGAGTATGAAAAAGCCAAAAAACTCTATGCCGGCGCCCTCGAGAAAAACCCGGATCACATGGCGTCCCTTTTCAGGATTGGCTACAGGGCCGACATTGAAAACGACGACGAGACGGCGATCGAGTACTACACCCGGGCCATGAAAGCCGGCACACCGAACATTGCCGCTCTCATGAACCTGGGAATCCTCTATGAAGACAACGAAGATTACGAAAACGCCGTCAAGTGTTTCGAATCGGCTCAACAGATCTACCCGGGCGATTTTAGGGTGGAGAAATACCTGAGGGACGCCAAGGCCAGTATCGAAATGTACTATGACGAGGAAAAGGAACGGAAAGAGGACAAGCAGAGCCAGGTTCTCAACATACCCGTCTCCGACTTCGAGCTCTCCGTCCGATCGAGGAACTGTCTCGCCAAGATGAACATTCAAACCCTGGGCGATCTCATCTCGCGGACCGAAGCGGAGCTTCTGGCATTCAAGAATTTTGGAGAAACCTCTTTGATGGAGATCAAAGAAATCCTGGCTTCCAAGGGACTCCGTCTCGGCATGATGTCGACCGACACGGACGAACTGCCGACGATTCCGGATGAATCGACGGACGCCAAAGTCAACAAGCACATGGAAAAGAGCATCGAAGAGCTCGATCTCTCCATCAGATCAAAGAACTGCATCCTTGCGCTCAATATCAAAACGGTCGGCCAGCTCGTGAATACTCCCGAGCTGACGCTCCTCTCACAAAAAAACTTTGGGCAGACTTCACTCAACGAGATTCGCAAGAAACTCGGCGACATCGGCTTGGCCCTCAAGCTGTAGAACCAGAGCTTTCATATGCTCGACACCATCACGGGAGACATCGTCAAAAAAGGCGAATCCTTCGTCGTGCTTCGTACTGGAGGAATCGGTTTCTCCATCAATGTCCCCAGAAGGATTTTGGCCGACCTGCCTGATTCGGGAGAAGCCACCCTGATCTGTCATCTCGCGGTTCGCGAAGACTCGATGAAGGTCTACGGTTTCGAATCCGAGTTCGAGCGGGAACTGTTCAGGAAGCTCAATTCCGTGGCCGGAGTCGGCGCCGCCACGGCTCTTCTTCTCCTATCGGACTTCACGCCGGCCCGGTTGATCGAAGCGATCATGCAGGAGAACGCGCTCCAGTTCCAGAGAGTCAAGGGCATCGGCGCCAAGACGGCAAAACGGATCGCCCTCGAACTGAAGGGGAAGGTGGAAGAGCTCGGCCTCGCAGCCGGTGTGCGGGGTCGGGAAAAGGAGATTTCACGAAACGTGGGCGAAGACCTCATGGCCGCGCTGATCGGACTCGGATATCCCCGTTCCAAAGCGCGCGACGCGGCCGCGCGAGTCCTCTCCCAACACCCCGGAGAGGAAGACCTGGAAAAGCTGATCAAGCATGTCCTCGGGGCGGTTTCTTAGCGGCTCGATTCGTAAAGACATAAACCAGATCGGCTGATTTTGCGTCCTTCGGATTTTCCTGCGAATATCCTCCATAGAGACCAACCGAAAGGAGACCGGCCCGGAGAGCGGCTTCATTCACCGCTTCCGCCGGGTGAGGGTATAACCTGAAACGGCAGACCTCGCGCGACCAGGAATTCCCCTTCCCGGGTTTCAGGGAGATGAAAAAAGCATCCCAGGGCCCCTTTTCCCTCGGAACAAATCCCTTGAGGAGAAGAGCTCCGTTATCGAGCGTTTTCACAGGCCCCCAGGGCTCCTGATCCCTTAAAGCAAGCATGGGAAAGTTGATCGTGTGGGCGATGAAGAGACCCCCGCTTTCAACGAGACCCGCCATATTGGCCACCGCGGCGTCCAGGTCTTCGGGCGGAACGAGAGAGAGGGAGTTGCCGAGACAGAGAACACCGTCGAACCGGGAATCCGTCTTTTCAGGAAGGGTGGAAAACGACGCAATCACCCACTCGGCCCGGATCCCCGTTTTCTCGGCCCTTCGCGCGGCTTCGGCTAAAAGCGTTTCCTCGGGATCGAAACCCGTCACCCCGAATCCCTCCCGGACGAGAGCAATGGCGTACATGCCCGTCCCGCATGCCACATCAGCCACTTTCCGAGCGCCGCTCTCTGCCAGAATGCTTTTCAGGAAGGGGATTTCCTTGGCCAGCCGGATATCCCAGTTCACGAAACCGTCGCACAACATTCCTTCTTCTGCAAAGCTCATGGCGCTCATTCCTCAAAAGTCCTTGTACTCACTCCCAAAGGATATAAACTCTCATCCCTGTTTGCGACCCTGGACAGGTTGGCCACAGCCGATCACGGAGCGATTCCTTGAAACAGATGATTTATCTCGTCAAAGGCTTTCTCATCGGCATCGCCAACATCATACCCGGCGTCAGCGGCGGAACGTTTGCCCTGATCCTGGGCATTTTCGACAGGCTCGTCAACTCCCTAAAAAGCTTCGACCTCGATCTGGTCAAGACCGTGCTGGCCGCTGTCCGCAGGCCTTTCTCTTCCCGATCGCGGCAGAAGCTCCTCAACGAATGGAAGAGGACCGATGCCGCTTTTCTTCTTTGCATCGGAGGAGGGGCCGTCCTCTCGCTCATCGCCTGTGCGTGGCTCATCGATTTTCTGTTGAGCGAGCACCCGAGCGTCACACTCGCCTTCTTTATCGGTCTCATTATCCCGTCCATCGCCGTCCCCTACCGGATGATGAGCCGAAAAACCTTTTTGAATCTCATGTGGATCATCCCGGGCGCGGCTCTGACGGTCTGGGTTTCCAGGTGCGATGTGGGCGGCGCTGCGGGTGATCCCGAGCCTCAGATCATCGTTCTCGGCGGTGTCCTGGCCATTTCGGCCATGATCCTGCCGGGTGTTTCGGGGTCATTCTGCCTTCTCGTTCTCGGCCTTTACCAGCCCACGATCCGCCACATCAAGGAAATCACGAACCTCGAACAATCGTCCCTGATCTTCCTGGCCCTGCTCGGATTGGGATGCATTGCCGGGCTGATCCTCTTTTCCCGGCTCATGGCGTGGCTCCTGAAAAAGCACCGTTCGCGCACGCTGGCATTCCTGATCGGCCTGATCATCGGCTCGCTCTGGATTCTCTGGCCCATAAAAGACTTCGAATCGGGAACGAAGATTCTCGATTCATCGGGCAATGAAAAGAGAGAGATCGTCATTGCAACGGCGCCCAACAGGCTGCCCGGAAGCATGGAAGGCGACCTGGCGCTGTGCGGCCGGTGCGGCCTGGCGCTCCTGGCCGGGCTCATCGGTGCGGCCGGAGTGACCCGTTTCGGCAGGATTAAAAAGTAGGCAAAGAGACGAACCCCGTTTTTTTGCCTGCTTTTTAATCCAGGTACCCGAGCGCGCGGAGATGTTCTTCCATCTCGGGCGTGAGCGAAACGTTAGAAGCCGTGCCCGCCTTGATCATCATGCCCTGACGGACAATAGAGAGATCGGCTTTGAGCCGGTTGGTGAGATCGGGATCCCGGCCTGCAAGGTTGGTTTTTTCGCCGGGATCGCTCACCAGGTCGTAGATTTCGGTTCGGCCTCCCGGGGTGTGAACGATCGTTTTATATCTCCCCGCTCTCCTTGAAAACCGAGTCGGTCCCCAGAAATTACCCTCGCAGAAGACAGGCCTGTCATCGCCGGGCGCTCCATTTTTCATCAAAGGCATCAGATCGAGGCCTTCATGCTGCTTTTCGCTCTCCAAACCCGTCAATCGGCATATAGTGGGCGCCAGATCGAGATGCCTGACCGCCGGCTCCACCACGGTCCCGGCCGGGATCCGGCCGTCCAAACGGATCATGAGGGGTATGTGAAGCAGCTCGTCATAGAGAGTGTGGCCGTGCTCGAAACCGCCGTGGTCGTAAAACTCTTCTCCATGGTCGGACGTGATGACAACAAGAGTGTTCGGTGCCAAGCGATCCTTCCCGAGCTCGGCCAGCAATCGGCCCACCTCTCTGTCGGTAAACGCCACTTCACCGTGATACAAGGCTTCGAGCCGTTCGATTTTGTTTTTCCCGAGGATGTAGTTGCCCCGCCGGTATTCGACGATATCTTTTCTGTTTCCGAACAGAAGCCCCCGGCCCTCACGGTCCCCTTCGAGAGCATACTTCCGGCGAAACTCTTCAGGAGGCTCATAAGCAAGATGGGGATCGAAATAGTGCACGAGAAGAAAGAAGGGCTTGTTGTCCTTCTTCCTGATCCAGTTCAAGGCCGTGTCGGTCGTTTTCTCCGCCGTCCGCAGCAGGTGCTGTTGGTTGTTTTCCGACGATACGTAGTCGAGGTCGTCGAATCCCCTCTCCATGCCGAAATCTTTGGTAACAAAGAGCACGTTCACAACAGCCCCGGTTCTGTAGCCGGCATCCTGGAAAGTTTCTCCCAGAGTGCGGATTCCCGGCCGGAGACTGGTGAATCCCCCCTTGAGACCGCTTGTCGTCCGAGCCGGAAGGGAGCCGCCGGCCCCGTGCTGGGCCGGATAGGTGGACGTGAGCATCGATGCGAAAGAAGGGAGCGTCCAGGGCGCGTGGGAAAAGGCGTTCTTGAAAAGAACGCCCTCCGAGGCGAAAGCGTCCATATGAGGCGTGAGGCCGAGACCGTTGCCGTAGCAGCCGAGCTTGTCCGCCCTCAGGGTGTCGACAACAATGAGAAGGACATTGGTTCCCTCACCCGTATCGTCCCCACTCCAGCAGGCGGTCAGATAGAGACCGATTCCGGCAAGGAGAATGAGTGTGACCGCCATGCCTGCGGTGAGCAGTGTGTTTCTCATATTTCTTTCTCGCCCGAAGGATCTTTCCGGGAGTATTCGTACTGCGCCGGGAATGATACAAAAGACTCTCGTGCTAATATAAATCAAATATACGAGAATTTGTCCCATGATATGATTGTTATCGAGGCTGGTTGTTATTGAGCAGAAAAGACCGGGAGGGCTCGATGAAAGCTGTTGTTACTCGACTCATCGTCTTGTCGGCGAGCTTCCTGATCGTCTCCCTCGCCTCTGCAGCGGACGGAGACTGGCGCTCCGATTTTCTTGAAAACTATTACGCCGGCGTCACCCGCGTCACTCTTCCCAACGGACTCGACCTGATCATCAAGGAAAAGCACACGGCCCCCATCGTCAGCGTCCAGGCCTGGTTCAGAGCCGGTTCGATCTACGAGGGCGAACGGCTCGGATCGGGTCTTTCCCATTTCCTGGAGCACATGCTCTTCGACGGCACCGACGAGGTGAAGGACAAAAACGGCAGCGTTCTCTTTCAGGCCTGGGAGCGCAACGAGATCACCCGCCTCGCCCGCGACCTGGGAGGCCGGGTCAATGCGTATACGAGCCAGGACCGGACCGTTTTTCACTGTACCGTTGCCGCCGAGTCGGCCCGCGACGCGATTCGCATGATCGGCCACCAGGTTATGCACGCCTCCTTGAAAGAGGATATTTTGTCCGAAGAGATCAACGCCGTTCTCAACGAGGCTTCCCGCAACCTCGACAATCCCGCCTTCGTGCTGCGCCAGCGTATCTTCGAGAAGGTTTACAGGATTCATCCCGCCCGGGTTCCCGTCATCGGTTACATCGATCACCTGAAAAACCTGAAACGGCAGGACCTGATGGACTATTATAAAACGCGGTACGTCCCCAACAACATGGCCCTCGTCGTGGCCGGAGACGTGGGCGCCGATGACGTGATCGCCTGGGCGTACGAGACCTTTATCGGCCCCGATCCCGACGCGCCCCTCTTCGAGCGCGGGATTCTGCCCCACGTCGCCATGCCGCCCGAGCCGCCGCGAAACACCCAGACGATAGAGCTTTTCGAAAACGAGCAGGTCGAATTCATCTCGGGCGAGTTCTCCTTCCCCACGGTCGGGATCCACCACCCCGATCTGTACGCCCTCGACATTCTCGCCGATATCCTGGGCCGCGGCAAAGCATCGGTCCTCCACAGGAAGTTGATTATCGAGGAGCCCGAAAGCAGCGTGGAAGCCGTCAGCGCCGGCCACTACACCCCCTTTTACAAGGGGCGGTTCTATATCAAGTTTCGGCTCCGCCCCGATGTCGGATTTTCAGATTTTCGCGACCGCCTCCTTGCAGAAATGGAGCTGTTCAGGACCGATAAAATCGACTCCGAACTGATCGCGAAATCGGCTGACCGCATCGGTGAGCGGATCGTTCTCAGCCTCTCCAAGGTGGATAAAATCGGCCGGCACCTCGGGAAAACCTGGCTCAATCGTCTCCACCCGGAATTCGACCTTCATTATCTGCAAAATCTCCGAAAGGTGACGCCCGGCGACGTGATGCGCGCAGCCGGACAATATCTCGATCCGGTTTCGATGATTCAGGTCGCCATGGGACCGGAAGGTTTTTTGAAAAAAGCTCTAAGCGAAGAGAAGAAGATCCTCCCTCCCGTTGTGGAGGAACCAGCTCTCCACGAGCTTTCCAACGGGATTCCCGTCGTCGTCAGCCGGAATGAGGAATCCCCCGTAGCCGTCCTGGCCGCCATGGGCGCCGGCGGCGTGCGATTAGAGAATGAAATCAACAACGGCTCGTTCGGCATGATCGCCTCCTTGGCCAAGTGCGGCACGGAAAAATACTCGCAAGAAGAACTGGACGACATACAAAGAGAAAAGGGAATCTCCATCGAATCCGGCGCCGACAAGGACATCTTTTTTACCACGGTCAAAACGATGAAAAACGACTGGAAGCTGGGATGCGAGCTCCTTCACGAGCTTCTTTGCCGCCCCCTCTACCCGGCCGATGAGCTGGATCGCCGCAGGAAAACGACCGTGCTCTCGCTCCGGCAGGCCGGCAAGAATCCTCGCTCCAGAGCGTTCAGGGAGCTCGAGAAAGAAATCCACGGATCCCACCCTTATTCCATGAACCCCGCCGGAACGGAAGCTTCACTGAATAACATCACCCCCGAAAGCCTGGAACTGTTGGGCCACTCCTTTGTTGTTCCCGAAAACATTGTGATCTCGGTGGTGGGCGCAGTCGATCCGGAGACGGCTCTCTCCGAGCTCGAAAGGCTTTTCGGTTCCATGCAAGGCAGGCTGGCCGTTCCCGATGTCCCCGCCTCCCAGCCCCTGACGGAAAAGCGGGACAAAGTGATCGCCCTTCCCGGAATTCACCAGACCTCGTGCCTTCTCGGGTTCGCAGGCCTTTCCCGAAACGATCCTGACATGACCGCCCTTCCCCTCATAACGGCCATACTCAGCGAGCGTCTCAAGGAAAACCTTCGAAAACGCCGCGGCCTCGTCTATTACACGAGCGCCCGGTTCACGGCCGGTTTCGACAGGGGATTGTTCTGGCTCCAGGCAGACACTAAAGACGCGGGGAGAGTGCGCGAGATTCTGAAGGGGTATTTCGACGAGATCCATATCCTAAAAAACGATCTCGTCGAACCATCACTCCTCGAAAACGCAGGCAGGGTTCTTCTGTCGCAAGAAGCATCCAGGCACGAGGAAGTGATGGCGATCGCGATCGACCTGGCTTTCTACGAGCTCTATGGCAAGGGTTTCGATTACATCAGGCGGAAACACGACATGATTCAGAGTGTGACGCCTGCAGACGTGAGACGCGTTGCGCGCCGCATCTTCACGGAAGAGGCATGCTGCACCGTCACTGTAAAGCCAAAGTGATAAGATGAAAATCATCGTTGCAAAGACAGCCGGCTTCTGTATGGGCGTGAAGCGCGCCATGAATGCCGTGATCGAGGCGACTGAGAAGCACCGCGATGCCATCTATACACTCGGTCCTCTCGTCCACAACAACCAGGCGATCGAACTGCTGCGCTCCCGGAACGTGCGCATTATTTCCGATCCCTCAGAGATCGACTCGGGCATTCTTTTCATCAGGGCCCACGGGATCACTCCCAAAATGCGCCTGGCATGCGAAAAACCCGGTATCACTATCCGTGACATGACCTGCTCTCATGTGCGCCATGCCCAAAACATCATCGAGCAGCACACCGCAGAGGGTGGTGAAACGATCATTGCCGGAGACAGAGACCATGCCGAGGTTGTCGGTCTGCTCGGTTACGCCTGCGATCGGGGAGAAGTTGTCAACTCACCGGAAGAGGTGAAATTCATTCCCTCACTCAGGAATCCCTGCCTCGTGGCTCAAACAACACAGAATTCGGCGCAGTTCAATCGAATCGAAAAAACCGTTCTGGAGCGGTTTCCCGGCGCGGTCATTCACAACACGATCTGCAGCGCCACCGAAAACAGACAGAACGAGATCCTGGCGATTGCAAAGGAAGTGAAGGCCGTCATCGTTGTGGGAGGAGCGCACAGCGCTAACACGGTCCGGCTTGCCGAGCTCGCTCGAAGTGCGGGAACCACGGTGTTTCACATCGAAACGGACAATGACATCTCTATAACCAACCTCGCTGAAGTCGACTCGGTGGGCATTACGGCCGGCGCCTCGACCCCGCGGTGGGTCTTCCAGGCCGTTGTCGACAAGATCGCGGGGGTCGCCGGGGGACACAATACGCATTAATGCGTATTGCGTCCCCCGGCAAACAAAAAAAGAGCCGATCGTTTCGATCGGCTCTTTTTTTGTTCTTCATCAGGACAGTCAACCTGCCCCGATCAGTAGATGATCAATTAGCTGTTCACACCCTGCGAAGCATCAACAACAGGCAGTCCGGCATTGATGAAACCCTGGAAGTAAGCGGTCACACCATAGTATGCAGCAGGAACAACGATGTTGTAGTGCGAGAAGGTACCGATCGTGTCGGGAGTCATGCCCCAAGGGCTTCCACCGGCAAAGGCACCAACGAGTTTGGTGATGTCATAGGGAGCCATATAGGTGGCCGCAGACGTAAGAGAAGCCACAAGCACGTCGGCGCCAGCTGTCTGGCCATTGTTCTTCAAGACGTAGTGGACACCACTTGTGGAGGCCCAAGAACCGTAGGTGTGGAGGTCAGCGTCATTGCCCTGAGCACCCATACCGTAGTAGGTCATTCCGGCAGCAGGACCACCCGGACCATAAAGGTCGATGCAAAAAGTAGCCCAGTTCGCGCTTCCGAACCACCATGTGCCGTTGTAGACACCGGACGGATAGTAGATGTCGAAAGCGTTCTCACTACCAACACCACCGAAAGCAATACCCAGACCGGTTCCACCCATCGTGGGAACGCTCCAGCGGGAAATACCTTCGCCCCAGGAATCGTTCAGCGGGAACTCGTAACCGGAGCCTTCGAGGTCAACGGTGATGGTCCAGATCCAGCCCCAGCCCGGAGGCAGGGTGGGAAGGCCATAGCCGTTCGGCAGGCCGGTGAAAAGGAAACCGGTCTGCTGGACACCCAGGTTGCCCCAGCCAGTGCAGTCATCGAAGTAGTAAACGGCAAAAGTTTCGCCGGCGGGATCCATGTTGTTGGTTCCATAGGCGAAGCCGAAACCATCGATCAGCTCACTGTTAAGGCCTGTGGCTGGTGCGCCACCGAAAGTAGCCCAGTCAAGGTTGATGTAACCGGTGTCAACGCCCGACCACCAAGCCCATGTTCCGCCATCAGTCCAGAGAAGGGTTCCGTAACGAGACTGTGCATCGCCAAGAGCGATATTCTTGGTCTTCTCAGCCGCTACTTGATCCACATTCTGGAGCCCCTGCGCAAAGCTAATACCCGCAAGAGCAACAACAAATAATGCAATCAGTCCAAGTTTCTTCATTAGAGGTCCTCCAAAGACAATTGAATTGAGAAGAAAACTAGAAAAGAAAAACGTTGCGTAGACCATCTACGCTTTAACACCGCAATTGACTTGAAAAGAGGTTATAAGGCTTTTTTGATATAACTGGCTCTAAAAACGCCTTCTACAAGAATGAATCTTAGAAGAATGAATCTTAGATTGAGTCCTAGACTTTTACCGATCCTTACCAGCCTCAAGTTCTGAAGTATTAAACCACATCCTGACCTAAAAGCAAATCTTAATCCGATAAATATGATATTTTTTTTTCGATGGTTATGTCGGATGAAATCTTATATATCTTTTATATCGGCAATACGTTACAAGTGTTTATGTCTTCTCGGTAGTGGGGCAGCGTCTTGTATGGAAAATGATAGCACGATATGAGCACCGCACTATCTTTATACTTCCTGTCCTGACCGAATCAGTGATTCATTTAACTTTTTCCTCTCTTCGCCCTTGAGTTAAACCGTTCCCTAAACCGACTATGTATCAGATAATGTAGAGAGAGTCCATCGATGGAGAACGTTGATGAAATCCGCTGAGAAAGCCTTGAGAAGGAGGTCGTCTTGGCCTTTTCAACTTTCAAAGTAAAGCCCGGCACAGAAGAACCGGAATGCACAATTATCGTTGGATCAGGTGCTTTCGATCAGATTCCGAGCTTCATCCCTTCATCTATTTCCCAGGCGATTCTTACGGCCGACGAAATTGTCGACGAGCTTTATGGAGAGAGAGCCGCCGCGCTGCTCGGGAGCCGCCTCCCTGTCCTGCGCATCGTCTTCCCTTCCGGCGAATCGACTAAAACCAGGGCCGTAAAGGAAATGATTGAAGATAAAATGCTCGAAAACGAGATCGGCCGGGACACGCTGATGGTCGGACTCGGCGGCGGCGTGACCATGGACCTGGCCGGTTTTTGCGCTTCCACTTATTATAGGGGGATTCCGTCGCTCCTTCTTCCCACATCCCTTCTGGCCATGATAGATGCCGCGATCGGCGGAAAGACCGGCGTCAACACTCGGGCCGGCAAGAACCTCGTGGGAGCTTTTCATCACCCTCTGGCCGTCATTGTTGACGTGGATTGCCTGGAAACGCTTCCCGAAAAGGAAACACTCAACGGCCTGGCGGAAATGGCCAAGGCCGGAATCGTTGCGAACCGGTCCCTCTTCCTCTCGCTTGCACAAGAAGGATTCCACCCGACGGTCGACCCGCTTCACACGGCCGAGATCCTTGGAAAAGCGATTGCCGTCAAGAGCGACGCCGTGGCACAGGACGCGCGGGATCACTCGAGACGGCAGATACTCAATTTCGGCCACACCGTGGGCCATGCGCTCGAGAGGCTCTCCGATTACACGATCCCGCACGGAGCCGCGGTTTCAGCGGGCATGGTCGTCGAATCCTTCCTGGCGGAAGAGGCGGGCATCCTTCCTGAAAAGGAGGGAAACCTGCTCAGAGAAGGTCTCGGCGCCATGGGGCTCAAGCCCTCCTTCGAATGGGCCAAATCCGAATGGCCCGAACCTGTCTCAAAAGTGATGGAAGCAATGAAAAAGGATAAAAAAAATCGAAGGGGCGAGATCCGGTTCTCACTCCCCGAAGCTGTCGGCACGATGGCGGCGGGAAAGGACGGGTCATTCACGGTCCGGCTAGAGCCCGCACTCGTCCGATCGGTTCTCGAAAAGAGGCTCTGACCATGCTCTGCATCACGGGGATGGAAAAAAACGTGCGCTCCCTTTCGAAGCGCCTCGAGAAAAGCAGGGCATATCCTCTTCAAGAGATCAGGCTCGACGCTCTCGACGGAATGCCGGGGTCCAATTCCTTCATCCCCGGCGATCCGAAAAGGATCATCGCCGCATGCAGGCGCAAAAAGGACGGCGGCCTCTTCAAGGGAACGGAAGAGGAACGGATCGACCTTATCAAGAGCGTCTGCTCCCTGGGAGTGGGCTGGATCGACGTGGAAGCAGACCTTTCGGACAGCATATACAAGAAAATCGAAGCGTCCGCCCGTTTATTCAGAACGAAGATCCTTCGCTCCATCCACCTGGATCAAAACGCCGGCACGGGTGAAATCCAGGGCGCCATGACGCTTCTGACTCGTTCCCCGGGCGATGCGATCAAGCTGGCTCTCCCCATCGATGATGCCGCCGACCTCACACGCTTTGTCGTAACCGCCCGGGATAGGCCGGCGGTTCTAGTCGGTATGGGCCGGGCCGGCAGCCTGACCAGGATCCTGTACAATCGCCTCGGCAGCGCCTGGACATACATCGCCGCAGACGCGGCCGAGGCCCCGGTCCCGGACATGCCCGACTTGCAAACCGCTCTTTCCTTCGGCCTTCCGCTGAAAAAAGAGGTTCCGCTCTTCGCCCTGATCGGAGGGGAATCGATCGGGAGCTCTCCGGGCCCCTTGGTCTACAACCATCTCTTCCGGAAAAATTCCTATGAGGCCTGCTACCTGCCCGCCGTCACCGAGAGGCCGGGCGAGGCATTCAATACGCTCATTCGCCTCGGCCTTGTGGGTGCAAGCGTCACGATCCCCCACAAAATAAACGCCCTGGATCTCGCCGACGAGCTCGACGAAGAGGCCCGAAACGCCAAGTCGGTCAACACCCTTTACTTGAAAGACGGAATCTGGCGCGGAGCCAACACCGACATTGCCGCCATCGCCACGGTAACCAAGAAGCTGGGGGGACGTTCGGGCCAGAAAGCCGCGATCCTGGGAACGGGCGGATTCGCCCGGGCCGCCGCCTGGGCCCTGGCGGACCTGGGAATAATTGTCACGCTGCTGGGAAGAAGCCCTATCGAAGACGTCGGGCCCTGGGAGGATTGTCTTCCCGTCAAGGCCCTGAAAGACCTCCCCTTTCAGATCCTGTTCAACGCCACGCCCGTTGGCGGCCGGGAGGAGAGGAGCGATCCCGTTCCGGAGGAAGTCGATCTCAGAGACAAGATCGTCCTCGACGGCGTTCTCGCTGGCCGCACCTCTCCCCTCGTCGAACGGGCCCTGGCATCGAAAGCCCGTGTCGGCGCCGGAGCCGTCATCTGGGCCGAGCAAGGATCGCGGCAGCTCGATCTCTTCCGCTGTCCGCCGGCAAAGCCCCGAGACCTGGAAATGCTGGCCCGGAAAGTGGGCGGAATCGCCGCCGTAAAGAAACAGGGCCGAAAACGTCGGCAGGGCCGAAAATCATGAACCTCATCATCATCGGACAGCGGGCCTCGGGAAAAAGCGCAGCCGGCCGCGGGCTCGCCGAAAAAGTCAATGTTCCCTTCCTCGATACGGACGATGAAATCGAAAGGATCGAAAAACGTTCCATCGACCGGATCTTTTGCGAGAAAGGGGAAGAAGCGTTCCGCAGGGTCGAATCCCGTGTGGCCCGTTCACTCGGAAATCTTACGGGACACGTCATTGCCGCCGGCGGAGGAATGCCCCTCTCTCCCGAAAACAGGAAGATTCTCAGGAATGCGGGCCGCGTCGTCTGGCTGAAGTGCCGCCCCGAGACCCTGCTCTCGAGACGGAGCAGCGGTGACCGTCCGCCCCTGACGCAGCTCCCCCTCGAAGAAGAGATAAGGCTCATCGCCTCGAACCGCGCCAAAGTCTATTCCGAGACGTGCCACGCCTCGATCGACGCGGACGACCTGACGCTCCCTCAGGTCATTGAAGAGCTGGAACGAGTCTGGCGGGCATTGACGAAAGAATAGCATTCGCGGGGTTATTATTCGGCCCGCCGGGAAGCGGTTTCGCGAAAGACGCGGAGGAAGTTTCCTCCCAGGATTTTTCTCACGCTCTCCTCGTCGTGCCCTCTTTCGAAAAGGCCTTTCGTAATATTGGGGAGCTTGGAACAATCCTCCACACCGTCAACGGTCGTTGGAATGCCGTCCCAGTCGGAGCCGAGCCCGACGTGGTCGGGGCCGACGAGATCGATCACATGGTCGATGTGATCGAGGAGCAGGGAGAGGGGCGTCCCCTCGGGCGGGTTCTCTCTCCATATCCGGAAGAGCTCCTTGACGAGGTCTTCGCTTCCCTCGGGGTGCTTTTCTTTCGCCCGGGCTTCCAGAGGCTCGCGTCTTTTTTTCACGGCCCCTGTCTTTCTCTTGTATTCTGGATCGATAAAACCGTTGAAGAAAACGATCTGGATCACGCCCCCCCTTGCGGCCATGGCCCTGATCATTTCATCGCTGATATTCCGGGGATGGTCGCAGAGCGAACGGCAGCCCGAATGAGACGCAATGACGGGCGCTTCCGAGACATCGAGCACATGGCGGAGCGTGTCATCCGAAACATGAGACACGTCGACGACCATGCCGAGACGGTTCATCTCCCGGACCGCATCCCTTCCGAAAGCGGAGAGGCCGCCGTGCAACGGCGCCAGCTCTTCTCCGAATCCGGCGGAATCGGCAAGCTCGTTGTGGAAGGTGTGGGTCAGCGTCATGACCCGGACCTCCTTCCGGTAGAATTCGTTGAGGACATGGAGACTCCCGTCGATGATGTGCCCCCCCTCGATCCCGATGACCAGGGCCGTCTTCCCTTCGGCCTTGATGCGAAGGATCTCTTGTGCTGAACAGGCGACCTCGAGAGAAGAAGCGTTCTCATCAGCCAGCGACCGGATTCGGCCGATTCTGTCCAGGGCTTTCTCGACGAGCTCGCCCGTGCGCTCGGCTTTTCCCAAATAGACGGCCATGACCACGGCGTCGAGGCCGCCCTCACGGATGCGGGGATAGTCCACATGCCCGGTCAGGTTCCGGGACATGAAGTCGAAACCGGCTTCATCGACCCTGAGTATGGTGTCACAGTGAGTGTCGATCACGACGGCCGCATTGTGGATGCGTTCGATCCGATCAACAGAAACAGAGCCTCCCGATGACATCGCGCCGGACCAGACTCAGCCGCGTACCGGGCCGAACACGAGAAGAGAGGCATTCTTATCACCGGCTCGGAGCAGAAGCTCGCGCAGACCGGGGTATCGGCCGGGCTCGACAACGCCCTTGGCGAGATCGAAAGCATACTCCAGGGTCAGCGTCCGGCCATCGGCGTTCCATGCCACGACGCAAGACCCGAAATCTTTGACCAGCTCGGCTGAGGACGGCATGTAGAGCAGGTCGAGGTTTTCGGGCAGTTCCACGGTGATTCTGGCGCTGCATGTCACGGGATGATCCACATAAACGGGCGTGCTCCGTTTCGAAGGCGGTTTTCTGAAAATATTAGGAAGCACCCCATCGACAAACCAGGACGGATCGAGGAGCTGGAGATAGCAGCAGTCATTGGGGGCTTTCGACAGCGCGGGAGCCGACACCTTGACAGAATAGGCGACGTGATCTCTCGCCAGGTCGTGAATCTCGAGCGATTCGAGCTTTCCATGGGGCGCAAGCATCCGGGCAACGC